>NZ_JAWDIE010000007.1:0-151571 GCF_037688875.1 Amphibiibacter pelophylacis
TTAGGACTGCGGCCGGGCTTTTTTCATCCGCCCTTACCCCACCACCCGCATCGAATAATCCACCGCACGCACATCTTTGGTCAGGCGGCCGATGCTGATGCGGTCGACACCGGTGGCGGCCAGTTCGGGCAGGGCGGACAGGCTGACGCCGCCCGAGCATTCCAGCAGCGCGCGTCCGGCAGTCTGGCGCACGGCGGCGCGCAGGGCCTCCGGGCGGAAGTTGTCCAGCAGCACGCTGGTGGCGCCTGCCGCCAGGGCTTCTTCCAGCTGGTCCAGGGTTTCGACCTCGATCTGGATGTCCACGCCCGCATCCAGCGCGCGCGCCTGCGCCATCACGGTGGCGATGCTGCCCGCTGCGGCGATGTGGTTTTCCTTGATGAGAATGCCGTGCCACAGCGCCAGGCGCTGGTTGTGGCCGCCGCCCACGCGCACGGCGTACTTCTGCGCCTGGCGCAGACCGGGCAGCGTCTTGCGCGTGTCCAGCACCAGGCACGGCGTGTCGCGGCCGGGCGCTCGGATGTTCTCTATAGCGCGCACATGCTGGCGCGTCAGCGTGGCGGTGGCGCTGAGGGTCTGCAGGAAGTTCAGGGCGCTGCGCTCGGCGGTGAGCAGGGCGCGGGCGTCGGCGGCAATCTCGCAGACCGTGTCGCCGGGCCCCATGTCAGCGCCCTCGGCGTGCTGCCAGAGCACCTGCGCCTGCGCGTCCAGCGCCAGCAGGCAGCCGTCGAACCAGGCTTTGCCGCACAGCACGGCCGCTTCGCGCACGATGACGCGGGCCTGCACGCGCTGCCCGGCAGGGACCAGCTGCGCCGTCCAGTCGCCGGTGCCCACGTCCTCCAACAGGGCGTCGCGGATGTTGCGGGCGCGGGCGGCGTCCAGGGTTTCGTTGTCCGGGGCGGGGGTCCAGGGGTGGCTCATCATCGTTTGCGGGCGCATCAGTGCGCCTCGTCCCAGTTGGCACCCACGCCGACTTCGGCGGTCAATGGCACGGCAAATTCCCCCTCGAAAGGCTGGATGGCGCCCATGATCTGCGGCAGGCGCTCGCGGGCCCAGGCCAGTTCGGCGTCGGGCACCTCGAAAACCAGTTCGTCGTGCACCTGCAGCAGCATGCGCGTGGCGCGCTGCTGGGCGCTGAGTTCGGCGTCCACGGCGATCATGGCCAGCTTGATCAGGTCAGCGGCCGTGCCCTGCAGCGGCGCGTTGATGGCCTGGCGCTCGGCAGCGGCCTTGCGCGGGCCGTTGCCGCCTTTGATGTCCGGCAGCCACAGGCGGCGCCCATACACGGTGCTGACATAGCCTTGCGCGGCGGCCTCCTGGCGCGCGCGGTCCATGTAGGCGCGCACGCCGGGGTAGCGGGCGAAATAGCGCTCGATGTAATCCTTGGCCGCGCCATTGGCGATGCCAAGCGCCCGCGCCAGGCCGAAAGCGCCCATGCCGTAAATCAGGCCGAAGTTGATGGTTTTGGCGTAGCGGCGCTGGTCGGCGCTGACCTCGTCCGGGCTGGCCACGCCGAAAATGTCGGCCGCCGTGGCGCGGTGGACATCAATGCCTTCGCGGAAAGCGCGCAGCAGCCCTGCATCCTGGCTGATGTGCGCCATCAGGCGCAGCTCGATCTGCGAATAGTCGGCGCTGAGCAGCACATGCCCGGGCCGGGCGACGAAGGCGCGGCGCACGCGGCGGCCTTCCGGCGTGCGGATGGGGATGTTCTGCAGGTTGGGCTCGTTGCTGGACAGCCGCCCCGTCACCGCCACTGCCTGCGAATAGCTGGTGTGCACGCGGCCGGTGTCCGGGTTGACCATGGCGGGCAGCTTGTCGGTGTAAGTCGATTTCAGCTTGGACAGCGAGCGATGCTGCAGGATCAGCGCGGGCAGCGGGTAATCTTCGGCCAGCTCCTGAAGCACCTCTTCGCTGGTCGAGGCGGCGCCGGTGGCGGTGCTTTTCTTCTGCGGCAGGCCCATGCGGCCAAACAGCACCTCGCCGATCTGCTTGGGGCTGCCCAGGTTGAAAGGGCCGCCGGCCTGCTCGTAAATCTGGCCTTCCAGCTGCGTCATGCGGGTGTGGAGATCGGCGCTCTGGCGCTGCAGCTCGGGCACGTCCAGGCCGATGCCGTCGCGCTCCATGCGCTGCAGCACGTCGGCCACGGGCAGCTCGATGCGGGTGTAAACCGCGTCCAGCGCCGCGTCGGCCTGAATCTGCGGCCAGAGCTGGCGGTGAACCTGCAGCGTGAAATCGGCGTCCTCGCAGGCGTACTGGCTGACCTGATCGACGGGCACACGCGCCAGCGGAATCTGTTTGGCGCCTTTGCCGCACAGGTCTTCGTAGCTCAGGCCCTGGCGGTTCAGGTGGCGCTGGGCCAGGCTCTCCAGACCGTGCGGGCGGTGGGCCTCCAGCACATAGCTTTCCAGCAGCGTGTCGTGCGCCCAGCCGCGAACGGTAATGCCGTGGTTGGCCAGGATGTGCGTGTCGAACTTGATGTTCTGCCCCACCTTGGCCGCGCCCGCGTCTTCCAGCCAGGGGCGCAGGCGCGCCAGTACGGCGTCGCGGTCCAGCTGCTGCGGCGCGGGCTGGTCCAGGCTGGGCTGTTCGTGCGCCAGCGGGATGTAGGCGGCGCGAACGATCTCGCCCCCGTCGCCAGAGCCGATCAGCGCCAGCGACAGCCCGACGACCTGCGCCTGCAGCGGATCCAGCCCGGTGGTTTCGGTGTCCAGCGCGGTCAGCGGACTGGCCTGGATCAGCGCCAGCCAGCGCGCCAGGGCCTCTTCGCTGTCCACCGTTTCGTACTGGCCGGGCAGCACGGGAACGGCTTCAAAGGATGTGCTGATCTGGCCAGACGCGGCAGGCGCAGGCGCGGCCGCGGAATCCCGGGATGATCCGGGCCCGATCTGCCCCTCCAGCTCGCGGCCCCAGGAGCGGAAACCATACTGGCGGTAAAAGCCCAGCAGCGCGTCCAGATCGGGCGCGTGCTGCTGCAGCGCCTCCAGCTGCGGCCAGCCCGGCAGGTGGGCGGACAGATCGCAGTCGCAGCGGATGGTGACCAGGCGGCGCGCCATGGGCAGCCAGTTCAGCGTGTCGCGCAAATTCTGGCCGACCACGCCGCCGATGCTTTCGGCCGCCGCCATGACGGCGTCCAGCGAGCCGTGTTCGGCCAACCACTTCACCGCCGTTTTGGGGCCGACCTTGGGCACGCCGGGAACGTTGTCCACCGCGTCGCCCACCAGGCTCAGGTAATCCACGATGCGCTCGGGCGGCACGCCAAACTTGGCCAGCACACCGGCCGCATCCAGCGATTCCTGGGTCATGGTGTTGAGCAGCGTCACCTCGGGCGTCACCAGCTGGGCCATGTCCTTGTCTCCGGTGGAGATCACCACGCGCGCGCCCAGCGCCTGTGCGCGCTGCGCCAGCGTGCCGATGACGTCGTCGGCTTCGACGCCCTCCACCTGCAGCAGCGGCCAGCCCATGATGCGCACCACCTCGTGGATGGGCGCGATCTGCTGCGCCAGATCCTCGGGCATGGACGGGCGGTGGCCTTTGTAATCGGGATACCAGTCGTCGCGGAAGGTCGGGCCTTTGGCGTCGAACACGCAGGCGGCCCAGCAGGCGGGCACCTGTTCGCGCAGGCGGCGCATCATGGCGATCAGGCCGTGGATGGCGCCCGTCGGGAAGCCGTCCCCGCTGCGCAGATCGGGCATGGCGTGGTAGGCGCGGTAGAGGTAGCTGGAGCCATCGACCAGCAGCAGCACGGGCTGCTCGCCGGTCGCGGACGAAAGGGCCTGGGGAGTTGAAGCGGACATGGGGCAGCGCCTGCAAAAATGGGCAAGGCCCGATTGTGCCGTGCCTTGGGCGGACCGCAGCGCCTTGCCTTATCATGCCCGCGCATGCATCAGGCTGGCCGAACCCGGCCCCACAGGAAGGATCCCATGAGCAGCCAGACCTCCCCCGCCGCAACGCCCTCGCAAAACGCCACGCGGCCCACGCCCGTCAGCATCCGCCACCTGCGCGAGATGCACGCCAAAGGCGAAAAAATCGCCATGCTGACCTGTTATGACGCCACCTTTGCGCGCCTGTTCAGCGACGCGGGCGTGCACAGCCTGCTGGTGGGCGATTCGCTGGGCATGGCGGTGCAGGGCCACGACAGCACCCTGCCCGTGTCGCTCGACGAAATGGTTTATCACACCCGCTGCGTGGCGCGCGCCCGCCCGCACAGCTGGCTGATCGCCGATCTGCCCTTTGGCGCCTACCACGACGACATGGCGCAGGCCGTTCGCAGCAGCGTGGCGCTGATGCAGGCGGGCGCGCAGATGATCAAGCTGGAAGGCGGCGGCTGGACCGCGCCAGCCGTGCGCGCCCTGGCCGAACGCGGCATTCCGGTCTGCGCCCACCTGGGGCTGACGCCGCAGAGCGTCCACGCCTTGGGCGGCTACCGCGTGCAGGGCCGCGAGCAGTCCGGTGCCGATCGCCTGGTGCGCGAAGCGCGCGAACTCTATGACGCGGGCGCCGCCCTGATGGTGCTGGAAGCCGTGCCCGGCACCGTCGCCCAGGCCGTGCGCGACGCTGTGCCCGATCTCGTCACCATCGGCATCGGCGCAGGCCCCGACTGCTCGGGCCAGGTGCTGGTAATGCACGACATGCTGGGCCTGACCCCCGGCCGACTGCCGCGCTTCGTGCGCAACTTCGGTGCCGATTTCCCCAGCGCCCAGGCCGCCACCCGCGCCTTCGTCACCGCCGTGGCCGACGGCAGCTTCCCGCAGGTGGGGATGCATACTTATTGATTTCATCCCACCCCGGCAGGAGTAAGCCTGCGCATCCAGAATAGCTGTGAAACCGTATCAATTCACAACGCTTCACTGGATCGCTGCTCATGTCACTGCTTTTTGCCCCCTGGACCCTCAGCCTGCTGGTGCTGGCGCTGTCATTTGGCGGCGTCTGGCTGTGGCAGCTGCGCTCGCGCAACGCGGGCATGGTCGATCCGGTCTGGGCGCTGTCGCTGGGCGCGCTGGCCCTGGTCCACGGCGTTTTTCAGGACGGCCACCCGCTGGCGCGTGCGCTGGTGGCGCTGGGCGGCGGCGTCTGGGGCCTGCGCCTGGGCCTGCATCTGTGGCGGCGCAACGCGGGTCAGCCCGAAGATGCGCGCTACACCCGTTTGCGCCAGGAATGGGGCGCGCAGGCCGATCTGAAAATGCTGGGCTTTTTTGGCGTGCAGGCGGTGGTGTCGCTGCTGCTGGCAATGGCTTTTGCGATTCCGGCTGGGCGTGAAACGGCGCCGGGCTTCGCCGCCGTGCTGCTGGCGCTGATTCTTTGGGGTGTGGCGGTGGGCGGCGAGGCGCTGGCCGACCGGCAGCTGCGCGATTTCGTCGCCCAGCCCGGCAGCAAAGGCCAGGTCTGCCGCGCCGGTCTGTGGCGTTACAGCCGCCATCCCAACTACTTTTTTGAATGCCTGCACTGGGTGGCCTACATCCCCCTGGCGGCAGGAACAGGCTGGACAGCCTGGCTGACCCTGCTGCCGCCGGTGCTGATGGCGTGGCTGCTGGTCAAGGTCTCCGGCCTGCCCATGCTGGAAGAGCATCTGGCGCGCAGCCGCCCCGGTTACGCGGAATATCAGCGCACCACCAGCGCACTCATTCCGTGGTGGCCCAAGCGCTGAGTGTTGACTCACCACCGCTGAGCGTTTTCACCCATAACAACAAGGAAATCCCCATGACGACAGACACCGACACCCGTATGCACGCCCCAGCGGCGGACAGCGCCCGCCGTCCCGACGCCGTCACCGCGGCCAACGCCGCTCAGGACGACGGATTTGTGATCCGCGCCTGCGAGCGGGGCTGGCTGCCCGACCCGCTGGTGCGTCTGGGGATGCGCCAGCTCATGCGCCAGCGCTTGCGCGACGAAGGTGCGGGCCAGCCCGCCCTGCGTCAGCAGAAGTGGCAGACGCTGCTGGCTGATCTGCGCTCCAGCCCCATCGCCATCGAAACCCAGGCCGCCAACGGGCAGCACTACGAGGTGCCCGCCGAATTTTTCCACGCCCACCTGGGGCCGCACCTGAAGTATTCCGGCTGCCTCTACCCCACCGGCAGCGAAAGCCTGGATCAGGCCGAAGCCGCCATGCTGGCGCTGTACGCGCAGCGCGCCCAGCTTCAGGACGGCCAGCGTGTGCTGGATCTGGGCTGCGGCTGGGGCTCGTTCTCGCTGTGGGCGGCGGCGCAGTTTCCGGGCTCGGAGATCGTCGGGCTGTCCAACTCGCACGGGCAGCGCGAATTCATCGAGGCGCAGGCGCGCGAGCGCGGTCTGAACAACCTGCGCATCGTCACCGGCAACATCGTCGATGTCGAACTGCCGCCCGAGGTGCTGCAGGGCGGCTTTGACCGCGTGGTGTCGGTCGAAATGTTCGAGCACATGAAGAACTACGGCCTGCTGCTGGCCAAAATTTCGCGCTGGATGAAGGACGACGCGCAGCTTTTCGTCCACATTTTTGCCCATCGCGAGCTGGCCTACCACTTCGAGGTGAACGGCGCCAGCGACTGGATGAGCAAGTACTTCTTCACCGGCGGCACCATGCCCTCGCTGGATCTGCTGGCGCAGTTTCAGGACGACCTGGCGCTGCAGGAGCAGTGGTGGGTGGACGGCACGCACTACGAGCGCACCGCCAACCACTGGCTGGAGCGCCTGGACGCGCGCCGCGCCGAACTCATGCCGCTGATGGTGCAGACCTACGGCGCCGACCAGGCCGCCGTGTGGTTCCAGCGCTGGCGCATGTTTTATATGGCCGTGGCCGAGCTGTTTGGCTACGCCGACGGCAGCGAATGGGGCGTGGCCCACTACCGCTTCCAGCCCCGCGCCGACCGTGCCAGCCGTACGGTCGCAGTGCCGGACGCAGCCTGAGCCATGTCCACCGCTGTGAGCCCTCTCCCGCCCGGACGCACCGCCTGGGCGCGCGCCGTGCGCAGCCACCCGCGTCTGCGCTCGGCGGCCTATTTTGTGCTGGGCCAGGCGACGTGGTTCGCGTGTGTGCTGAGCATCGCCCACGGCCAGCCGATCTGGGGTGCGTTGACTGTGCTCGTGCTGACCGTGCTGCATCTGGCCTGGCTGCCCAGCCCGGCCCGCGAGGTGCGCTTCCTGCTGGCCGCGACGCTGATGGGCGGTGTGTGGGAAACGCTGATGCTGCACACCGGCCAGTTCACTTACGCCGTGGCGCCGTCGCCAGCCGGGATCGTGCCCTGGTGGCTGCTGACGCTGTGGCTGATGCTGGCGCTGCAGGTGCAGGTGCTGCTGGACTGGCTCAAGGGCCGCTGGCTGCTGGCCGCGTTTTTTGGCGCGGTGGGCGGTGCGCTGTCCTTTCGCGGCGGGGCCGCGCTGGGCGCCGTGCGCTTCACCGACACGGCCACGGCGATGGCGCTGCTGGCCGCGGGCTGGCTGGTGCTGATGCCCGCGCTGCTGGCCCTGGCGCAGCGCTGGAACGGCCTGCAGCCCGCCTCGTCTTCCGATTCTGCCTGATCCCCATCCCGATCCCCTTTGACTGGAGACCGACCATGACTGCACCTGCCACCTCGATCGCCACTGCAACGCGAACCCCCCGCCCCGAGCGGTTTTTCTCCCTCTCGCGCCTCAAGCGCGCCCTGCTGCTGCCCGCCGCAGCGCTGACGCTGGGCCTGGCCGGCTGCACCAGCCTGCCGCAGGCGCCCGGCGCCAGTCAGCCGACCGGGCCGGTCGCGGTCGATCTGCCGCGCTACATGGGACGCTGGTATGTCATCGCCAACGTGCCTTATTTCGCCGAAAAAGGCATGGTGGGCAGCCGCTCGGAGTGGATCCTGCGCAGCGACGGCATCACGATCGACGATCACTACTACGGCCGCAGCAAGCGCTTCGATGCGCCGGAGGAACATCACCAGTTCCTGGACACCGTGGTTGAAGGCAGCGGCGGCGGCGAGTGGAGCGTCAAGCTCTGGGGCCCCATCCACGCGCGTCAGGTCACGCTGTGGGTCGATCCGCAGTACCGCTACACGCTGGTGGGCGTGCGCGGCACAAAGTGGGGCTGGGTTTTCTCGCGCGAACCGCTGATGGACGACGCCACCTACCAGTCGCTGCTCAAGCGCTTTGCGGCACTGGGCTACGACGCCAGCTCGTTCCGTCGCGTGCCGCAACGCCCCGAGGACATCGGCCAGCCGGGTTTCCAGAACCCCAATGACTGAGGTCGTTAAAGACTGACGGATTTCATCCGTTCTGAGCAGTTTGATGCAAAAACGCCAGCGCCCGAATAGAATCGGGCGCTGGCGTTGATGTTTTCGGGCCGCAATCCTGCAGACTGGCGTCAGGCTGCCATCGAATTGCCCATGAAAGTCGACCATTCAAACACCGAAGCGGGCGCGTTGGGCCGCTGGGGTTTGGGCATGGGGCGCAGGCCCCGGTGACGGGCGGGCTTATCCAGCTTTGGGGCGACAAGGGCCGCCTCATCGACCAGCCTGGACAGCGGATAGTTGCGCAGAAAGCCCAGACACAGGGCCGCGTAATCGCGCTCCAGCGGGTCGGTGGGGCCGGGCGTGACGGATTCGGGCTGGGGCTGCAGGTCGGTTTCGGTGGACACGCACTGGATGATGTCCCAGGCGTTCAGTTCGGCGATGGCGCGGGCCATGTGATAACCACCGCCCGGACCGCGCACCGAGAGCAGGATGCCGCCGACTTTGAGCATTTTGAGAAGGTTTTCGGCGTAGGACATCGACATACCGATATGCTGGGCCACATCCGAAATGGTGACAGGGCTGTGAGCAGGGGCTGAAGCAACCAGTGCGACAGCTTCCAGAGCGTGGCGTGCGCGGAGTGCAATCATGATTCTCTCACTTTGAGTGGCTTGAAGACCTTTAATCTACCACAAACCGACAAGAAGACACCATTAAATCTTTAACAGCCTTAGAATCCGTTGCAAAATCCACTCGAAATCATCCTGACATGAACCCAAGCTCGCCACTTCCTGAAACGACTCACCGCATCGGCGCCGTCTCGCAGGCCTGCGGTGTGCCCGTCAGCACCCTGCGCGTCTGGGAGGCGCGCTATCAGGCGTTCCAGCCGGTGAAAACCAGCGGAGGACACCGTTACTACCGGGATGAAGATGTTTTGCGTGCGCAGCTTTTGCGCAGGTTAACCGGCCAAGGCCACACCATCAGTCGCATCGCGCGGCTGGATGCGCAGCAGCTGGGCGCGCTGCTCTCGGGTCCGGCCGGTTTTGTGGCTCCGGCTGATGGGGGGGTCGAAGCCCCGCCGCTGCGCATCGCCGTGGTGGGCACCGCGCTGGCGGCCCGGCTGCAGTCGGCCGAGAGCGCACAGCACGGCAAGGCGGCCCCCTGGCGGCTGGAGGCGGTGTTTGACGATCTGGCGAGCGCCATGACAGCCGACTGGCCAGCGACGCCGCAAGTGCTGGTGGCGCACATCAACTCGCTGCACCGCTCGGCGCAGATCGAGCTGCAGCGGCTGATACAGACGCACGGCATTGCGCGCGGGGTGGTGGTGTACGGTTTTGGCCAGTCGCAGGCCGTCGAGGCGCTGCGTCAGGCGGGTCTGGTGGTGCGCCGCGAACCCGTGCCCGACGCCGATCTGCCCGGCCTGATCGACGCCGTGCGCGTGCCTGTTCCGCCCGATTCGTCGGCCGATCTGAGCCCGGGCTCGCCGATTCCGCCCCGGCGCTTCGACGACGCCACGCTGCAGCGCGTGGCCGAACAGGCCAGCGCCCTGCGCTGCGAATGCCCGCGCCATGTCGCCGACCTGCTGCGCATGCTGGGCAGTTTCGAGCAGTACAGCCACGACTGCCTGAGCGCCAGCCCGCTGGACGCCGACCTGCACGGCCACCTGCTCGCCGTCACCGGCGCCGCCCGCGTCATGTTCGAAAACGCCCTGCAACGCCTGGCCGAGCACGAGAATTTTCCGCTGGAGTGATGAGGGATCAACCGGCTGTTTTCATTCGCTGCAATGCAGCCTCATATACGGCATTCCTGTCACGCCGACCGACGGCGATGACCGTGACGAAAAGCACGTCACCGTCCACGCGGTAGATCAGGCGATAGCCCACCTGCCGCAACTTGATTTTGTAACAGCCTGGCATGCCCGCAAGTGCGCTCGCTGGCTGATGGGGGTTCTGCAGGCGCTCGAGAAGTTTTTTCTTCAGCGGCACCTTGATGCTGCCGTCCAGACGCTGCCAATCGTGCAGCGCCAGGACGTGGAAGCGCAGCTTAAAGATCATCGGGGTGAACTTCTGCGAAAGGCCCGCTGGCCCTTTCACGGACCAGACGGGCGTCATCCATGTCGTCCAGATGCTGAAGCAGTTGCTCGAAACAGGCCGCAGGCACAAGATAGGCCTCAGGCCGGTTGTGGTTGAGCACGGCTACCGGCTCGTTCTCAGCCTGCGCCAGAATGCTGGCGTAATTGCGCTTGAGTTCGGTGACGCTGACACTGCGTCGGCTCAGAACAGTTTCCATGAAAACCCCATAATTGACATTAAATAAACATCAATTTTGACATCTTTTGTGGAAACCGGGGCGGCTGCATCGCATCAGCTCTCGAACACCCCCGACATGGGGCAAATGCTCACGCCTTCTTGTGCTCCTGCGCCTGCTTGAGCAGCGTTGCCGCGTCGCTGACGTCAAAGGCGCCGGGCGCCTCGTTGTTCAGCGCGACGATGCGGCCATCGTCGATCAGCATCGAGTAGCGGTTGCTGCGCAGGCCCAGACCGCGCGAGGTCAGATCCAGCGTCAGGCCGGTGGCTTTGGCGAAATCGGCGCTGCCGTCGCCCAGCATGCGGATCGCGCCACCGACTTTCATGTCCTCGCCCCAGGCGTTCATCACGAAAGCGTCGTTGACGCTGACGCACCAGATTTCGTCCACGCCGGCCGCACGCAGCTCGTCCGCCAGCTCGACATAGCCCGGCGCGTGCTTGGCCGAGCAGGTGGGTGTGAAAGCGCCCGGCACAGCGAACAACGCGATGCGCTTGCCCTTGGCCTCGTCAGCGGTGCTGAACGGGTTGGGGCCCAGGGTGCAGCCCTCGCGGGCCTCGTTGATGTACTCGGCAATCGTCACGGCCGGCAGGGAGTCGCCCACTTGAATCATGGCAGTCCTTTCTGAGGAGGAAATAAAGTGAATGAAATCAACAAAGCCCGTGCAGTGTAGTCACAGCCGGGTGGCACTTTCTGTCTGGGGCTTTGCGGGGCCCGCAGCCATCCAGCCCGGCAGCGGCGCGTCGCCCATCAGGAAAGCGCTGCTGCTGTGCGCGGCGTCCTGCACGTCGTCCCACAGCGTGCGCACGCGCGCCAGCGCCAGGCGCTCGGGGCTGGCGACCAGCCAGAACTGGCGCACCACGTGCACCGCCTCGGGCAGCACGGGGATCAGATCGGCGTAGCTGCTGGCCATGAAACAGGGCAGCACCGCGATGCCCTGCCCCTGACGCGCCGCGTGCAGCTGGGCGACCACACCGGTGCAGCGCAGCGGCACCGCGGCGCCCGGGGCCAGACCATCCAGGTAGCGCAGCTCGGCGCTGAAGACCAGTTCGTCCACATAGCCGATGAAGCGGTGCGCGGCCAGATCAGCCGGACTGCGCAGCGGCGGGTGCGACGCCAGGTAGCCTGCCGTGGCGTAGGCGCGCAGGCGGTAGTGGCACAGCGGCTGGCGCACCCAGCGGGTGCTGGACGGCGGCTCCAGGCAGACGGCCAGATCGGCCTCGCGCTGGCTGAGGTTGACCGTGCGCGGCAGCGCCAGCAGATCGACCCGCAGGCCGGGATGGCGCTCGCAGAAATCGGCCAGACGCGGCGCCAGAAAGTAGGCGCCCAGGCCTTCGGTCGAACCCAGCCGCACCTGGCCGGTCAGCGCGCTGGCATCGCCGCCCAGATCGGCCTGCGCCAGCAGCAGCGCGGCCTCGACGCGCTCGGCCGATTCCAGCAGGCGCTGTCCGGCCGCCGTCAGTGCATGGCCGCGCGGCGAGCGCGTCAGCAGCGCGCTGCCCAGCTGGGCCTCCAGGCGGCGCAGCCGACGGCTGACGGTGGAGTGATCCAGCCCCAGCGGCCCAGCCGCCTCCAGCGCCGAAGCGTGGCGCGCCACGGCCAGAAAAATGCGCAGGTGATCCCAGTCCAGCTGCGCCAGCCCGGGTGCCGTGGAGGCCGAGGGGGCCGATGCTGCCGTACCAGCCCCGGAGCTTTGCTTTTTTGCCATCACTATTGGATTAAATCGGCTCAGGGTTTGCATGATTGCATGAATTGCTGAGGCTGTCAGACTGCCGGTGTGACACAGAACCTGCCCAAAAAATCAACCGGAGACCGCCCATGACCCCTTCCTTCATCCGTCCCGCGCTGCGCCCCGTGGCCGCAGCCGCCGTGGCTGCCGCCGCCCTGCTGTGCAGCCCGGGCGCGCAGGCGCAGTACTCCGACAACCTGATCCGCATCGGCGTGCTGACCGACATGTCCGGCCCCTATTCCGACATGGGCGGCGGCGGATCGGTAGCGGCCGCGCGCATGGCCGTCGCCGACTGCCTGCAGGCCGAGTGCAAGGGGCTGACCATTGACGTGATCTCCGCCGACCACCAGAACAAGGCTGACATCGCCGCGACCAAGGCGCGCGAGTGGCTGGACCGCGACAAGGTCGACGCCTTGGCCGACCTGACCAATTCGGCCGGCGCCCTGGCCGTCCAGAAGGTCATCAAGGAACGCGGCGGCGTAGCCCTGTACAGCGGCCCGGCCACCACCAAACTCACCAACGAGGATTGCGCACCCAACGGCTTTCACTGGATGTTCGACACCTACTCGTCGGCCTCCGGCACCGCCGCCGCGCTGACCCGGGCGGGCGACAAGAGCTGGACCTTCCTCACCGTCGATTACGCCTTCGGTCATTCGCTGGAAAAAGAGGCCGGCGAGGTCGTCAAGGCCAACGGCGGCACGGTGCTGGGCTCGGTGCGCCACCCGCTCAACGCCAGCGATTTCTCGTCCTTCCTGCTGCAGGCGCAGTCCACCAAGGCGCAGGTGATTGGCCTGGCCAACGGCGGGCAGGACACGGTCAACGCGATCAAGGCCGCGCGCGAGTTCGGCATCGGCAGCGGCAAGGACCAGAAGGTTGCGGCGCTGCTGCTGTTTCTGACCGACGTTCGCGCCATGGGCCTGCCGACCGCGCAGGGGCTGATCTTTTCGGACGGCTTTTACTGGGACCGTGACGATGCGGCGCGGCAGTTTTCGGCGCGCTTCGAGAAGCAGTACAAAGGCCTGAAGCCGACCATGGTCCAGGCCGGGGTGTATTCCAGCGTGCTGCACTACCTGCGCTCGGCCGCCGCCGCCAAAACAGACGACTGGAAGGCCGTGTCGCAGAAGATGCGCGAGCTGCCGATCAAGGATCCCGTCATGCTGAACGCCAGCATCCGCCCGGACGGCCGCGTCATCCACGACATGCAGCTCTACCAGGTGAAAAAGCCCGACGAATCCAAAGGCCCGTGGGATTACTACAAGCTCATCACCAACATCCCTGCCCAGCTGGCCTTCAAGCCGCTGAAAGATTCGACCTGCCCGCTGGTCAAAAACTGACAGGAAAACGCCATGTCCAACATCCCCACCCTGGCCCACTTCATCGGTGGCAAGGCCCACCCGTCCACCAGCACGCGCCTGCACGACGTGACCAACCCGGCCACGCAGGAGGTCGTCGCCCGCGTGCCCTTCGCCACGCCTGAAGAGGTTGATCACGCCGTAGCGACCGCCGTGGCCGCCTTCCGCACCTGGCGCAACACGCCGCTGGGCCAGCGCATGCGCATCATGCTGCGCTTCCAGCACCTGCTGCGCGAGCACACCGCCGAGCTGGCGCAGCTCATCACCCGCGAGCACGGCAAGACGCTCCCCGACGCCGAAGGCGAGGTGGCGCGCGGCCTGGAAGTCGTCGAGCACGCCTGCTCCATCACCAGCCTGCAGCTGGGCGACATCGCCGAAAACGCCGCCACGGGGGTCGAGGTCTACAACCTGCTTCAGCCCATCGGCGTGGGCGCGGGCATCACCGCCTTCAACTTCCCGGTGATGCTGCCCTGCTTCATGTTCCCGCTGGCCATCGCCTGCGGCAACACCTTCATCCTGAAACCGTCCGAGCAGGATCCCAGCAGCACGCTTCGCCTGGTCGAACTGGCGCACGAGGCCGGGGTGCCACCCGGCGTGATCGGCGTGATCCACGGCGGCGTCGAGGTGGCGCAGCAGATCTGCGATCACCCGGACATCAAGGCGCTGTCATTCATCGGCTCGACCCACGTCGGCACACAGATCTACCAGCGCGCCAGCGCGGCGGGCAAGCGCGTGCAGTCCATGATGGGCGCCAAAAACCACTGCGTCATCCTGCCCGATGCGCCGCGCGAACAGGCCATCAACAACCTGATCGGCTCGGCTTTTGGCGCCGCCGGACAGCGCTGCATGGCCAATTCGGTGCTGGTGCTGGTCGGCCAGGCCGCCTCCTGGCTGGACGAGATCGTGCAGAAATCGGCGGCTCTCAAGGTCGGCCCCGGCAGCGACCGCAGCGTGGACGTCGGCCCTCTGGTCAACCCGGCCGCACGCCAGCGCGTGCTGCGCCTGATCGACAGCGGCGTCCCCGACGGCGCCACCCTGCTGCTGGACGGCCGCGCCTGCAGCGTGCCCGGCTACGAGAAGGGCAACTTCGTCGGCCCGACGATTTTCTCGAACGTGAAGCCCGGCATGGCGATTTACGACCAGGAAATCTTCGGCCCGGTGCTGTGCGTGGTCTGCGTGGACACGCTGGACGAGGCCATCGCCTTCGTCAACGCCAACCCCAATGGCAACGGCACCTCGATTTTCACGTCCAGCGGCTGGGCGGCGCGCAAGTTCCAGAACGAGATCGATGTCGGCCAGGTCGGCATCAATGTGCCGATTCCGGTGCCCGTGGCCTACTTCAGCTTCACGGGATCGCGCGCGTCCAAGCTGGGCGACCTTGGGCCCAACGGCAAGCAGGCCATCAGCTTCTGGACGCAGACCAAAACCGTCACCGCCCGCTGGTACGAGCCGGGCGAGGCCGGTGTGGGCGGCGTCAACACCACCATTTCGCTGAAATAAGGAGCCCACCATGGACATCGCATTCATCGGCCTGGGCAATATGGGCCTGCCCATGGCGCTCAACCTGCAAAAAGCCGGACACCGCGTGCGCGGGCTGGATCTGGCCCCGGCGCAGGTCGAGGCGCTGGTCGCGGCGGGCGGCGAAGCAGCACGGGACATCGCCCACGCCGTCCAGGGCGCGCAGGCGGTTTTCACCATGCTGCCCGCGTCAAAGCATGTCGAGCGTGTGTGGCTGGGCGAGGACGGCGTGCTGGCGCACGTGGCACCGGGCACGCGGGTGGCCGACTGCTCGACCATCGCGCCCGAGGTGGCGCGGCGTGTGGCGCAGGCTGCGGCGGGCCAGGGCCTGGCGCTGATCGACGCGCCCGTATCGGGCGGCACCGGCGGCGCGCAGGCCGGCACGCTGACCTTCATGGTCGGCGGCGACGAAACCGCGCTGACCGCGATGCGCCCACTGCTAGAAGCAATGGGCCGCAACATCTTCCACGCCGGGCCGTCAGGCTGCGGCCAGACGGTCAAAATCTGCAACAACATGCTGCTGGGGATCCTGATGATAGGCACCAGCGAAGCGCTGAACCTGGGCATCGCCAACGGCATGGACCCGAAAGTGCTCTCCAGCGTGATGGCGCAAAGCTCGGGCCGCAACTGGGCGCTGGAGGTCTACAACCCCTGCCCCGGCGTCATGGACAGCGCCCCGGCCGCGCGCGGCTACAGCGGCGGCTTCGGTGTGGACCTGATGCGCAAAGACCTGGGCCTCGCCGTCGAAAACGCCCTGGCCAGCGGCGCCGCCGTGCCGCTGGGCGCCCTGGCCCGCAGCCTTTACGACCTGCACAGCCAGGCCGGAAATGGCGCGCTGGATTTCTCGAGCGTGTTTGGGATGCTGGGGAAGAAGGGGTGAAGCGGCAAGCCGGTCGCTGGACACGCTGGCTCTGCGGCCAGCGATTGCACAATCAGGCGGTTATTGCTATCATTTTCAGATGAACAGCAGACATCGCAAGACACTCGAAGCGATTTTTGCTGATCCAGTCAACGGCAACCTGGTCTGGGCGCGCATTGAATCGCTGCTGGTAGCCATGGGCTGCACCGTGATTGAAGGTGCGGGCTCTTCAGTCACCTTCAGCCATGGGGGTTTCAGGGCTACGTTTCACCGCCCGCACCCCGAAAAAGAAGCTTTGCGCTACCGCGTCAAGGCCGTCCGCGATTATCTGGACCGTCTGGGAATCCATCCATGAACAACACGATGAGCTACCGGGGCTACACCACGAACCTGGTTTTCGACACCGAGGACAAAATCATCGTCGGCCGGGTTCTGGATATTGACGACATCATCACTTTCCACGCTGAATCTGTGGCGGAGTTTGAAACCCATTTTCACTGCGCCATCGACGATTACATCGCTGCCTGCGAACAGTCCGGCAGCAGTCCGGAAAAGCCCGCTAGCGGCAGGCTGATGCTGCGCCTCGCCCCCCAGGTTCACGCGGCCGCCCTCAAAGCGGCGGCCCGCCATGGCACCAGCCTGAACAAGTGGGCTGAGCAGGTTTTAAGCACCGCCAGCAAACCCGGCTCACCGCGCCCGACCTGACAAAATGAATGCCCCATCCCTTACCCCGCTATTCGCCTTCAAAGCCTGGAGCAATGCCGAGCTTTTCGCCCTGCTGGCCGCCCTGCCGCCGGAAAAGGCCGACACGCTGCACACCTGCATTCGCACGCTGAACCACATCTATGTTGTGGACCGGATTTTCCGGGCGCACCTCAGTGCTGAAACCGTGCCGTTTGACGCCACCAACACCCGCGACACGCCCACGCTGGCCTAGCTGCACAGTGATGTCGCGACCACTGACGCGTGGTATGTCGAGCATGTCGGTGCACTCACGCCCGAGGCACTGGCGCAGCGCCTGGCCTTCACCTTCACCGACGGCGAGCGCGGCAGCATGACGCGCGAGGAAATGCTGCTGCACATCATCACGCACGGCAGTTACCACCGGGGCAATGTCGGGCAGATGCTCAAATCCATCGGCATGAACCCGCCGCGCGATCTCTACACCCGTTTTTTGCATGCGGTGGAGCCGCAGCGGCGGGATGCCTGAGCCCCCGGGAAATCAGGACGCTTCCCGATCACAGCTCACGCAGCGCTGACCGCAATCCCAGATGTGTTACAAAAGGATCAAAATCCCGGCCGCTGTACAGCAGCGGGAGGTTTTTCGCGATGCACCCCGTGGCAATCAGGGTGTTCATCGTTTTGCGCACCGTGATGCCCAGTCCGCGCAAGGTTCTGAAGTGAAGGGCGGCCTGGATGGCCATCGCCTCGCCCCCGAGGTCCATCACCTCCAGCATGGCCAGCAGCGAACGCGCCTGACTGAAATCGCGCTCTGAGACAAAGCCCTGCAGTACCTCGGTCAGGATCAGATCACCGACACACAGCAGCTCATGTCCCAGCAGAGCGTCCAGAAGCTCGGTTTGCGGCGTGACGGTGTTTCGGAAATAGTCGATCCAGACACTGGAATCAACCAAGATCACCGGTCGGTCCGCAGAACCGGGCAGCAGCCGGAAAACCCGCGCCTTACAGTCCCAGCGCCAGCTCAAACGCCTGCGCGACCGCGCGGCGGGCGTCCAGGCCGCTGGCGTCTTTGACGCCGCCGATCAGGTGCGGCATGACGCCCAAGCGGGTCAGTTCGGTGTGCAGCGCGCTGTGCGGCACCTGGCCCGCGCACAGCACGATGGTGTCTGCGGGCAGGTGCTGGCTCTCGGGCGCATCGCCCACCCGCACCCAGATGCCCTGCTCGTCGATGCGCTCGTACTGCACGCCGGTCAGCATTTTCACGCCGTGCTGGCGCAGCGCGGCGCGGTGAATCCAGCCCGTGGTCTTGCCCAGATCGGCGCCCATGCGCGTCGATTTGCGCTGCAGCAGCGTGATGTCGCGCAGCGGCTCGGGCGGCACGGCTTCGGTCAGGCCGCCGACGTGCGTCACGGGCGAGGCAATGCCCCACTCGCGCTGCCAGGCCTCCAGATCGACCGAGGGCGAGCGCCGACCGATATCCGTCCCCACGGCCAGATATTCGGCCAGATCGAAACCGATGCCGCCCGCGCCAACCAGCACCACACGCTGGCCCACGGGCAGGCCGTCGCGCAGGACGTCGATGTAGCTCAGCACGTGCGGCAGCTCCTGGCCCGGGATTTTCGGATCGCGCGGCAGCACGCCCGTGGCCAGCACGATGTGATCAAACTTGCCCTGGACCAGCTCCTGCGCGCTGACCGGGTGGTCCAGCAGCACATGCACGTCCAGCTGCGCGAGCTGGCGCGTGAAGTAGCGCAGCGTCTGGTGGAATTCTTCCTTGCCCGGGATGCGCCTGGCCATGTTGAACTGGCCACCGATCTGGCTGCTGGCCTCGTAGAGCGTGACCTGGTGGCCGCGCCGCGCCAGCTCGGTGGCCGCGGCCAGGCCCGCCGGGCCAGCACCCACCACGGCCACGGTGCGGGGCTGGGTGACCGGACGAATCGGCATCAGGGTTTCGTGGCAGGCGCGCGGGTTGACCAGGCAGGAGGCGATTTTCTGCTCGAAAACGTGGTCCAGGCAGGCCTGGTTGCAGGCGATGCAGGTGTTGATGTCGCCGCTGCGACCTTCAAAGGCTTTGCGCACGAACTGCGCATCGGCCAGGAAAGGCCGCGCCAGGCTGACCATGTCGGCGTACTGCTGCGAGAGCAGCGCCTCGGCCACCTCGGGCGCGTTGATGCGGTTGCTGGCGATGACCGGCGTGGCGAACCCGGCCGCGTGCAGCGCCTGGCGGAAATCGCGCGTCACCGGCGCGAACGCCGCGCGCGGCACGCTGGTGGCGATGGTCGGCACGCGCGATTCATGCCAGCCTATGCCGCTGTTGATCAGGCTGGCGCCCGCCTGCGCCACGCCCACGCCCAGCGCCAGCGTGTCTTCCCAGGTGCTGGCGCCGGGCACCAGATCAAGCAGGGACAGGCGGTAGATCAGGATGAAATCGGGGCCGACGGCTTCGCGCGTGCGCTGCACGATCTCCAGCGCGAAGCGGCGGCGGTTTTCCGGGCTGCCGCCCCAGGCGTCGGTGCGGTGGTTGGTCGCGGGGGCCAGGAACTGGTTGATCAGATAGCCCTCGCTGCCCATGATCTCGACGCCGTCGTAGCCCGCGTCGCGGGCGAGCTGGGCGCAGCGCACGAAGGCCTTGATCTGCGCCTGCACCTGGCGGGCGCTGAGCTCGTGCGGCTTGAAGGGCGAAATCGGCGCCTGCAGTGGCGAAGGCGCCACGGCCAGCGGGTGAAAGGCGTAACGCCCGGTGTGCAGGATCTGCAGCGCGATCTTTCCGCCCTGATCGTGCACCGCGCGGGTCAGCGTGCGGTGGCGCGGTACGCCCCAGCGCGAACTCAGGCGCCCCGAAAACGGCTTGACCCAGCCGCGCATATTGGGCGCGTAGCCGCCCGTGACCATCAGCGCCACGCCACCGGCTGCACGCTCGGCGTAAAACGCCGCCAGGCGCTCCGTGTGCTTGGACGAATCCTCCAGACCCGTGTGCATGCTGCCCATGAGGATGCGGTTTTTCAACCGCACCGGCCCCAGATCGAGCGCGGAAAACAGCGCGGGATACTGCGCGTGCGGCGCATCGGGGGCAGAAGGCTCGTCGGCGAAGGCGGGCGTGTCGGTCATGGCGAAGGCAGCGACGGAGGACGAAAGCCCATGTGCAGGCCTGCGGCGGTCGTTGCGGGTAAAATTGCGGGTTATCCCGAACCTGGCGCAGCCAGAATCGTCCGGGTCGAGCAGACATTCTCCCTCACTTTTAACGTCCCACCATGAGCGCATATTTCGACGAGCAGGTTCTTGAAGTCCACCACTGGACCGACCGGCTGTTCTCCTTCAAGACCACCCGCAACCAGGCGCTGAAGTTCTCCAACGGCCACTTCACCCTCATCGGCCTGCCGACTGAAAACCGCCCCATCGTGCGCGCCTACAGCATCGCCAGCGCCAACTACGAAGAGCACCTGGAGTTCCTCTCCATCAAGGTGCCCGACGGCCCGCTGACCAGCCGCCTGCAGCACATCATGCCCGGCGACACCATCGTCGTGGGCAAAAAGCCCACCGGCACGCTGCTGATCGACTACCTGCTGCCAGGCAAGCGCCTGTACCTGTTCTCGACCGGCACGGGCCTGGCGCCTTTCATGAGCGTGATCCGCGATCCCGACACCTACGAGAAGTTCGAGCAGGTCATCCTGGTTCACGGCGTGCGCGAGGTGAACGAGCTGGCCTACCGCGATTACCTCACCACCGAGCTGCCGCAGCACGAGTTCCTGGGCGAGATGATTTCGCAGCAGCTGCGCTACATCCCCACCGTGACGCGCGAACCCTTCCCCACCCAGGGCCGCATCACCGAGCTCATCGCCGACGGCCGCCTGGCGCAGCTGGCGGGCGCCCCGGCGCTCAATCCCGAGGAAGACCGTGTGATGATCTGCGGCAGCGCCGACATGCTGCGCGATCTGAAGATCATGATGGAAGAACGCGGTCTGCCCGAAGGCAACACCACCACGCCCGGCGCCTTCGTGATCGAGCGCGCTTTCGTAGGCTGACCTGTGGGCGGAACTACCGGCTGCACAATCGGCTGATCGCGGACCCTTAACTCCAGGAGAAGACCATGGCCACGAAGAAAAAAGCGGCAGTGAAAGCCCCCGCCACGCTGGCGGGCGGCATCTCGATCGGCATCGACGCCAAAGACCGCGAGGCGATTGCCGGTGCGCTCAACGGCCTGCTGGCCGACACTTTCCGGCTCTATCTGACGACGCACAACTTCCACTGGAACGTCACCGGCCCGATGTTCAACACGCTGCACACCATGTTCATGGAGCAGTACACCGAGCTGTGGAACGCAGTGGACCCCATCGCCGAGCGCATCCGCGCCCTGGGCTTGCCCGCCGCCGGTTCGTTCGAGGCTTACAGCCGCCTGTCCAGCCTGCACGACGCCCCGGCCACCACGCCCAAGGCGCGCGAGATGATCCGTGTGCTGGTCGATGGCCACGAGGCCGTGGCGCGCACCGCCCGCACCATCTATCCGCTGGTCGAAAAGGCCAGCGACGAGCCCACGGCCGATCTGCTGACGCAGCGCCTGGACGTGCACGAAAAAACCGCCTGGATGCTGCGCTCGCTGCTCGAAGACTGACGTACTGGCCGCCCGCAGGCGGTCACAGCCCCGTTGGCGCCTGCGCGGTGGGCGCGTCCGGCGTGCCGTACAGACGGCGGACGAACTCCAGGTGCGCTTCGGCGGCACGGCGCGCACGCAGCGGTTCGCGCGCCAGAATGCCGTCGCGGATGGCCGCGTGCTGGCCGATCAGATCGTCCTGCAGCGTCCGCGAATCCTGAACCAGCTGGTGCGCGTTGGCCATCGCGCCCTGCACCAGGGCGTGCAGGCTGCCCAGCACGTGCTGGATGGCGAAGTTGCGCGTGGCTGCCGCGATTGCCAGATGGAAATCAGCATCGTGGCGGGCGCGGTCGGCTTCGGGCACGCGCTGTTCCCAGTCGCGCCACATCACATCAAAGGCCTTCGAGATGCGCGCGCGATCCTCGTCGGTAGCGCGCCGCGTGGCCAGCTCGGTGGCCGTGCCTTCTAGTGCCATGCGCAGCTCCAGCACATCCAGCACCGCCTGCGGACGCTGCAGCATCAGGCGCACCAGCGGGGAGGTGATCTCCTGGTGACCCAGATCGGACACCGTCATGCCGCCGCGACCGCGCGAGCTGATGAATCCATCGGCCTGCAGCCGCACCAGCGCCTCGCGCAGCAGTGCCCGCGACACGCCCATCTGCTCGGCCAGGTCGCGCTCGGGCGGCAGCCGTTCGCCGGGCTGCAGGTGGCCCTGGGCAATGGCGGCCTGGATCTGCTCGCACACCGCCTCGGAGAGGCTGTGGCGGCTGTCGGCCTGAACGGGGGTGAAACTCATGTCGATGGCACAATAATTGGTCTGACCGCAGGAAAACCTGACACATTCTAGTAGCCTCAAGTCCCGATTGCTCCTGCGGCCGCACCGCCTGCGGCACCAGGACATACCCTGAGACACCGACCCGGCCTCCAGGCCACCCACACCGCAAAGGATTCATCATGGATTGCACCGTCACCTGGACCGGCGCCAGCGGCGCCCGATCGGGCATGGGCTTTGTCGCCGAAACCGGCAGCGGCCACATCGTCGCCATGGACGGCGCGCCCGATGCCGTCCGCCCCGAAAACGGTGGCCGCAACCAGGCCGCCCGGCCCATGGAGCTGCTGCTGGCGGGCCTGGGCGGCTGCTCATCCTACGACGTGGTGCTGATCCTCAAACGCGGCCGCCACAAGGTGGAGGGCTGCAGCGTGGACATCCAGGCCGAGCGCGCCGAAACCGATCCCAAAATCTTCACCCGCATCAACATGCATTTCCGGGTGAAAGGCGACGTGCCCGCCGCCGCCATCGAGCGCGCCATCGCCATGAGTCACGAAAAATACTGCTCGGCCAGCATCATGCTGGGGCAGATGGCCGAAATCACCACCAGCTTCGCGCAGGAATAAAGCCCAGGAAGGGGCTCGCAGCCCGGGTCTTTGAACGCCGGGTTTTGCGTAAAAAACGTTGCCGCGTTAAAATGCGTGCTTCGTGACGCTTTTGCGCTCATTTAACGGCCAATTTTCAGCATTCTGCTGACTGCACTTTTGTCTGTGCTTCAGGCCCGATTTCCCGGAGATTTCCCATGGTATTTCGCATCGCTGTGGTGCTGGTTGCGACGTTTGTCGCTCTGGGCGTTTTCGCCCCGGGCACGCTGTCCACCGGCGTGAACGCCGCCCTGGCTTTTTCACTGGACCGCTTTGGCTGGTTCTATCTGCTGACCATGCTGGGCTTTCTGGCCTTTGCCGGCTTTCTGGCCTTCAGCCGCTACGGCAACATCCGCCTGGGCGGTGAGGATGCTGAACCCGATTATTCGACCCTGAGCTGGTTCGCCATGCTGTTCGCGGCCGGCATGGGCATCGGCCTCGTCTTTTACGGCGCCGCCGAGCCCGTGTCGCACTACGCCGCGCCGCCCGCCGGGCTGGACGCGCAGACCACCATGGCCGCGCGCGAGGCCATGCGTTACACCTTCTTCCACTGGGGCCTGCACCCCTGGGCGGCCTACGCCATCGTGGCGCTGGCACTGGCTTACACGCAGTTCAACCTGAAACGCCCGGCGCTGATCTCCAGCGCGCTGATTCCCCTGCTGGGCGAGAAACGCATCGCCAGTGGCTGGGGCCAGGCCATTGACATCCTGGCGATCGTCTGTACGGCCTTTGGTGTGGCTACCTCGCTGGGCCTCGGTGCCGCGCAGATCGCCACCGGCCTGAAAAGCGTCTGGGGCGTGGACAACGGCAGCACCACACAGCTCATCATCATCGTCGTGGCCACACTGGCCTTCCTGGTCTCGGCGATGACGGGCGTGGCCAAGGGCATCCAGTGGCTGTCCAACATCAACCTGGCGCTGGCCGCGCTGGTGGCCGCCATCCTGCTGATCGTCGGCCCGACCTTCTTCATCCTGGAAACCTTCACCACCACGCTGGGCGGTTACCTGAACAACCTGATCGCGCAGAGCCTGCGCCTGACGCCTTTCTCGGGCAACAGCTGGGCCAAGGACTGGACGGTGTTTTACTGGGCCTGGTGGATCACCTGGTCGCCCTTCGTCGGCCTGTTCATCGCCAACATTTCACGCGGCCGCACGCTGCGCGAGTTCGTCATCGGCGTCATGCTGGTGCCCACGCTGGTCAGCTTCGCCTGGTTCTCGATTTTCGGTGGCACGGCGCTGTCGCAGATCCTGGCGGGCAACACGGGCCTGATCGCTGCCGTGCAGGCCGACATGTCCAGCGCCCTGTTCAGCCTGTTTGCCAGCCTGCCCGCAGCGGGCGTGCTGTCGGTGATGGCGGTGATTCTGCTGCTGGTCTTTTTCGTGACCTCGGCCGATTCGGCCACCTTCGTGCTGGCACAGCTGTCCAGCCGCGGCGTGGGTGCGCCGCCCAACAGCCACAAGCTGGTCTGGGGCCTGCTGATCGCTGCCGTGGCGGCCGTGCTGCTGATGTCTGGGGGGCTGAAGGCGCTGCAGACCATGGTCATCGTCACCGCCCTGCCCTTCGCGGTGCTGATGATCGGCCTGTGCGTCAGTCTGCTGCGCAGCCTGCGCGCCGATCTGCGCGCCACCACGCTGCGCGAACAGCGCCGCCGCGCCAAGGTGGATGAGCTGCTGACGCGCTGAGCCGCGCAGCCACGCTGACAGACCCAGGTGCTGGGCAGGCCTGTGCGGTCGCTCTGCCATATGATCAGTTTCATCGATCAAATGAAAGATCGGCCGCATGTGCACCGTACCCATCACGCCCTGCAGCCCGAGTGGCCGGGCCCGCAGGGACACCCCCCTGCCGGGTGCCGGTCTGGAAAACATCATCCAGCATGTCAGCGAAGCCAGCCCGCTGGAGCGGGTCCAGCTGGAGCGCGAAGGGGTCGAGGGCCAGTACCTGTACGACCTGTCTGACCGCCTGGGCATGCCCGCCGGGCGGCTGTTCTCGCTCCTGAAAATCCCTCCTTGCCACGGCCCACTGCAAAAAAGCGCCCGGCGCTGTCGTGGAAGGCCGCCCCAGCATCGCCGCGCTGGGGCCGCCAAGGCGCCCGGCCGCTGGAACGACAGGGGCGAGCCCGTGGTCTACACCGCCATTCACCCCGGTCTGGCCGTTCTGGAAACCGCCGCCAGCGCCGAAGAAGAAAGCGCCGCGCTCATCAACCCCCGGCATCCTGCGGCGGCCGCCATCCGCGCCCGGGTGATCCGGCCGTTTGTGTTTTCGGATCTTTTTCGGGGGTAAGAGCCCCGAAGATGCAGCCGCACCGCGCTACGCCGCATCCAGCAAAAACTCGACCTTGACGGCATCGAACGGAAACACAATTCCGCCCCCTTCAGCCCGGTCCAGAATGCCCGCGTTCAGCAGGGCTGTGATATCGGTGTGAACCGCCTTGACATCGCGCCCGGCGCGGCGGGCGGCCTCACGGATCGACATGGAGCCTGCGCCACACAGAACTTTCAGAAGCTGCCAGCGCTTCGCCGTGAGAACCTGCCACAGCAGTTCCGGGCTGGCGAAGCTGATGCGGGCGGCGCGTTCGGGTCTGCCGCCCTGCCACAGGCAGGCAAAGTTCGCCATCGCTTCTTCGGGGGGACGAACCTCAAGAATGACTGTTTTCATTGTTCCACCTCTCAATGTCTTTCTGGAAGTCGGCCATCAGCCGCTCGGGCGTGCTGAAGGTGTCAGGGGTTTCGGTGTCGCCAAAGTGGCGGTGATCGCCCTTTCCGACTTCGTTGTCGTAACGCACCACGCACGCAGCATCCACGACATACGCCAGCCGGTACTTGAATCCATGGACCGAACCCGGCACTGGCGCGGGCACCTGCCAAAGCACCAGCTCGGAAAATGAGTTCGCCGCATAGACGATCCGCGTTCGCGCGATGAGTGTGGCCTTCATGATGGTGATGATGACAAGCTGATGCCGCGTTGTCAACAACTCCAACACCTTGAACTCGCCCTGCGCGGGACACCGCCCCTCTACCGCAATCCCCGCAGCACGCAAAGCCGTTGCCCAGAATTCATACAGTTATTTCGGTATTTACCGAAATTGCCTATACTAGCGAAATTCCCGAGCCAGACTGTAGGAGATTGTTCATGAAGGCCAGCGACGAAGACACCCTCCCCGCAACCGCTGCGGTGGTCACCGGCCCCGCCAGCAGCCATCGCAGCGACACCATCAGCCCTCCGGCCCAAGAGCCCGAGTACGGCCTGACGCCCTTTGTCGCGCGCTTCGTGACGCACTTCGGCGAGATGGGCAGCCGCTGGGGCATCAACCGCACGGTGGGGCAGATTTACGCCTACATCTTCGTGTCGCCGCAGCCGGTGCACGCTGAGGACATCGCGCAGACGCTGGGCTTTTCGCGCTCCAACGTCAGCGTGGCGCTGCGCGAGCTGCAGTCGTGGGGGCTGGTCAGCCTGCGCCACACACCGGGCGACCGGCGCGACCACTTTGCGCCCATCGGTGACGCCTGGACGACGTTCCTGCAACTGGCGCAGGAGCGGCGGCGGCGCGAGGTCGACCCGACACTGTCCATGCTGCGCGACGCGCTGATGCAGCGTGTGGACGGCACCGCCGACAGCCACGCGCAGGAGCGCATGAGCGACATGCTGGAAGTGATCGAACAGATCACCTCCTGGTTTGACGAGATGCAGTCCATGGATCAGCAGACTTTGAGCCGTCTGATGAAAATGGGTACTGCAGTACGCAAGGCGCTGGATTTCACACAGAAACTGCTGCCCGGCGACCGGCGCAGCCAAGCGGAGTAGAACCATGCTGGACGACACCCTGATCCTGTCGCGGATGCAGTTCGCGGCCAACATCACCTTCCACATCATTTTCCCGACGCTGAACATCGCGCTGGGCTGGGTGCTGCTCTTCATGCGCATGCGCTGGATCCGCACGGGCGACACCGCCTGGCTGGGCGCCTACCGGCTGTGGACCAAGGTTTTCGCGATCAGCTTCGCGCTGGGCGTGGTCAGCGGCATCGTGATGAGCTTCCAGTTCAGCACCAACTGGCCGGGCTTCATGGAAAAAGCCGGCAACGTGGCCGGACCGCTGCTGGGCTACGAGGTGCTGACCGCCTTCTTCCTGGAAGCAACCTTTCTGGGCGTGATGCTGTTCGGCCATGGCCGGGTCAGCGAGCGCGTGCATCTGCTGGCCAATATCGTGGTGGCGGGCGGCACAACGCTGTCGGCCTTCTGGATTCTGGCGCTGAACTCGTGGATGCAGACGCCCGCCGGGGTCGAATGGATCAACGGCGAGCTGCACGTCACCAGCTGGCTGGAAGTCATCTTCAACCCGTCCTTCCCCTACCGCTTCACGCACATGCTGCTGGCTTCGGGCCTGACAGCGGCCTTTGTGATCGCAGGCGTGTCGGCCTGGCAGCTGCGTCACGGCAAGGCCACGGCCTCGACCCCCGTCGCCCTGAAAATGGGCCTGACACTCGCCGCGCTGCTGATTCCTGTGCAGATTTTTGTCGGCGACATGCACGGCCTGAACACGCTCAAGCACCAGCCCGCCAAGCTGGCCGGCATCGAGGCCGTGTGGCACGACGAAAAGCCCGCGCCCCTGGTGCTGATGGCGCTGCCCGACGCCAAAACCCAGAGCAACCGCTATGAACTGGCCGTGCCGCATCTGGGCAGCCTGCTGCTGACGCACAGCTGGGACGGCGAAATCAAGGGCATCAGCTCCTTCCCGAACGCCGCACCGCCGGTGGCGCCGCTGTTCTTCGGCTTTCGCATCATGGTCGGCCTGGGCGTGCTGATGCTGCTGTTCAGCTGGGGCGGGCTGTGGCTGCTGCGCCGCCGCCAGGGCCAGGTCGAGCGCCTGCCGCGCGCCTACCTGTGGGGCCTGAGCTGGATGTCCATCGCGGGCTGGACGGCCACGCTGGCCGGGTGGTATGTGACCGAGATCGGGCGCCAGCCCTTCATCGTCTACGGCCTGATCCGCACGGCCGATGTGGTCACGCCGCTGCCGCCCCAAAACGTGGCTTTCAGCCTGGCGGTCTACCTGGTGGTTTACGCCGCGCTGCTGCTGGCCTACGCCAAAACCATCCGTTACATGGCGGGCAAGCCCGCTGATCTGGGCGAACAGGCGGCGCCGCTGCACAGCGCCGCGCGCGTCCCCCTGCCCTTCACCACGCCGGAGGTCCGATGAGCACCCTGCCCGCCCTGGACACTTTCGACGCCTGGCTGCCGCTGATTTTTATGGGACTGCTGGGCACCTCGCTGCTGATCTACGCCCTGCTGGATGGCTTTGACCTGGGCGTGGGCATGCTTTTGCCGCGCGCCACGACCGCGCAGCGCGACCAGATGATCGCCAGCATCGGCCCTTTCTGGGACGGCAACGGCACCTGGCTGGTGCTGGGCATGGGCCTGGTCGTGGTGGCCTTCCCGAAGGCGCAGGGGCTGATCATGCAGCAACTCTACTTGCCCGCGCTGGCGCTGCTGATCGGGCTGGTGTTGCGCGGGGTGTCGTTTGATTTCCGCATCAAGGCGCCCGCCGCGCAGCAGCCCATGTGGAACGGGCTGCTGTTCGCGGGCTCGATGCTGGCTTCGCTGGCGCAGGGCTGGATGCTGGGGCGTTACATCACCGGCTTTGCCGAGGGCAGCGCCTACACCGCCTTCGCCGCGCTGACGGCCATCACCATTCCGGCCACCTATGTGCTGCTGGGCGCCTGCTGGCTGGTGATGAAAACCGAGGGCGAACTGCAGCAGGACGCCATCACCTGGGCCAAAATCGCCTGGCCTGCGGCGGTGGTCGCGGTGGCGCTGATCTCCATCGCCACGCCCTGGGTCAGCCCGGTGGTCCGCGAGCGCTGGTTCAGCCTGCCCGCCACGCTGGCCCTGCTGCCGGTGCCGCTGGTGGCGGCAGGCCTTCTGCTGGGCCTGCGCGCATCGCTCAACTCGTCGCGCACGCGCGGAAAGCTGTGCTGGCTGCCGTTCGGGCAACTTGTGGGCGTTTTCGTGCTGTGCGCTTTTGGCCTGGGCTACAGCCTCTTCCCCGATATCGTCATCGGCCGCATGAGCGCCTGGCAGGGCGCGGCCTCGCCCGATGCGCTCAAAGTGCTGCTGTTTGGCGTCAGCATCACCCTGCCCGTCATCCTGATCTACACGGCGTATGTCTACCGCGTGTTCTGGGGCAAGGTGCGGGATTTGCGGTATGGGTGATGCAGGATGCGGCCGCGTCAGTCTGCCCGTTGAACGCCCCTGAAACCCTGATCCAGAGGGATTTCAAGATCAATGCTGCAGAGGGTCAAAGCCTGCGCGGCCGTCTGGTCCACGAAAGCCCAGGCATCCTGTCCGGTGCGGGTAAAGACTTCGACAGAGAAGTTTGACGGATCAATCAGCGCATATTCGGTCAACGAGGAGAGGCTGCGGTACAGCGCGAACTTGTCGCGTTTGTCGTAGCCCCGGGTCGATGGCGACAGCACCTCGATGATCAGGCGGGGTGAGGCAATCACCTGCTCGTCTCCCGCCTGGGCTTTGTCGCAGGCAACGACCACGTCCGGGTACAGAATGCCTTCGGCGACCCGGACTTTCATACTCTCGGCAAACACCTGGTAGGGGCCGGTGTCCAGATGATCGGCAATGCGGCCCGCCAGATTCAGGATGACGCGGTTGTGGCGGGCTGTCGCACCCACCATGGCGAAGATTTCGCCCCGGTAAAACTCGTGACGCCCGAGTTGGGATTCCTCCCAGACCAGGAAAGCGTCAACCGTCATGCGTTTCAGGGGTACGCCCATTTGTCGTCCCTATGGTGATTTCAGTGCCAGCCATTCTGATGGCAATGACCCCTGCGGGCAAGAAAGAGCCGCGCTGCGTCAGCTGGCACAGCGGCTCATCCCCGCCGCTTCCCCTTGCCCACCGGCGAGCCCGGCTTCATCGACGTGGCCTTGACCGCCTGCGGGCGGCTGGCCGGAGCTTTGGCGGCCATTGGTTTGGCGGCCATGGGTTTAGCGGCCAGACCCGCGCGGGGCGGCAGGCCGGTGTGCTGGGTCAGCAGGCTGCCCTGGCGGACGGTTTTGCCCAGCGGCTTGGCCTGCGAAACGGTGCCGCCGCGCGGCGTCAGGCCTGCGCTGCTGTTCTTGCGGCGGGCGCTCTGATAGCTGCCGTCGGTGCTGGGCTGGAAGCTGGGGATGAGGTGGTGCTTGCCGTTGCCGATCAGATCGGCACGGCCCAGCGCCTTGAGCGCCTCGCGCAGCAGTGGCCAGTTGTTGGGGTCGTGATAGCGCAGGAAGGCCTTGTGCAGGCGGCGGCGTTTTTCGCCGCGCACGATGTCCACGGATTCGTCGGCATCGCGGCCGCGCCGCGTGACCTTGCGCAGCGGGTTGCGGCCGCTGTGGTACATGGCCGTGGCGGTGGCCATAGGGCTGGGGTAGAAGGTCTGCACCTGGTCGGCGCGGAAGCCGTTTTTCTTCAGCCAGACGGCCAGGTTCATCATGTCCTCGTCGCTGGTGCCCGGGTGGGCGGCGATGAAGTACGGGATGAGGAACTGCTTTTTGCCCGCCTCGGCGCTGTACTGCTCGAACATCTGGCGGAATCGGTCATAGCTGCCTATGCCCGGCTTCATCATTTTGGACAGCGGCCCGCCTTCGGTGTGCTCGGGCGCGATCTTCAGGTAGCCGCCGACGTGGTGCTGCACCAGCTCTTTCACATACTCGGGGCTCTGGACGGCCAGGTCGTAGCGCAGGCCCGATCCGATCAGGATTTTCTTGATGCCGCGCAGCGCCCGTGCCCGGCGGTAGATGTTGATCAGCGGGCCATGGTCGGTGCGCAGGTTGGGGCAGATGCCGGGGTAAACGCAGGACGGCTTGCGGCACGCGGCCTCGATCTCCGGGCTTTTGCAGCCGATGCGGTACATATTGGCCGTCGGGCCGCCCAGATCGGAGATGACGCCGGTGAAGCCGCTGACGCGGTCGCGGATTTCTTCGACCTCGCGGATGATGGATTCTTCCGAGCGGCTCTGGATGATGCGGCCCTCGTGCTCGGTGATCGAGCAGAAAGTGCAGCCGCCAAAGCAGCCGCGCATGATGTTGACGCTGAAACGGATCATCTCCCACGCGGGGATTTTGGTCGCGCCATCGTGGCTGCCGTTGTCGTCGGCGTAGCTGGGGTGCGGGCTGCGCGCGTAGGGCAGATCAAAGACCTGGTCCATTTCCGCCATGGTCAAAGGGATGGGCGGCGGGTTGATCCAGACATCGCGGGCGGTCGCGCCTTCGCCGTGCGCCTGCACCAGCGCGCGGGCGTTGCCGGGGTTGGTTTCCAGATGCAGCACGCGACTGGCGTGGGCGTAGAGCACCGGATCGCGCTTGACCTGCTCATAAGACGGCAGACGGATCACGCTGCGCTCGCGCGCGGGTGGGGTGTAGCGCTGGCGGGGGATCAGGGTGATGGGCTGCTCGCCGGGCGCAAGCTGCGGGCCGGATGGGGCCACCCCAGCCGATTCGGCAGGCGGCGCCGTGCCGTCCTCTTTGGCGCAGCTCTGGCCTTGCGCGCGCGCCTGGTCCGCGATGTCCATGTAGGGGCTGAGCAGCGCGTCCACGGTGCCGGGCGTATCGACTTCGGTGGAATCGATCTGTGTCCAGCCCGTGGTGGAGGGATCGCCCGTGCGGCGCACGAAAGCGGTGCCGCGCACGTCGGTGATGCGCTCGATGGGCTCGCGGGCGGCCAGGCGGTGCGCGATCTCGACAATGGCGCGCTCGGCGTTGCCGTAGAGCAGCAGATCGCACTTGCTGTCCACCACCATGGAGCGGCGGACCTTGTCCTGCCAGTAATCGTAATGGGCGATGCGGCGCAGGCTGGCCTCGATGCCGCCCAGCACGATGGGCACGTCTTTGTAGGCCTCACGGCAGCGCTGGCTGTAGACCAGGGCGGCACGGTCGGGGCGCTTGCCCGCCACATTGCCCGGCGTGTAGGCGTCGTCGCTGCGGATCTTGCGGTCGGCCGTGTAGCGGTTGATCATGGAATCCATGTTGCCGCTGGTCACGCCCCAGAACAGGTTGGGCTTGCCAAGCGCCTTGAAGGGCTCGGCGCTGGTCCAGTCGGGCTGGGCGATGATGCCCACGCGAAAGCCCTGGGCCTCCAGCACGCGGCCGATCACGGCCATGCCAAAGCTGGGGTGATCAACGTAAGCATCGCCGGTGACGATGATGACATCGCAGCTGTCCCAGCCCAGCTGCTGCATTTCCGCCAGGCTGGTGGGCAGAAAGGGCGCCGTGCCGAAGCGTTTGGCCCAGAAGGGCCGGTAGCTGCCCAGGGCCCTGGCCGTGGGCATGGTGCGGCCCTTGGCCGCCACGGCGGCGCTCATGGCTGCTCGCCGGGGGCCGTCAGGTCGCGCGATTCAGAGGCTTCTTCGGCCTGTGCCTCAGCTTCTTTCTTCTGGCGCTGCGTCATCTGCACAAACCAGATGCCGATCTGGTACAGCATGATCATGGGAATGGCCAGCGCGAGCTGCGACAGCACATCAGGCGGGGTCACCAGCGCCGACACCACAAAGGCCACGACGATGAAATAGCCCCGGAAGGATTTCAGCTGCTGGACCGACACCAGGCCCAGCTGGGCCAGGCCGATGACGACAATCGGCACCTCGAAGGCACAGCCAAACACCACAAACAGCGTCAGCACGAAGCTGAAATACTGCTCGATGTCAGGCGCCGCCGTGATCGACGCCGGCGCCCAGCTCTGGATGAACTTGGACATCGACGGAATCACCAGGAAGAAACAGAAGGCCACGCCCGCAAAAAACAGCAGCGTGCTGGCCACTACCAACGGCATCACCGCTTTTTTCTCGTGGTTGTAAAGCCCGGGCGCAATGAAGGACCACATCTGGAAGAGCACATAGGGCAGTGCCACGAAAAATGCGGCCAGCAGCGTGATCTTGATCGGCACCACGATGGGTGAAATGACGCTGGTGGCAATCAGGTGCGTGCCCACGGGGAAGTGCGAGACCAGCGGCGCGGCCAGCAGGTCGTACATGCCAGAGGGCGACGGCCAGACGCACAGCGCCGCAAACACCACCAGAATGGCGATGATGGCGCGGATCAGACGGTCGCGCAGCTCGATCAGGTGAGTGATGAAGGGCTGGCCGGGATCGGTGTCCGGTCCGGGCAGCAGCGGAGGAGATGGGTTGGTGCTCATGCGTCAGCCCCGCATCGATTTGCTGGCCGGGCGAAAGCGCGACACGCGCGCCGCAGCGTTCTGCGCCTGGCTGCGCAGGTGGTGGCGCTGCTTGTACCAGGCCGGAACGGCCGAGCGGCGCGCACGCCACGAGGCTTTGCTCTTGCGGGCGGGCAGCGGGTAAAGCGGCGTGCTCCAGGAGGAGGACGCATGGGACGAGCCACCATCAACGCCGTCTGCGCTGTAGGAAAAGCCCCCCCCGGCGCTGTCTGCCGCCGGTGACGCCGCGCTGTCCGGCGGGGCAATGCTGGCGTTGTCGGGTGCGGGCGAGCCGCTGTTGCGCGGGCCGTGGATGGCCTCGTCCCAATCCTGCTCGGCGCTGCGCACCTCGTTGCGGAACTGGTCGCGGGCCTGCGCAGCGGCGGTTTCCACGTCGCTGCGCATCTGCTTGAGCTCGTCCAGCGCCATGCTGCGATTGACCTCGGCTTTCACGTCGGCCATGTAACGCTGGGCGCGCCCCATGAGGTGCCCCACGGTTCGCGCAACGCGCGGCAGCTTCTCGGGGCCGATGACGACCAGCGCCACGACGCCGATCAGGGCCAGCTTGTCAAAACCAAAATCGATCATGCACTCATCCGGTCACGCTGCGCCGCACAGGGCGCCAGCGGTTTACTGGCGGACCTTGGCCTCGACGTCCACCGTCTGGCTGGCGGCCGGGCTGTTCTGGGCCACCTGCTGTGCCGGGGCCGGGGCGGGCTGCGCGGCTTCGCTGGCGTGCACGTCTTTCATGCCTTCCTTGAAGCCTTTGACGGCTCCGCCCAGGTCAGTGCCAATGTTCTTGAGCTTTTTCGTGCCAAAAATCAGCACCACCACCAAAAGAACAATCAGCCAATGCCAGATACTGATAGCACCCATGCTCATACTCCTTGAAACTGTGTCCGGCCCCAATGGCCAGAGCGGGCATTATGACACCCGTTGCCTAAACCCCTGCAGCCAGGGTCACGCTCATGCGCGGGGGCGCCCCATGATGTGAACGTGCAGGTGGAAGACCTCCTGCCCGCCGCCCGCGCCCGTATTGATCTGTGTGCGCCAGCCATCCGCCAGCCCCAGGTCGGCCGCGATGCGGCTGCACAGCCCCAGCAGGCGGCCCAGCATGGGTTCATGGCTGGCGTCGATGTGCTGCAGCGACACCACGTGCGCCTTGGGAATCACCAGCACATGCACTGGCATCGCCGGGCGGATGTCGCGAAAGGCCAGAAACTCGTCGTCCTCGTAGACCTTGTCGGACGGAATCTGTCCGGCCACGATCTTGCAGAACAGGCAGCTGGATTCACTCATGGGCGTCTCCTGATGGGTTTTGGGGGGATAGCGTCACAGACGCACGTTAAGCATCACCCGGCGCGTGCGCACGGGTTTGTCCTCGAACAGCGCCAGACCGCCTTTGACGATGCGGTAAACCAGCCAGATCGAGCTGACGAACAGGATGCCCATGCCGATCAGCACCGGAATCAGCAGCACGCCCAGCACGGTCCAGACCAAGCCCCACCAGAAGGTGCGAATCTGCCAGTCGAAGTGGCTCTGCAGCCAGGTGCCCTCGACGTCGTCGCGCTTGACGTAATTGACAATGATGCCCGCGATCGCCGTGATCCCGAAGGCGAAGGACAGCGCCTGCAGCACGTACACCGCCATGGCCATGCGGCGCAGGGCGCGGTTCTCGTTGGGCGGCAGCATGCGCTCGGGGCCGTTCCCGGCGTCGATGATGACGGCGTCCTGGGCATCAGCCATGCGGGCTCTCCTGGCGGCTTTCTTCCTTGCGGCTTTCTTCCTGATCCCGCTGGCTGGCCTTGCGCAAAGCAAATTCCTGCAGGCCAGACAGCCCTTCGCGCCGCACCAGCTCGGCGATCACGTCCTCGGGGCGCAGGCCGTAGTGCGCCAGCGCGATCAGGCTGTGAAACCACAGGTCGGCCACTTCGTAGACGATTTTCTGGCGGTCGCCGTCCTTGGCGGCCATGACCGTCTCGGTGGCTTCCTCGCCAATTTTCTTCAGGACAGCGTCCTCGCCCTTGGCCAGCAGGCGGGCGACGTAGCTGCTGGCGGGGTCGCCGCCGCGATCGGGCAGGCGCGTCTCGATGGTGTCGGCCAGGCGCGACAGGGCGGTCAGGATGTCGGCTTGCGCCGCAATGGGATCAGGCACGGAGGGTCTCCAGCAACGCCCGCCGCAAGCGGGCTGAAGTCATGCAGTTGGGGGCGCAGGGGCGCAATTCAAGCCACTCAGGACGCGCCATAGATCTGCGCAGGCGCCTTGAGCACTGGCGCATCCGGGCGATCCTGCCACTGGCCGCCCTGCAGGTGGCTGTAAAAGCAGCTGTGCCGCCCGGTGTGGCAGGCGATGCCGGGCGTATGGCCCCACTGACGCACCTGCAGCAGCAGCACGTCCTGATCGCAGTCCAGGCGAATATCCAGCACCTGCTGGACGTGGCCGGATTCCTCGCCCTTGTGCCACAGCCGCTGGCGTGATCGGCTGTAGTACACGGCTTCACCGCGCAGCGCGGTCTGCAGCAGGGCTTCGCGGTTCATCCAGGCGACCATCAGCACGTCGCCGGTGGCAGCCTCCTGCGCAATCGCGGGGATCAGACCTTTGTCGTCCCAGGCCAGCGCGTCGGCAAAAGCCAGCGCCGGTTCACCCGGGTCCGGGCCCAGCACCGCAAAGCGCCCGGCCCAGGGCTCGCGCGCCAGCCACTGCAGCACCGGCACGGTGCCGGGCAGCACGGGCTGTAGACCCAGAGTGGCCAGGCGCTCCTGGGTGATGTCGGTGCGCGCATCAAGCAGCGCGCGCGCCACCCAGCGCACCTGCTGGCCTTCGGCGGGGCGAATGTCGCCCGCCCAGTTCCAGACCCAGTAAAAGTGCAGGCGCACGCTGGCGTGCGGGTAATCGACGTCCAGGCTGCGCCAGAAGAGCGGATCGCGCACGGTAACGCCCAGCTCTTCGCGCAGTTCGCGCACCAGCGCCTGGGCGCCGGTTTCGCCGGGCTCGAACTTGCCGCCGGGGAACTCCCAGTGGCCGTCCATGGCGCGGCCGCCCGCGCGGCTGCCCATCAGGCACTCGGGTACGCCGCCGCTGGCGCGCACCAGCACGCCCACGGCCACGTCGATGCGGTTGTCGGGGGCGGTCATGCGGGGTCTCCCAAAGCCAGAGAAATACGGCCCATGTGATCTCGGGCGAACTGCTGCGCCACGCGGCCGGAGCGCGATCCGCGCTGCGTCGCCCAGGTCAGCGCGTGCGGCCGGGCCTGCGCCACCTGCTCGTCGCTGGCGCCCAGGTGGCGCAGCCACTGGCCGGTGATGGCCAGATACTGGTCCTGGCTGAAGGGGTAAAAGCTCAGCCACAGACCAAAGCGCTCGGAGAGCGAGATTTTTTCCTCGATGGCTTCGCCGGGGTGGATCTCGCCATCGTCGCTGCGGTTGGTGGACAGGTTGTCGGAAAAGCGCTCGGGCAGCAGGTGGCGGCGGTTGCTGGTCGCGTAGATCAGCACGTTGTCGCCCTGGGCGCTGATGGTGCCGTCCAGCGCCGATTTCAGCGCCTTGTAGCCCGATTCGCCCTCGTCGAAGCTCAGGTCGTCGCAGTAGACGACAAAGCGCTCGGGCCGCCCGGCCACCAGCGCCATCACCTCGGGCAGGCGGGCCAGATCTTCTTTGTCCACCTCGATCAGGCGCAGGCCGCGCGGCGCGTAGTGCTGCAGCACGGCCTTGATCAGCGAGCTTTTGCCCGTGCCGCGCGCGCCGGTCAGCAGCACATGGTTGGCGGGCAGGCCGCGCACGAACTGCTCGGTGTTGGCGCGCAGGCGCTCTTTCTGGTCATCGACTTCCAGCAGCGCGTCCAGCGCCATGGGCGCGACCTGGCCGACAGGCTCCAGCACCAGCCGCGCGCTGCCCCAGGGGCCGCTGGCGGCGCGGCAGCGAAACGCGGTCGAGGCCGACCAGTCCACCGTCGCGGCAGCACCCGCGCCCAGCAGGTGTTCGACACGGTCCAGCAGCTGGCCCACGCGGGCGGCCAGCGGCGCCCATGCCTGGTGCGGTTCGGTCACGTCGGGGGAAAAGGGGTGATCCGGCATCGTCATCCTTCTGTCCGCATCGGGTGAATCAGGCCGCATCCGGGCGCACGACCGTGCCCGTGCCCTGGGGCGAAGCGGCCTCGCGGAAGAGCGCGTGCGGCACGCGGCCGTCCATGATGTGGACCGAGCGCACACCGCTGCGCGCCGAATCGAGCGCCGAGGCAATCTTGGGCAGCATCCCGCCCGAAATGCTGCCGTCTTTGACCATGGCATCGACCATGGCGGGCGTCAGGTCTTTGAGCAGCGCGCCCTGCGCATCCAGCACCCCGGCGGTGTTGGTCAGCAGCAGCAGGCGCTCGGCGTCCAGCGCACGGGCGATCTCGCCGGCCACCACATCGGCGTTGACGTTGAAGCTCTGGTTGTTCTCGCCCACCGCGATCGGGCTGATGACGGGCACATAGCCGCGCGCCTGCAAGTCGCGGATCACGGCCGGATCGACCTTCTGGATGTCGCCCACCCAGCCCACATCGTGGAAAACGCCGGGCTGGATCGGATCAGGCAGATTCAGCCGCGTGGCGCTGAACAGGCCGCCGTCGCGCCCGGTCAGGCCCATGGCGCGACCGCCCGCGGCATTGATCAGCCCGACGATCTCGCCCTGCACCTGCCCGGCCAGCACCCACTGCACGACCTGCATGGTCTGGTCGTCGGTGTAGCGCATGCCGTGGACGAAACGGCCTTCCTTGCCAACGGCCGCCAGCGCTTTCTCGATCTGCGGCCCGCCACCATGCACCACCACCGGCGTGATGCCCAGCGCCTGCAGCAGCGCGATGTCCTGCGCAAAAGCCCGCTGCAGCGACACATCGGTCATGGCGTTGCCGCCGTACTTCACCACCAGCGTCTTGCCCCGCAGCGCCATCAGCTGCGGCAGCACGGCGCTCAGGGTGTCCACAGTCTGGGACCAAAGGGCGTCGGAGGAAGAATCAGTCATGCGGTCCTCACGGAAAGAGGGGATGGCGCAAGGCCAGGAAAAGAAAAGGACAGGTGGGGATTGTAATGGGGGGGAGGAGCGTCAACCCACCCGCCACGCTGCAGCCAGACCTCGCATCGACCGATTACCGTACACCTCAGCGCCAGATGAGGCCGCGTTTCTCACCATTGCCGCAGCGAATGCACGGCCAATATCACGCTGGGCGATATTTCCCCAGGGATCAGGAATCAAACGGCCCAGCCAGGCGATCCAGGCGGGCGTGTGGGCATTGCCTTCGATAATTCCGGGCCGGAATATCGCCAGGCGCGGGAAACCCACCGCCTGCACGGCCTCTTCTTTCAGGCCCATCACGCGGACATATTTGAGGCGGCTGCGGGACGTGGCCCCGGCCGCGGACAGCAGACCGAAATGCTCTACGCCCGCAGCGCGCACGCCGCGCGCAAATGCGCCGACGACGCCGACCTCGACCTGGCGCAGGCGCGTTTCGCTCCACTTTGCGGTGCCGCTTCCCACACCCACGCAGCTGATCGCGACGACCCGGTCGCCCAGCGCCCGCGTGTCGCGCGTCAGGGCGGCGATGTGCGCTTCGAAATCATCAGCGCCCGTATCCATCACCACAGGACGGACCTGCGAGGCGTGCGCGGCCGACAGCGGCTTGCGCGTGATGTGCACGATCTCGCGGCAATCGGGCGTGGCCAGCAGCGCCTGCAGGACAGCGCCACCGACCTGGCCGGTGCCGCCGATCAGGATGGCGCGAAACGCCGCGCCCATCACCCCACCAGCCTGTGCAGCGCTTCCTGGTAGCGCGCCAGCGTTCGGGCTATCACCTCGGGCGGCAGCGTGGGTGCAGGAGGGGTTTTGCCCCAAGGCTGGCCATCGACCCGGGCGGTTTCCAGCCAGTCGCGCAGATACTGCTTGTCGAAGCTGGGCGGGTTCACGCCAGCGGCAAAGGCGGCGGCGTAATCTTCCTGCGGCCAGAAGCGGGATGAATCGGGCGTGAGCACCTCGTCCATCAGCACCAGATTCCCGGCGGGGTCCAGGCCAAACTCAAACTTGGTATCGGCGATGATGATGCCGCGCTGCAAGGCATATTCAGCCGCTTCGCGGTAAAGCTGGATCGAGATACTGCGGATGCGTGCGGCCAGATCAGCGCCAACCGCTTTTTCCATCTGCGCGTAAGAGATATTCTCATCGTGCTCGCCAAACTCGGCCTTGCGCGCCGGGGTGAATAGGGGCTGGGGCAGCGGACTGCCCAGGCGCAGGCCGGGCGGCAGCGCCAGACCGCAGACGGTGCCGCTGGCCTGGTATTCGGCCCAGCCACTGCCGACCAGATAGCCGCGCACCACGGCCTCGACCAGCACCGGCTTCAGGCGCTGGACCAGCATGGCCCGGCCCGCCACCAGCGCGTGCTCGGCGGCGGGCACCACCGACAGCGGGTCCTGCCCCGTCAGGTGGTGGGGGACGATGTGGCCCAGGCGATCAAACCAGAACAGCGCCATGCGCGTCAGCAGTTCGCCCTTGCCGGGAATGGGCTCGTTCATGATCACGTCAAAGGCCGAAATGCGGTCGGACGCCACCATCAGGATGCGGTCGTCGCCCACGGCGTAGTTGTCGCGCACTTTGCCACGCGCCAGCAGGGGCAGCGAAGTCAGCGTCGGCGTGCTGACGCGGGGCATGGAGGCGGTGGCGTTATCGGTGGCAGATTCGGCAGGATTCATGGCGGTCGTGGGCGTGAAAAGTGGCTCCATTATCGCGGCTGGCGAAAGGCACTCCAGCCCTCCGCCGTCTTCACGTCACAGGACTTCGGCGCAGAACGCAGCGGGAATCAGTATGCGGGTCCGCGCCACCTGGCCGCGCTGCAGCAAGCCCGCACGGTGATCGCCAGTGACGAGGTAATCCGCATCACCCGCCAGTGCCATGGCCAGCAGAAACACGTCGTCAGGGTCATTCGGCTGAAGGCTTTCGGGCAGCGGAGCCAGCGTTTTCAGGACCATAGCTCCCTGCAGGTGGTTAACCATGGTGCCCACCCGGTGCGGCTGAAGAACCGCCCTGAATTTGGGATAGCGACTGGCACGGCGTAACTCTAAGCGCCCACTGCAAGGATTCTTTGACGATTGCAGTCAGGTCGGATTCGCTGATTTCGGCATTGGCCGCTTTGGCCTGGTCCACCGCCCGGTCAAAAATATACGCCCGCACGGCATCTTCGATGAAGTGGGACAGATCTCCTTTGCGCCCCCACCCTGAGCGGCCAGGAACAGGCGCACCGACTGATCGGTATCCGGCGAAACGGCAATATTCCAGCGGACAGTGCTCATGGCTGACTCCTTCGCGGTGTTTGCAGGTTGGCTAACTTCGGTGTTTATACACCGATGAGACCGGCAGTCCAAGCCGCTGAATGCGGCATCATTCCGCCATCCCCCATCGCCAAGGATTTCCATGCCCGACACCAGCCACTTCCCTGCCCCGCCGTCCCCTCTGACGGTCTACAGCGCCGCGCAGACGGCGGCGCTGCTGGATTTCCGCGCCCTGATGGACGCGCTGGCCACCGCCTCGGTGCAGGCCGCGTCGGGCGAAATCGACAGCCCTGTGCGCCAGGTGGTGCCGCTGGTGAACGGCGGCGTGATGCTGAGCATGCCCGCCACCGCCGACGACATCGCCATCCACAAACTGGTCAATGTGCAGCCCGGTAACGCCCGCGCGGGGCTGCCGACCATCAATGGCCTGGTGACGGCCTTCGAGGCCCGCACCGGGCAGCCGCTCTTCGTGCTGGACGGGCCTGAAGTGACCGGGCGGCGCACGGCAGCGGTGTCGATGCTGGCGCTGCGCCACCTGCTACCGCAGGGGCCACGCCATGTGCTGCTGATCGGCGCCGGGGCGCAGGCGCGCTTTCATGTGCTGGCGCTGCACGCGCTGGACTCGTCCGTGCGCATCTCGGTGCGCAGCCGAAGCAGTGCGGCGCTGGCCGACTTCTGTTCGCAGCACGCGGCGCAGGGCGTGCAGATTTCGCCCGATGCAGCGGACACGGTCGCAGACGATGTCGATGCCGTCATCTGCTGCACGACCAGCTCAGCGCCGGTCTATGACGAGCCCGCTCGCCCGGGCCGCGTCGTCATCGGCGTGGGCGCTTTCAAGCCGGACATGGCCGAGATCGGCGCGCAGACCCTGTCCGGCAGCACGATTTACACCGACGAGCCCGAAGGCGCACAGCACGAGGCGGGCGATCTTCTGCGCGCGGGCGTGGACTGGGCTCAGGTGCTGCCGCTGAGCACTTTGGTGCAGCAGCCGCCTGACTTGTCCGCCGCCGCCGTGTTCAAGAGCGTGGGCTACGCCGCCTGGGACCTGGCTGCGGCGCGCGTAGCGCGGGCGGCGCTGGCTTAAATCGCCAGGCGCCGCTCGCTCATCCACTTGACGATGGCCGGATCGCGGTGCGAGAAGAAACGGCTCGTGCCCGTTTCCAGCGTGGCGATGCGGGCCATGTCGGCCGCGTCCAGCTCGAAATCGAAAATGTCCAGGTTCTCGGCCATGCGCTCCTTGCGCACCGTTTTGACCAGCGCCACGATGCCGCGCTGGATCACCCAGCGCAGCACCACCTGGCCGATGGATTTGCCGTGGCGGTCAGCGATGGCCTGCAGCTCGGGGTTGTGGAAGAGGCCGTTTTTGCCCTCGGCGAATGGCGCCCAGGCCTGCGCCTGCACGCCCAGCTCGCGCATGAAGGCCACGCTCTCTTCCTGCTGGTGGAAAGGGTTGACCTCGATCTGATTGACCGCCGGTTTGATCTCGTTGAACGCGGCGATGTCCATCAGGCGGTCGGGCTGGAAATTGCTGACCCCGATGGCGCGCAGCAGGCCCGCGCGGTGCGCCTCCTGCAGGGCGCGCCAGGAGCCGTGCACATCGCCAAACGGCTGGTGGATCAGGTAAAGATCCAGGTAATCCAGCCCCAGCCGCTTGAGCGAAGCGGTGATCGCTTCACGCGTGGCCTCGTAGCCGGTGTGCTGCACCCACAGCTTGCTGGTGACAAAAAGCTGCTCGCGCGCCACGCCACTGGCGCGCAGGCCTTCACCCACGGCCGCCTCGTTCATGTAAGACGCGGCGGTGTCGATGTGGCGAAAGCCGGTCTGGATGGCGTCGACGACGCAGCGGCTGCACTCCTGCGCGTCGGCAATCTGGAACACGCCAAAGCCCAGGGCGGGGATGCTGGCGCCAGTATTCAGGGTCAGATGCTGCATGTCATTCCCCCTGAACCGGTTCCAGCCAGTCGGCGGCGCGGCCGTCCAGCTCTTCCTGGATGGCGATGTGCGTCATGGCCTGATCGGTTTCGGCGCCATGCCAGTGCTCCAGGTGGGGCGGAATGCGCACCACGTCGCCGACGTTCAACGCGCGCACCGGGCCGCCGCGCGACTGGATGCGGCCCACTCCGGCCGTGACGATCAGCGTCTGACCCAGCGGGTGCGTGTGCCAGGCGGTGCGCGCACCGGGCTGGAAGGTGACATTGGCCGCCGCCGCGCGGTCGGGGCCGGTGGGCGTGAAGAGCATCTCCACCTGCACGCTGCCGGTGAAGTAATCGGCCGGGCCGGGGCCGGCTGTGCGCTCGCTGGCGGGGCGGATGGTGATGGGGTCGGAGTTCGTGGTCATAGCGGGTTCTTCCTTTCAGTCTTTCAGGCTGGCCATGTCGATGACAAAGCGGTATTTGACGTCGGCCTTGAGCAGGCGCTCATAGGCTTCGTTGATGTCCTGGATGCGGATCACTTCGACCTCTGACGTGATGCCGTGCTCGCCGCAGAAATCCAGCATCTCCTGCGTTTCGGCGATGCCGCCGATGAGCGATCCGGCCAGTGCCTTGCGCGCGAACACCAGCGGCGCGGTGTTGAAAGCGTCCAGCGGGCCCAGGTAGCCGACCATCACGAGGGTGCCACCGACCGCCAGCGTGGGCACGTAGGGGTTGACGTCGTGCTCGTAAGGCACGGTGTCGATGATGAGATCAAAGCGCCCCGCCACCGCCGCCATCTGCGCTTCGTCGGTGGAAATGACGATGTGATCGGCGCCCAGGCGGCGCGCGTCGGCCTCCTTGCCGGGCGAGCGGCTGAGCAGCGTCACCTCGGCGCCCAGCGCCTTGGCCAGCTTCAGGCCCATGTGGCCCAGGCCCCCAAGGCCGACGATGGCGACACGGCTGCCCGGGCCCACCTTCCAGTGGCGCAGCGGCGACCAGGTTGTGATGCCCGCGCACAGCAGCGGCGCGGCGGCGGCCGGATCCAGCGTTTCGGGCACCTTCAGGACGAAATCCTGGCTGACGACGATTTTTTCGCAATAGCCGCCGTGCGTGCGCGAACCATCGACTTTGTCGATGCCGTTGTAGGTGTAGCTGGCGCCGTTTTCGCAGTACTGCTCCCAGCCCTTGCCGCACGAGGCGCAGTGCTGGCAGGAATCGACCATGCAGCCCACGCCGACGCGGTCGCCCGCCTTGAAGCGGCTGACAGCCGAACCGGTGGCGATCACGCGCCCGATGATTTCGTGCCCGGGCACCATGGGGTACTCGGCGTTGCCCCAGTCGTTGCGCACGTTGTGCAGGTCGGAGTGGCAGACGCCGCAGTAATCGATCTCGATGACGACGTCGGTGTCGCGCGCGCTGCGGCGCTCGAACTCAAACAGGCCCAGTCGGCCGGTGGGGGAATGGGCCGCGTAGCTGCGAACGGGGTAGCTCATGGAAACTCCTTGAAACAGAATTCTGGAAAAAGACAAAGCGGAATGGATGATGACCCGATGGGCGATTCAGCGGGCGGGCACGGCCAAAAGCCCGTCCGGCGCAGGGCGGCGCACCATCGTCAGCACCACGACCAGCGCCAGCCCCAGCAGCCCGGCGCTAACGGCCAGACAGGTGGACACGCGGTGCGCCAGATCGGCCGCAGGGGCGGCGTCCGGGTGGCCGCTGGCGGCAAACACCACCACCAGCATCGCCAGGCCCAGCGATCCGCCGAGCTGGTGCGCGGTGTTGACCAGGCCCGAAGCGGCGCCCGCGTCGCGCGGCTGCACACCCGCCACCCCGGCGACAGTGAGCGGGCTGAGGCTCAGCCCCTGGCCCACGCCCAGCACCATCATGGGCAGGGCGACGTGGCTGAAGTAGCCTGAATCCGGGCCGATGCCCGCCAGCCAGGCCATGCCCAGCGCCGTCACCGCCACACCCACGGCCAGCAGACGCTCGTGGCCAAAGCGGCGTGTCAGCGGCGACACCATCATGGCCGCCACAAACTGCACGCCGGTGGCGGGCAGGAAGGCCAGACCGGCCTGCAGCGGCCTCATGCCCAGCACGCCCTGCAGGTACTGCGTGGTGTAGAACCAGAAACCCACCACCCCGGCCAGATACAGCATGCGCGCCAGGTAAGCGCCCGAGCGCGCCCGGTCGGCCAGCAGGCGCAGCGGCAGCAGCGGCTGGGCCGCACGCGACTCCTGGACAAAAAAGCCCGCCAGCAGCAGCACGCCCGCCAGCAGCGGCAGCAGGCTGCCTGCTGTCTGCCAGCCGGTTTCAGCGGCCTCGACCAGACCATAGACCAGCGCCAGCATGCCCAGCGTGGACAGCAGGGCACCCAGCCAGTCCAGCCGTCCTCCCGCATGACCCGTGCTGGGCGCATTGCGGGGCGAAGGCACCCAGCGCAGCGCCCCGGCGATCAGCAGCAGACCGATCGGCGCGTTGATGAAAAAGCCCACGCGCCAGGACAGCAGATCGGCCAGAACGCCGCCCAGCACCATGCCCGCGCTGGCGCCCACGCCCGCCGTGGCGCCGTAAAGGCCCAGCGCCCGCGTGCGTCCCGGCCCTTCCGGGAAGTAGACCGACAGCAGCGCCAGCGTCGCCGGAGCCAGCACCGCCGAGCCCAGGCCCTGCAGCGCCCGGCCCGCAATCAGCATCGCGGGCGAGGTGGCCAGACCCACCATCAGCGAGGCCAGCACGAAAACTGTCAGGCCGCCGATGAAAAGCGGCTTGCGCCCGAACAGATCGCCCGCCCGCGCCCCGGCCATCAGCAGGCCGCCGAAGGTGAGCGTGTACGCGGTGTGCACCCAGGACAGCCCGGCGGGCGTGAAGCCCAGGCTCTCGCGGATGCGCGGCAGGCCGGTGATGATGATGGAAATATCCAGCACGATCATCAGATAGCTGGCCAGAACCAGCAGCAGGATGCGCGGGGCGACAGGGTCTGTCGCGGGCGCAGAAGAAGAGGAAGGATGTGTCATGGAGCGCGACTGTATAAGCTGCCATGGCAAGCCACTAGCCCACGAACACTTGCACCGGCATCAAGGAAAAGTTGATACTGGCGGCCGGATGCCTTCACCGCCCTGCTGTTTTCCCGCCGATCTGACCATGCCCAGCCCCCCTTTCCGCGCCATCGCCACCTTCGCCAGAGCCGTCGAGCTGGGCAGCATCCGCCAGGCCGCGCTGGCCCAGGGGGTGACGCCGCAGGCCGCCAGCCAGGCCATCGCCCAGCTGGAACAGCATCTGGGCGTGCGCCTGCTGCACCGCACCACGCGCCGCCTGGCGCTGACCGAAGAAGGCCAGCGTTTTCTGGAGCGCACCCAGCCCGCGCTGGCGGCGCTGGACCGGGCGCTGGCGCTGGCGCGTGAAACCCGCGACGAGATCGCCGGGCCATTGCGCATCGTCGGCCCGCGCTCGTCGTTCGCGCCGCTGCTCATGCCGCTGCTGGACACCTTCTGCCGCAGCCACCCGGACATCCAGCCCGACGTGCAGCTGGACGACGGTCTGGGCGACTGGGTGCAGGACCGCGTCGATGTCGGCTTTCGCATCGGCGCTTCGCCGCAGAACGACGTGATCGGGCGGCGGCTTTTCCCGGTGCAGCTCATCGTGTGCGCCGCGCCCGCTTACCTGGCGCGCCACGGCGTGCCGCGCCATCTGGACGATCTGGTCCGGCACCGCTGCAGTGTGTTTCGCCATCCGGCCACGGGGCGGGTGTCGCCCTGGTATCTGCAGGTGCAGGGCGAGGTGCAGCAGCACCATGTTGAACCCGCCTTCGCCACCAACGACACCGAGCTGGAACTGGCCGCCGTGCTCTCGGGCCAGGTGCTGGGGCAGCTGGCCAATTTCTCGGCCACCGCGCACATCCGCAGCGGGCGCCTCGTGCCCGTGCTGCCGGATCACGTGAGCCAGCCTTTTTCGCTGCACCTGTACTACGGCAGCCGCACCGATCTGCCGCGCCGCGTGCGCGCCTTCATCGATCTGGCGGTGGAGCGGCTGCAGGACAGCGCGGAGGTCGTGATGTCGCGGGATGAGCTGGCAGCGGCGTCAGACGGTCAGTCCAGGGGCAGGCACATCAAGTCCTGCGCCACCACCACCGGACCCGAATAGCGCTGGCGGATGATGGCCAGGCTCTCGTCCAGAGCGCTCAGGCTGGCGGCCATCAGATGCGTCAACACCAGCTTTCTGGCGTGCGTCGCGGTCGCAAAATCCGCGATCTGGGACGGAACCGCATGAAGCTGCCGGGCCCCCGGCCCCGCCTCTTCGGGCAGCGCCAGCGGGAAAACCAGCAGGTCGGCATTCATGGCGATCCGGGCCAGGCGCGGATCCTGGGTGTTCTGGTCGCCGCTGAAGACCATTTTGTAAGGCCCCACCTCAATGGCATACCCCACCGAGGGCACGCGGCCATGGGGCACACCCACCGCCTGGACGCGAACATCGCCCTTCGAAAAGACCTGGGTGGCCGTGGCTTTGCGGGCATCCACTTCGGTGGGCTCCAGCGAGAATTCCTGGCCCTTCCCGTCCAGGAAACCGGACAGATAGCGGTAAACCCCTTTTTTCGGGCCCAGCATCCCGTTCAGAAACCCGTTCAGGCCCGGGAAAATCGCGTTGCTTGAAGGCCCGAAAACCGGCAGATTGCGGTTTCTTTCGATGAAGAAGGCGCTTTTGACCAGGGCCGGAAAATCGGCCGAATGGTCGGTATGAAAATGCGTCAGCGCGACGAAATCCAGGTCTTCTATCCGGGCCCGGGCTTCCCCGAAGCGCAGGAATATGCCTCCGCCCGCGTCGATCAGGGCGACGGATTTACCGTCCCGCCAGATCAGATTCCCGGTGCTGGCCCGCGCATCATCGGCCACCGGGCCTCCGGAACCCAGAATCTGCACGCTGACCCCCTCGCGCTGGGCGCAGGCCGTGTCGTCGGCCCGGGCCAGCCCAAGGCCTCCCGACAGAAGGGCGATGGCAAGGGCCAGGGGCAGTTTCATGATCAGAGTCCTTCTCGCAAAACCCGAATGGGCTTAAACCGGCGCAGTGTACTGCGGCGGATTGGCATTTATCACCGACATCGGCTTGCGGCCGAAAGTCCCTGACAGGCGCAAAAACCGCTGGCCTGCTATTGTCACAAGACCATGACGCCGCCCGCCTCCGCCACCCTGCCGCTCGACATGCCCGCTTCCGCTGCAGGCCAATCGGACGTGCGCGGCTCGGTCGCGGTCGATCTGGGCGCACCGCGCTGGCAGCAGATGCGGCGCTTTGCGGGCCCGGGGCTGCTGGTGGCCATCGGCTACATGGATCCGGGCAACTGGGCAACCGACATCGAATCGGGATCGCGCCTGGGCTACGCGCTGCTGTGGGTGGTCGTGGCGTCCAGCCTGGGAGCGATGGTGCTGCAGCTTCTGGCGGCGCGCCTGGGGCTGGTCACCGGCAAAGACCTGGCGCGACACAGCCGCGAGCGCTATGGCCCGCGCGTCTGGCCGCTGCAGTGGCTGGGCGCGCAGGTGTCCATCGTGGCCTGCGACCTGGCCGAGGTGCTGGGCGGCGCGCTGGCCTTCAAGCTGCTGCTGGGCGTGCCGCTGCTGTGGGGCGTGGCGCTGACCGCCGTGATGACGGTGCTGGTGCTCGGCCTGCACGGGCGCGGCGTGCGCCAGCTTGAAGCCGTCATCATCGCCCTGCTGGTCTGCATCATGGGCAGTTTTGCCGTGCAGCTGGTGCTGACGCCGCCCGACTGGGCCGCCGTGGCGCTGGGTCTGGTGCCGACGCTACCCAGCCTGCCCGTTGCGGGAAGTGCAGCCGGAAGTACAGTGGGAAATACAGCGGGCAGCCACCACGCGGCGCTGGTGCTGGCGCTGGGCATCGTGGGCGCGACCATCATGCCGCACAACCTGTATCTGCATTCCTCGCTGGTGCAGACACGCCACGCCGCGCCCACTGGCGCGCCGCTGGACCTGGCGCAGCGCCAGCAGCAATTGCGCAAACTGCTGGGCCTGGCGCGCTGGGACACGCTGATCTCGCTGGCAATGGCGATGGCGGTCAACGCGGCCATCCTGATCCTGGCGGCGGCGGCCTTCCACGCGCCCGGCCAGGTCGTGGTCAGCGATCTGGCGCAGGCCTACGAGCGCCTGCTGCCCATCGCAGGCGGCGCTGCGGCGCTGCTGTTTGGTCTGGCGCTGCTGGCGTCGGGCCAGAGCTCCACACTCACCGGCACGCTGGCCGCGCAGATCATCCTGGACGGATTTCTGCGTCTGCGCTGGCCCGCCTGGGTGACGCGGCTGCTGACGCGTGCGCTGGCGCTGGTCCCGGCCGCGCTGGGCGTTTACTGGCTGGGCGATGCGGCGGTGGGCGATCTGCTGGTCTGGAGCCAGGTCGTGCTCAGCCTGCAGCTGCCGATGGCGATGTGGCCGCTGATCCGCCTGTGCAGCGAGCGGCGCACGCTGGGCGAGTTCACCATCTCGCGCTTCAAGCAGGCGCTGGCCTGGGGCATTTTTGCGCTGATCTGCTCCGCCAACGCGGTGCTGGTGGTGGGGCTGTTTCGCGGCTGAGCAGCTTGCTTCAGCGGGGCTTCATCGGGGCTTGAGCTGGCCTTGTTCCGCAACGGGCAGAAGCCCCAGCGCCAGCGCGTGCGGCCGGTCGCTCTGCTGCTGCGGGCGGATTCTGTGTCAGGGTGAGCTGCCCTATCGCAAAGACTTCTATTTTTTAATGTAAAAAATCAATTTACGGCATTCTTATTTTCCAAGCCTTTGAATTTGCTGGGGGCGCCAACCCGCGCTGACAACAAAATCACGGCGCTGTTTCGCCCAAGGGACAGCCGGGCGATGCGTCCCCTGCGGCTGAGGGGCAGAGTCACCGGCGGGCCGCCGTATCATGCGGCTCGGGCAACATCGCCCGAGTTCCACCTGGCCTGGAGGCCCTCATGGCAAATTCCGCTCTCTCGTTCCTGCGCAGACTCGTGCTTCCTGCGGCCCTCGTGGCGCTGACAGCCGGCCTGATCCCCAGCGCCTGGGCGCTGGATGTGAACAGCGCGACCAAATCCGAACTGGACGCCATCAAAGGCATCGGCCCCAAGATCAGCCAGCGCATCGTCACCGAGCGCAAAAAATCCGCTTTCAAAGACTGGGCCGACTTTCAGGCGCGGGTGTCGGGCATCGGGCCCAAGGTGGCCAAAGACCTGCAGGGCCAGGGCCTGACCGTGGGTGGCGGCATGGCCATGGCGGCGAAACCGGCAGCTCCTGCCGCACCGGCTGCAGCGGCCAAGCCCGCAGCGCCCGCCATGGCCGCCAAACCAGCGGCTCCGGCGGCCCCGGCCGAGGCCATGAAGAAGTAATTGGCCCTGCAGAATCCGACGGTTTTCTGACCCGGACGCCGCAGGGCCGCCGGGTTTTTTCTTTGCTTCTTGCTCCGCAGGTGGCCTGATTGATTCCAGATTCCTCCGCCAACCCCCAGACTGCGGACGCCAGCCCAGCCGCAGCACCGCACAGCCCCGTTCCCGCCGTCTGCGTGCGCGGCCCCGACCGGCCCGACCTGCTGCGCGACGAAACCCTGGCCGACATTTTTGAAGCAACCGCCGCCCAGCGGCCGCACGCCACGGCGCTGGTCTGCGGCGCCACGGGCCGCACACTGACTTACGCCGATCTGGACGAGCTGTCGGCGCGCGTGGCGCACCAGCTCATCGTGCGCGGCGTGCGCCCGGGGCACATCGTCGGGCTGTGGCTGCCGCGCGGGCTGGATCTGCTCATCATGCAGCTGGGCATTGCCCGCGCGGGCGCCGCCTGGCTGCCTTTTGACGCCGACGTACCAGTGGACCGCATTGGCGTCTGCGTGGACGATGCCCAGGCGCGCGGCCTGGTCTGCGCGCCAGAAGCGCTGCCGCTGCTGGACGGCCAGCCCTGGCCGCGCTGGTGCAGCGCCGATCTGCTGCAGCCCCCCGCCGACGGCGCGCTGCTGCGCCGCGAAGGCCAGGCCGGGAGCGATCCGGCCTACGTCATCTACACCTCGGGCTCGACGGGCAAGCCCAAGGGCATCCTGATCCAGCAGGCCAGCATCTGCCACTTCCTGCGCAGCGAGAACGCCGTGCTGGGCGTGCGCGGCGACGACACCGTCTACCAGGGCTTTTCGGTGGCCTTCGACATGTCGTTTGAGGAGATCTGGATCTCCTACCTGGTCGGCGCCAGCCTGTGGGTGGCGCCCAAGGAACTGGTCACCGACCCCGACGCCCTGCCGGCCGCGCTGGAACGCCATGGCGTGACCGTGCTGCACGCGGTGCCCACGCTGCTGGCGCTGTTCAGCCGCGACGTGGCCACGCTGCGCATCGTCAACATGGGCGGCGAGATGTGTCCCGACGCCCTGGTGGCACGGCTGGACCGCGAGGGCCTGGAGATTTTCAACACCTACGGCCCGACCGAAGGCACGGTGTCGGCCAGCCTGGCGCGGCTGTCGCGCGGCGAGGCCGTGACCATCGGCCGCCCGCTGCCCAATTACGGCATGACGGTGCTGGACGACCAGCAGCGCATGCTGGCCCAGGGCGAAACCGGCGAGCTGTGCCTGTTTGGCCCAGGCGTCGCCCAGGGCTATCTGGGCCGCCCGGATCTGACAGCGGAGAAATTCATCCCCAACCCCTGGGCGCTGTCACCGCAGGAAGACCGCCTGTACCGCACGGGCGATCTGGCGCGCATCACCGAAACCGGCGAGGTGCAGTGCCTGGGCCGCGCCGACGACCAGATCAAGATCCGCGGCTTCCGCGTCGAGCTGGGCGAGATCGAGGCCGCGCTGTGCGAGCAGCCCGGCGTGGGCACCGCCGCCGTGCTGGTGCGCCAGATCAGCGGCGTGGACCAGCTGGTCGCCTGGCTGGTGCTGGAGCACGAAGCCGCGCCTGATGGCAGCGGCGAGGTGATCGAGCGCCCCAGCGCCAGCCTGCTGCGCGCTGCGCTGCGTGCGCGCCTGCCCGAGTACATGGTGCCCGCGCGCTACGAGGTCGTTGCCAGCCTGCCGCGCCTGCTGTCGGGCAAGATCGATCGCAAGGCGCTGCGCGCGCTGGAACTGCCCGAACTGGCCGCCGAGGCCGGAGCCAGCGACACGCCAGTGGGCGAGGCCGAAACCCTGCTGTTTGGCGTGCTGGGCCAGATCTTCCCTGGGCAGGCGCTGCGCCGCGAGCTCGACTTTTTCAGCGATCTGGGCGGGCATTCGCTGTTTGCGGCGCGTCTGGTCTCGCTGCTGCGCGCCGACCCGCGCTGCGCCATGATGACGGTGCAGACCGTCTACCAGAGCCGCCAGATCGCCCGCCTGGCGCAGGCCGTGCAGGACGCGATGGATGCCATGAGCGCCATGAACGCGGCCCAGGCGCCCGGCGAATCGCCGCCCGCCTTCACCGCCAGCCCGAACAACAGCGCCTGGCGACGCTGGCGCTGCGGCCTGGGCCAGCTGCTGGCCCTGCCCATGCTGGTGTCCATCACCATCCTGCAGTGGCTGGCGCCGTTTTTCACCTACCACCTGTACACCGGCGATCCGGGCGACAGCATCCCCGTGGCCGTCGCCCTGGCGCTGGGCGTGTTCGTGGCGGTGCAGATCCTCAGCCTGCTGCTGGCCATCGCCGGACGGCGCCTGGTGCTGGGCCGGATCGCGCCCGGGCGTTATCCGCTGTGGGGCTGGACGTACTACCGCTGGTGGCTGTCCGACCGCCTGGTCAACGCCGCGCCGCTGCACCTGCTCAACGGCTCGGTGCTGATGAGCTACTACCTGCGCGCTGTGGGTGCCCGGGTGGGCCGCGACGTGTCGCTGGGCTCGGTGACGGCGCGCGTGCCCTCGCTGATCCAGATCGATGACGGCGCCAGCCTGGGCGCCGCCGTGCAGCTGGAAAACGCCCGCGTCGAGCGCGGCGAGCTGGTCATCGGCACCGTCCACATCGCCCGCGACGGTATTGCCCTCCAGCACGCAGTAGGAGCCAACATAGCCGTCGCGGGCGCGGGAGATGTTCGAGGCGGCGTTTTTCTCGGTCAGCGCGCTGGCCGTGTCCATGCTGTTCTTCATGCCGCTTTTTCCGACCTTCATGTTCGTGGACTGGCTGGTGCCGGACGACCCGGGCGTGCGCTTCTGGCACGAGGCCGGGCGCTTCATCGTGCTGGCGATCCCGGCCTCAGCCGTGCTGATCGTGCTGACGGCGCTGCTGTCGGCCAGCGTGCGCTGGATCGCGCTGCCGCGCATGAACCCCGGGCGCTACGCCGTGCACGGCAGCATGTACTACCGCAAGTGGCTGATCAACCAGATCCAGGACACCAGCCTGATGACGCTGCACTCGGTCTATGCCACCGTGTTTGCACCGCTGTGGTACCGCCTGCTGGGCGCGCGCGTGGGCCGCAAGGCGGAAATCTCGACCGCCATGGGCGTGGTGCCCGACATGCTGACACTGGGCGACGAGACCTTCATCGCAGACGCCGTCATGCTGGGCGACGACGACGTGGAGAACGGCTGGATGACGCTGCGCCCCACCGTGATCGGCCACCGCAGCTTTGTCGGCAACGGCGCTTACGTGCCCGACGGTACCGTGCTGCCGCCCAATGTGCTGATCGGCGTGCAGTCGCGCGCACCGCAGACCGAGCGCCTGCGCTCGGGCGACACCTGGTTTGGCTCGCCGCCACTGCACCTGCCCGCACGCGAAGTCGCCACCGGTTTTGCCGACAGCCTGACCTTCAGCCCCTCGCGCTGGCGCGTGATCGGCCGCACGGCGGTCGAAACCGCACGCATCGTGCTGCCCATGGCCTACAGCGTGGGCGTGGGTTACGCCATCGTGGGCAGCGTGCTGCCTGTGGTGGACGACGCGCAGGGCATGGGCTGGCTGTGGCTGCCACTCTATCTGGCGCTGTGGGGCGCCATGTACGGGGCGGGCTCGATGCTGGTCGTGCTGGTGCTGAAATGGCTGCTGATGGGCCGCTACCGGCCGGGCAGCCACCCAATGTGGACGCCGTTTGTGTGGCTCAGCGAGGCCGTCACCAATGTCTACGAGACCATGGCCGTCCCGGCCTTTCTGAACTACCTGCGCGGCACGCCCATGCTGCCCTGGGTGATGCGCCTGTTTGGCGCGCACATCGGGCGCGGCGTCTATCTGGACACCACCGACATGACCGAGTTCGACTGCGTGCGCATCGGTGACCAGGCCGAGCTGAATGCGCTCAGCGGCCCGCAGACCCACCTGTTCGAGGACCGCATCATGAAAATCGGCACGGTGGACATCGGCCGGGGCGTGACGGTACGGGCGCGCACCACGGTGCTGTACGACGCGCGCGTCGAAGACGGCGTCCACCTGGGCCCGCTGACGCTGGTGATGAAGGGCGAAACCCTGCCCGCGCACACGCGCTGGCGCGGTTCGCCCGCCCAGCCCTGGCCGCAGGACTGAGGCCGGTGGCAGACGCTCTGGCAACGCTGGGGCTGGATGGACCGCCCTTGGCGCCGCTGATCGCAGCGCGCCTGCCGCTGCGTCTGCCGTTGCGTGTGGCGCTGGATTCGGGCGGCTGGCTGCGCCTGGGCTGGCTGCCCGCCGCCGCGTCGGGCGCTATGGCCGACCGCCCCGCGCTGCGCCAGACGGTGCGCGCCGCGCTGGCCGATCTGCTGGCCCACCCCGCCGTGCAGCCCCCGCCCCCGGCGCCGCGCCGCACGGCGCCCGGGGCGGCCGGGCTGTGGCTGGCCTGGAGCCACCAGGACACGCCGCCCCACCGGGGCACGCTGCTGGGCCTGGCCAGCCAGCCGCTGGGGCTGGACATCCAGCACCGGGGCCTCGTGCCTGCGCCCGAGCGCGCAGGCCTGATCCGCGACTTTCTGGGCGGCGAGCCGCACGCCACACCCTACAGCGCCGCAGCCTTGAGCGACGCCGCCTTCAACCACGCCTGGGTGACGATGGAGGCCTGCGACAAGGCGTTGCGCCGGGGCCTGCGCGAGGCCAGCCCGGCCGCCACGCGCGAACGCCAGCGCTGCCGCACCCGGCTGCTGTCGCCGCAGGAGCTGCAGGGCCTGGGCCTGCCTGCCACAGCAGCGCTGGACGCTGCACTGGCCTGGTGCGACGAGGCGGCAATTCCCCACGAAACCTGGGGTTGAGCCAGCCGAGCCACCCCAGGGAAAACCCTTAGAATTGCGCGATGTCTGCCACCGCTACCCCCTCCGCCCTGCCCGCCCGGCCGCCGCTGTACACGCAGCTGGACCGCAGCATCATCTGGTTCCCGCTGATGCTGGTGCTGTTCGAGTTCTCGGTCTACATCGGCAACGACATGATCCAGCCGGCGATGCTGACCATCACGCAGGAGTACGGCGCGGACAGCGCGTGGGTGCCGACCTCGATGACGCTCTACCTGCTGGGGGGCGCGGTGCTGGCCTGGTGCGTGGGCCCGATGTCCGACCGCTGGGGGCGACGCCCGGTCATGCTGGGCGGCGCGCTGCTGTATGCACTGGCCAATTTCGCCATCCTGCTGGCGCCCACCATCGAGGCCTTCATGGCCATGCGCTTCGTGCAGGGCATTGCGCTGTGCTTCATCAGCGCGGTGGGCTATGTCAGCATCCAGGAGGCTTTCGAGGAAAAAACCGCCATCAAGGTGATGGCGCTGATGGCCAACGTGGCCATGGTCGCGCCGCTGCTGGCGCCGCTGCTGGGCGCGGGCATCCTGAGCCACCCGCTGGGCTCGTGGCAGCTGATTTTCGTGCTGATCGGCGCCATCGCCCTGATCAGCCTGCTGGGCCTGACGCGCGCCATGCCCGAAACCGCCGTGCGCCTGGAGAAGGCCGATACGCTGGGCCAGATCGGCCGCTCCTACCTGGCGGTGCTGCGCAACCGCCCCTTTCTGCTGCTGGCGCTGGCCACGCCGCTGTCCGGGCTGCCGCTGCTGACCTGGATTGCGCTCTCGCCGCTGATGCTGATCCGCGACATGAGCCTGCCCACCTGGGCTTACGGCCTGGCGCAGGTGCCGGTGTTCGCCGGGCTGATCCTGGGCAACATCACGCTGGCGCGCGTCACCGACCGCGTGGTCGTGGGCCGCACCATCCAGTGGGCCATGCCGCTGATGGCCGTGGGCGCTGCGCTGCTGCTGGCCTGCAGCCTGGCGGGCCTGGGCTGCCCGCTGCAGATCAGCCTGCTGCTGGGCGGCATGGCGGTGATCTGCTTCGCGGAAGGGCTGACGTTTGCGGTGCTCTACCGCCTGTCGCTGATGGCCAGCGATGCGCCCAAAGGCGTGGTGGCCGCCGCGCTGTCCATGGGCGTGGCGGTGCTGTACGCGCTGGGCATCGAAGGCGGCAAACTCACCTATGTGGCTTTTGGCCTACCCGGATTCGCGGTGTTCAGTGCGCTGGGCCTGCTGGCCTTCGCTTTCTGTGTAAAAGGCGTGCTGCGCGAAGCCATCGCGGCACGCAGCCTGGACAAGGCCAGCGCCGCGCCCATGCACTGATCGCACGGGCGGCGTCCCCCTCGCGGGACGCGGGCTTGGCGGCGGCGCCTAAAATGGCCGATTGATCTGATCGGGGCCCTCTGACATGCCGTCCGCTGAATCTTCCGCTTTGCCTTTGCTGGCGCTCCCCAGCCTGTCCGGCCACAAACGCCATACCCTGCCCCGCCCGCCCGGTTCGGCCGACGCCGCGCTGCTGGCGCAGTTCGTGCGCCGCCAGGCGCAGACGCTGCAGCAGCCCGGCGCGCGCAAGCCGCTGACGCTCATCATCACCGCCGACCCCGCCGACAGCCAGCGCCTGTCTGGCGAGCTGAATTTTTTTGATCCGGACCTGGTCGTGGCGATTTTCCCCGACTGGGAAACCCTGCCCTGGGACACCTTCAGCCCGCACCAGGATCTGATCTCCGAGCGCCTGCTCACGCTGTGGCGCATGGCCCAGGGCGAGCTGGACGCCGTGCTGCTGCCCGCCACGACCGCGCTGCAGCGCCTGGCACCGCCGTCTTTTCTGGCGGGAACCACGTTCTACTTCCGTCACAAAAGTGCGATTGATGAAGCCGCGTTGCGCGCACAGCTCGTGCTGGCGGGCTACCACCACGTCAACCAGGTCGTGCAGCCGGGCGAATACGCCGTGCGTGGCGGCCTGATCGACATCTTCCCCATGGGCTCGCCGACGCCCTTTCGCCTGGATCTGTTCGACGACGAAATCGACGCCATCCGCACCTTCGACCCCGACACCCAGCGCAGCCTCTACCCCGTGCCCGAGGTGCGGCTGCTGCCCGGGCGTGAGTTCCCCATGGACGAGGCCAGCCAGCAGGCCTTCCGCCGCCGCTGGCGCGAGCACCTCAGCGGCGATCCCACGCGCTGCCGCATCTACAAGGACATGGGCCAAGGCCTGGCCAGCGCGGGCATCGAGTACTACCTGCCGCTGTTTTTTGACGCCACCGCGCCGCTGTTCGAGCACTGTCCGCCCGCCACCACCCTGGTGCTGCACGGCGAAATGGAAGCCGCCCTGACCAGCTTCTGGACGGACACGCGCGAGCGCTTCCGCTTCATGCAGCACGACCCCGAGCGTCCCATCCTGCCGCCGGAGCAGCTCTTTTTGACGGTGGACGATTTCTTCGCACGCAGCCACGATCTGCCCTGCCTGCTGCTGCGGGGCAGCGGCGAAACCGCCTGGGCACGGCCGCTGCCCGACGTGCAGGTCGAGCGCGGACACAGCGATCCGCTGCACCGCCTGCGCCTCTTCCTGAAGGACACGTCGGCGCGCACGCTGCTGGTCGCCGAGAGCGCAGGCCGCCAGGAAAGCCTGCTGGACATGCTGCGCGAGCACGATCTGGCCCTGCCGCCCAGCGGCTCGCTGGCCGATTTCGTGCGGGGCGATCAACCCATGGCGATCACGTCGGGCGATCTGGCCAGCGGCTTTTACCTGCTGGACGAGGCCGATGATCTGCGCGTGGCGCTGATCACCGAGACCGAGCTTTTCGCCGCCAGCCCCAGCAGCCGCCGCCGCAAACGCCAGGAGCAGGGCAGCGCGGTCGAGGCGCTGATCCGGGATCTGTCCGAGCTCAAGCTGGGCGACCCCGTCGTGCATGTGCAGCACGGCATCGGGCGCTACCAGGGCCTGATCAACCTGGACGCGGGCGAGGGGCAGAGCTCCGAGTTCCTGCACCTGCTTTACGCGGGCGACGCCAGCCTGTATGTGCCCGTCAGCCAGCTGCACCTGATCGGGCGCTACACCGGCGTCAGCCCCGAAGAGGCGCCGCTGCACCGCCTGGGCAGCGGCCAGTGGGACAAGGCCAGGCGCAAGGCGGCCGAGCAGGTGCGCGACACCGCCGCCGAGCTGCTGGCGCTCTACGCCCGGCGCGCCGCGCGCGAAGGCCACAGCCACCGCTTTGACGTCGGCGATTACGAGGCCTTTGCCGCCAGCTTCGGCTTCGAGGAAACGGCCGACCAGAACGCCGCCATTCACGCCGTCATCCAGGACATGGTCAGCCCCAAGCCCATGGACCGCCTGGTCTGCGGCGACGTGGGCTTTGGCAAGACCGAGGTCGCGCTGCGCGCTGCCTTTGTCGCGGTCACCGGCGGCAAGCAGGTGGCGCTGCTGGCGCCGACCACGCTGCTGGCCGAGCAGCACTACCAGAACATCGCCGACCGCTTCAGCCCCTGGCCGGTCAAGGTGGCCGAGCTGTCGCGCTTCCGCTCGCCCAAGGAGATCAAGGCCGCGCTGGAGGGCATGGCCAGCGGGCAGATCGACATCGTCATCGGCACGCACAAGCTGCTGTCCAAAGACGTGAAGTTCCAGCGCCTGGGCCTGCTCATCATCGACGAGGAGCACCGCTTTGGCGTGCGCCACAAAGAGGCCATCAAGGCGCTGCGCGCCGATGTGGACGTGCTGACGCTGACGGCCACGCCCATCCCGCGCACGCTGGGCATGGCGCTGGAGGGGCTGCGCGATCTGTCCGTCATCGCCACCGCGCCGCAGCGCCGTCTGGCGATCAAGACGCTGGTGCGCACCGAGAACAGCAGCATCATCCGCGAGGCCATGCTGCGCGAGCTCAAACGCGGCGGTCAGATCTACTTCCTGCACAACGAGGTCGATACCATCGAAAACCGCCTGCAGAAGCTGCAGGAGATCCTGCCCGAGGCGCGCATCGCCGTGGCCCACGGCCAGATGCCCGAGCGCGAGCTGGAGCGCGTCATGCGCGATTTCGTCGCCCAGCGCTACAACGTGCTGCTGTGCTCGACCATCATCGAAACCGGCATCGACGTGCCCAGCGCCAACACCATCCTGATCAGCCGTGCCGACAAGTTCGGTCTGGCGCAGCTGCACCAGCTGCGGGGCCGCGTGGGCCGCAGCCACCACCAGGCCTACGCCTACCTGCTGGTGCCCGACGCGCAGGCCCTGCCCAAACCGGCGCAGCAGCGCCTGGACGCCATCCAGAGCATGGAAGAGCTGGGCAGCGGTTTCTACCTGGCCATGCACGATCTGGAGATTCGCGGCGCGGGCGAGGTGCTGGGCGATCACCAGAGCGGCAACATGATGGAGGTGGGTTTCCAGCTCTACAACGACATGCTGTCGCAGGCGGTCGAGGCGCTCAAGCGCGGCGAGGAGCCCGACGTGCTTAACCCGCTGTCCATCGCCACCGAGGTCAACCTGCACTCGCCCGCCCTGCTGCCCGACAGCTACTGCCCGGACGTGCAGATTCGGCTCTCGCTCTACAAACGCCTGGCCAGCGCCAGCCAGCCGCACCACATCGACGCGCTGCTGGAAGAAATCACCGACCGCTTCGGCAAGCTGCCGCCGCAAGGCCAGGTGCTGCTGGACAGCCACCGGCTGCGCGTGCTGGGCCAGCCCTATGGCGTGCTGAAAATCGACAGCAGCCCCGGCGTGACCACGCTGCAGTTCAAGCCGCACCCGCCCATCGACCCCATGGCCATCATCACGCTGGTGCAGAAAAACCGCCACATCCAGCTCTCGGGCAACGACAGGCTGCGCATCACCCGCACCATGGACCAGGTCGACGACCGCGTGCGCTTCATCCGCGACGTGCTGCGCTCGCTGGGCCAGCCGCTGACCACGGCGGCGGCCGTCCACTGAGATGCTGACGCGCTTTTTTGCCCTGATCGGCGCTCTGGCGGTGGGCGCCGCACTGGCCCTGCTGCTGCGCCCGGCCGCCGCGCCGCCCGAGGCCCCCGCCCCGCCGCTCATCGCACTGGAGGCCATGGGCCAGCTGGTCTCGGTGAAAGTGCATGAATCCAGCGTCATCGAGGTCACCGAAAACATCGCCCAGGACATTCCGCTGACCGGGCGCGAGCTGCGTTTTGGCTCGGCGCGCGCACTGCTGGTGGCGCGGGGTGAATGCCTGGCCGGCACCGATCTGCGCGCCAGCCACTACCGCGACATTGACGCCACCGCGCGCACCGCCACCCTGGTGCTGCCGCAGCCGGGGGTGATTTCAGCGCGCGTCAATCACGGCCCCCGCCAACAGGGCGGATCGTATTTTTACGAGATCACCGGCAGCGGTCTGGAACCCTTTCTGCCCGGATCAGCCACCCGCACCAAGGCCACCGACGCCGCCCTGGCCCGCGCCGAAACCGTCATCCGCCAGGCCTGCGCCAGCCAAAGTGTGCTGGAAAGCGCGCGCAGCAACGCCCTGGCCGTGCTGCGGCCACTGTTCGCCGTCACCGGCTGGACGGTGACGCTGGCGTGGGCCACGCCCGCACCGTGAACATCGACCGCCACCAGCTCGATGCGGCCGCCCGCGCGGGCCTGATCGCGCCCGGTCAGGCCGAGGGGCTGTGGCAGTTTCTGGCCGCGCAGCAGGGCAGCCGCGCCACGCTGCGCCTGACGCACGTGCTCTACCACCTGGGCGGGCTGATCGCCATAGGCGCGATGACGCTGTTCATGACCCTGGCCTGGGAGCGCCTGGACGGCTGGGGTATTGCCGGGCTGGCGCTGCTGCTGGCGGCGGGCGCCCTGCTGCTGGCCGAAGCGCTGCGCCGCCGCGATCTGCTCCTCCCCACCGGGCTGACCGCCGCGCTGGCCGTGGCGCTGACCCCGCTGGCGGTCTGCGGCGTGCAAAAGGCGCTGGGTCTGTGGCCGACCGAGGGCTGGCCTGCGTCCGGCTTCGAAAACCGCTGGCTGCCGATGGAAGCCGCCACCGTGCTGACCGGCCTGCTGGCGCTGTGGCGTTACCGCCTGCCCTTTCTGGTTCTGCCCATCGCCATCGCGCTGTGGGCCCTGAGCCAGGACGCCGCGCCACTGTTTTTGGGCGCCAGCAGCAGCGATCTGCCCTGGGGCCTGCATGAGCGCGTCTCGCTGGCTTTGGGGCTGGCCCTGATACTGACAGCGGTCTGGGTGGATGTGCGCACGCGGCGCACGCCCGATTTCGCCTTCTGGCTGCACCTGGCTGGCGCCAGTGCCTTCTGGGTCGGCCTGTCCCTGATGAGCACCGGCAGCGATCTGGCCCGGTTCGTCTACCTGGGCCTGAATGTGGTGATGGTCCTGGGCGCCGCACTGCTCTTGCGCCGCGTTTACGCCGTCTTCGGGGCTCTGGGCATCACCGCTTACCTGGCCTGGCTGGCGCAGATCGTCTTTGCCAACAGCCTGCTCTTCCCCCTGGCGCTGGCCGCCATCGGCCTGGGCGTGATGGCGCTGGGCATCGTCTGGCAGCGCTGCGAGGCACAGCTGGCACGGCGATTGAGCACATGGCTGCCGGAGCGCTGGCAGGGCCTGGGACGCCACGGGTCCTGACACCCCGAAAAGCACAGAATTCCGGGTTGGCCAAACAGAAACCCCCGCAGCGTTGCCACTGCGGGGGTTTTGTATTTTGGCTCCTCGACCTGGGCTCGAACCAGGGACCTACGGATTAACAGTCCGGCGCTCTACCGACTGAGCTATCGAGGAACAGAAGCAAAGATTATAGCCAGATTTTCAGCGCTGTGTCGGTGGGCGCTGAAATTTTTTCGCCTTCAGCGGATCAGCTCGTCGAGCTTGTCCTTGCGGTTCTTCCACTCGTCGGCGTCGGGCAGCGCGGCCTTGCGCTTGGTGATGCTGGGCCAGCCCTTGACCAGCTCGGCGTTGAGCTGGATAAAGTGCAGCTGGTCGGACGGCACGTCTTCCTCGGGGAGGATGGCGTTGACCGGGCATTCGGGGATGCAGACCGCGCAGTCGATGCACTCGTCGGGGTCGATGACCAGGAAGTTCGGGCCCTCGCGGAAGCAGTCGACGGGACAGACATCGACACAGTCGGTGTATTTGCAGCGGATGCAGGCTTCGGTAACCACGTGTGTCATGGCGGCATTTCCAGATTCAGCAGGTTCGGCAGACGGGCGTCACGCCCGAAAAACAAGGATTGTAGCGGCTGAGCCCGAGGCCCGCAGGCCCCGGGATTCAGGGGTGCACAAGGACGGGATCCGGCCTCAGGCGTTGGACTCGCGGGAGGCGCGCTTGCGCTCGTGCTCCTGCAGGTGGCGCTTGCGCAGGCGGATGCTCTTGGGCGTGATCTCGACCAGCTCGTCGTCCTCGATGAACTCGACGCCATATTCCAGCGTCAGGTCGATCGGCGGGGTGATCTTGATGGCGTCTTCCTTGCCCGAAACGCGGAAGTTGGTCAGCTGCTTGGTGCGCGTGGCGTTGACCACCAGATCGTTGTCGCGGCTGTGGATGCCGACGATCATGCCTTCATACACGGCGTCGTTGGGCTTGACGAACATGCGGCCGCGATCGTCCAGTTTGCCCAGCGCGTAGGTGAAGATTTCGCCCGCATCCATGCTGATCAGCACGCCATTCTTGCGGCTGGCGATCTCGCCCTTGTGCGGCTCGTAGCCGTCAAAAATGTTGCTGATCAGGCCAGAGCCACGCGTCAGGTTCAGGAATTCGTTGGAGAAACCGATCAGGCCACGCGCCGGAATGCGGTACTCCAGGCGCACGCGGCCCCGGCCGTCCGGCTCCATGTTGACCAGTTCGCCCTTGCGCTCGCCCAGCGCCTGCATGACGCCGCCCTGGTGCTGTTCTTCCACGTCGGCGGTGACCAGCTCGATGGGCTCGCAGCGCTCGCCGTTGATCTCCTGGAAAACCACGCGCGGTTTGGACACAGCCAGCTCGTAGCCTTCGCGGCGCATGTTTTCCAGCAGGATGGTCAGGTGCAGTTCGCCCCGGCCGGAGACTTCAAAAATGCCGTCTTCGCTGGTTTCGCGCACGCGCAGCGCGACGTTGCTCTGCAGCTCTTTCTGCAGGCGGTCCCAGATCTGGCGGCTGGTGACGAACTTGCCTTCGCGGCCGGCCAGCGGGCTGGTGTTGACGCAGAAGTTCATGGTCAGCGTCGGCTCGTCGATCTTGAGCATGGGCAGCGGCGAGGGCTGCGCCGGGTCGGTCAGCGTCACGCCGATGCCCAGGTTCTCGATGCCGTTGACCAGCACGATATCGCCCGGACCGGCTTCGGCGGTCTGCACGCGGGCCAGACCCTCGAAGGTCAGCACCTGGTTGATGCGGCCCTTGAAGCTCTTGCCGTCCGGCCCTTCCATGACCAGCACGTCCATGGAGGGCTTGAGCGTGCCCGCATTGATGCGGCCCACGCCGATGCGGCCGACGAAGCTGTTGTAGTCCAGCGCGGAGATCTGCAGCTGCAGCGGCGCCGCCGGGTCGCCCTGGTGGGCCGGCACGTGCTTGAGCACGGTGTTGAACAGCGCCGACATGTCGGGGCCCCACTGCTCGCCGGGCTCCCCTTCGGTCAGGCTCGACCAGCCGTTGATTCCGGAGGCGTAAACCACGGGGAAATCCAGCTGCTCGTCGGTCGCGCCCAGCTTGTCGAACAGATCGAACGCGGCGTTGATGACCTTGTCGGGGTTGGCGCCCGGCTTGTCCACCTTGTTGACGACGACGATGGGCTTGAGACCCAGCGCCAGCGCCTTGCGCGTCACGAAACGCGTCTGCGGCATGGGACCTTCCTGAGCGTCGATCAGCAGCACCACGCCGTCCACCATGGACAGGGCGCGCTCGACCTCGCCGCCGAAATCCGCGTGTCCGGGCGTATCGACGATGTTGATGTGCGTGCCCTCCCAGGTCACGGCGCAGTTCTTGGCCAGGATGGTGATGCCACGCTCGCGTTCGATGGCGTTGTTGTCCATCACCGTGTCCACGACTTTTTCGTGTTCGGCGAAGGTGCCGCTCTGGCGCAGCAGTTGGTCAACCATGGTGGTTTTGCCGTGGTCAACGTGGGCGATGATGGCGATATTGCGGATTTGGCGACTCATGTCAGGATTTCTCGGTGAGCGGGACAGTTGGGACAGGGCGGGCGGCGGACCGGCTCTGCGGCAGGTCGCGGGGAGCCCGCAAGAGGGAAAACCAGGAAAGATCAGGTGGGAATCAGGCGGCTAGCAGGCGGATATCAGGCCGGTCGGGGCGCCTGGTCCAGCACAGCCTGCACTTCGGGCGGGCTGAGCAGGCGGTCGGGAATGAGTTCGCGGGCGCGGATGTGCGCCATCCCCAGAAAAGCGGCGGGCTGGGGTCCGTAGACGCGCACGCGCTCGCGGTCCGGCAGCGCCGTGCGGCGGCGCAGGCCACTGAGGAATCGGCCCGATTCGGCATCGTCCAGACGCACCACGGGCGCGTCCTGGATCAGGGTATCGACCCCGCGCAGTACGCCCGCAGGCCACTGCGGCAGCGGGCGCTCGGCCAGGCCTTCGAGCTGCTCCAGCGTGACGCCGCTGGCGACCTCCAGATCGCCGCTGGCCACGCGGCGCAGTCCAGCCAGGTGGGCGCCGCAGCCGAGCTGCTGCCCGATGTCGTGCGCCAGGCTGCGGATGTAAGTGCCTTTGGAGCAGCGCACGCGCAGCCTGAGCAAGGGCATCTGCAAATCCAGCACCGTGACTTCATGCAGGGTAATGCGGCGCGGCGTGCGCTCCACTTCCAGACCCTGGCGGGCCAGCTCGTAGAGCGGCTGGCCGTCTTTTTTCAGGGCGCTGTACATGGGCGGCAGCTGCTCCTGCTCGCCCTGCAGCGCGGCGCAGACGGCGGCGATGCGCTCGGACGTCACGCCGTCCAGCGGGCGCTCGTCAAGCACGGGTGTTTCGGCGTCGAAACTGGCCGTGGTCTGGCCCAGGCGCAGGAGCGCCTCGTAGGTTTTGTCCGCGTCCAGGCCGCTGGCGGAAAACTTGGTCGCGGCGCCCAGGCACACGACCAGCAGGCCGTCGGCCAGGGGGTCGAGCGTGCCCGCGTGGCCGCCTTTTTCGGCGCCCGTGAGGCGGCGAACGCGAGTGACCGCGTCCTGCGAGGTCAGGCCGCGCGGCTTGTCCAGCAGCAGCACGCCGTGGATGGCGCGACGCGGCGCGCGCACCCGCTGGGGGCGGGCCGCCGGGGCTGTGCTGACGCTGGCAGGGTTCACGGCTGGGGCTCGTCCCCGGGGCTGTCCTGCAGCGCCTGTGTGATCAGCGTGCTCATTTGCGCGGCGCGCTCCAGCGTCGGATCGTAGAAAAAATGCAGCGTCGGCACGGTGTGAATGTGCAGGCGCTTGAAGAGGCCATTGCGCAGGAAACCCGCCGCCTCGTTCAGCGCCTCGCCGGTGGCGGTCTTGTCGCCGACCAGCACGGTGAACCAGACCTTGGCGTGGGCGTAGTCGGGGGTGACGTCCACCCCGCTGAAGGTGACCATGCCCAGGCGCGGATCTTTCAGCTCGCGCACCAGCTCGGCCAGATCACGCTGGATCTGGTCGGCCACGCGCAGGCTGCGGTTGGGGGTGGATTTCTTGTGTCGCATGAGGCCCGGTCGCTCACTCGAGAGTGCGCGCCACTTCCTTGATCTCGAAGAATTCCAGCTGGTCACCTTCGTAGATGTCGTTGTAGTTCTTGATCGTCATGCCGCACTCGAAGCCCTCGCGCACTTCGCGGACATCGTCCTTGACGCGCTTGAGCGTATCGATCTCGCCGGTGAAGACCACGATGTTCTCGCGCAGCACCCGCACGCGCGAACCGCGTTTGACCACGCCCGAGGTGACCATACAGCCCGCGATGGAGCCGATGCGCGACACCTTGAAGACCTGGCGGATCTCGGCGCCGCCGATGATCTCTTCCTTCTGCTCGGGAGCCAGCATGCCGCTCATGGCCTGCTTCACGTCGTCCAGCGCGTCATAAATGATGCTGTAGTAGCGCAGATCGATGCCGTTGCCTTCGGCCAGCTTGCGGGCCTGGGCGTCGGAGCGCACGTTGAAGCCGATGACCACCGCCTTGGAGGCGATCGCCAGGTTGACGTCCGATTCGCTGATGCCGCCGACGGCCGCGTGCACGATCTGCACCCGGACTTCCTCGGTGGACAGCTTGAGCAGCGACGCGGCCAGCGCTTCCTGCGAGCCCTGCACGTCGGCCTTGATGATGATGGGCAGCGTCTGGGCAGCGCCCTGGCCCATCTGCTCCATCATGGATTCGAGGTTGGCGGCCTGGCGGCGGTTCAGCGTCACTTCGCGGTACTTGCCCTGACGGAAAGTGGCGATTTCGCGGGCGCGGCGCTCGTCGGCCAGCACCATGAAATCGTCGCCCGCCTGAGGCACTTCGGTCAGGCCCTGGATTTCCACCGGGATGGACGGGCCGGCTTCGGCGGTGTTCTGGCCGTTTTCGTCCAGCATGGCGCGCACGCGGCCATAGCTGGCCCCGGCCAGAACCACGTCGCCGCGCTTGAGCGTGCCACTGCGCACCAGCACGGTCGCGACCGGGCCACGGCCCTTGTCCAGACGCGCTTCAACCACCAGGCCCTTGGCCATGGCGTCGACGGGCGCGCCCAGCTCCAGCACTTCGGCCTGCAGCAGGACCTGCTCCAGCAGCTCGTCGATGCCCTGGCCGCTCTTGGACGACACGCCGATGAAGGGCGAATCACCACCAAACTCTTCGGGCACGACGCCTTCGGCGACCAGCTCGTTCTTGACGCGGTCCACGTTGGTGTCGGGCTTGTCGATCTTGGTCAGCGCGACCACGACAGGCACCTTGGCGGCCTTGGCGTGGGCGATGGCTTCCTTGGTCTGCGGCATGACGCCGTCATCGGCGGCGACCACCAGGATGACAATGTCGGTCGCCTGCGCACCGCGGGCCCGCATGGCCGTGAAGGCCTCGTGACCCGGGGTGTCCAGGAAGGTGATGGTGCCGCGCGGCGTCTCGACGTGGTAGGCGCCGATGTGCTGCGTGATGCCCCCGGCTTCGCCCGAAGCGACGCGCGAGCGGCGGATGTAATCCAGCAGCGAGGTCTTGCCATGATCGACGTGGCCCATCACGGTGACGACGGGCGCGCGGGTGATCATCTCGCCCGAGTAGGCGGCGTGTTCGTCCTCGGTAAAGGCTTCCGGGTCGTCCAGCTTGGCGGCCAGCGCCTGGTGGCCCATTTCCTCGACGAGGATCATGGCCGTTTCCTGATCCAGCTGCTGGTTGATGGTGACCATCTGGCCCAGCTTCATCAGCGCCTTGATCAGCTCGGAGGCCTTGACGGACATCTTGTGCGCCAGGTCGGCCACCGAAATGGTCTCGGGCACATGAATCTCCTGCACCACGAACTCGGCCGGAGCGACAAACGACGGCGAATTGTCCTGGCCACGGCCACCACGGCGACCGCCGCGCGGGGCTTTCCAGCCCGCACGTCCGGCGGAAGTGTCGGTGCGGCCCTTGGTCGCGGCGCGGCGCTTGGCGGCGTCGTCGGCCCAGCTGGACGACAGCTTCTCGGATTTGACCGATTTCTTGTCGCCGGGCTTGACCTCGGCAGCCTTGGCCTTGGCAGCCACAGCGGCCGCATCGGGCTCGGGCTTTTTGGCCGTCAGCACCTTGCGCGGCGCAGCCATCATGGCGCGGATCGCGGCGGCTTCGGATTCAGCGGCCTTGCGGCGCTTTTCCACGTCCTGCAGGTTGGTCAGCGGCGCAGCGGCAGCAGGCGCAGCGCTGGCAGCGGCGGTCTCTGCCACGGCCGGAGCCGCCGGGGCCGCTTCAGGCGCGGACGCAGGGGCAGCCACTGCTTCGGCGGGCGCTTCGACCTTGGCGGGTTCCGCCTTGACCGGCTCGGCCTTGGGCGGCGCCTTGGGGGCCGTGGGTTTGAAGTTGTAATCAATGCGCGCGCCGATGCGCGGCTTGGCGGGCACGCCGTCCAGCACCACGCGGCCGGATTCGATGGCAGCATCTTTGGCCGCCTCGCGGGCGGCACCGGCGGCCTGGGCGGATTCGGCCTGCGCAGCTTCAGCAGCAGCGCGCTCGGCGGCGGCGGCTTCCTGGCGGGCGGCCTCGGCGGCAGCTTCAGCGGCTTCCTGGGCGCGGCGGGCCTCGGCGGCGGCCTGGGCCTGCAGAGCCTCTTCTTCAACGCGCAGGCGCTGGGCGGCCAGTTCGGCGTCGCGCAGGGCCTGGTTGCGGCGCTCGGCCTCCTGGGCCTCGTGCTCGCTCTGGGCCACCGACGCGGCGCTGTCCACATCCTCGCGGCGCACAAAAGTGCGCGTCTTGCGCACCTGCACCTGGATGGTGCGGGCCTTGCCGCTGGCGTCGGCCTGCTTGATCTCGCTGGTCTGCTTGCGCGTCAGCGTGATCTTCTTGGTCGGGTCAGGAACGGCTGCGCCAGACTCGCTGCGCAGATGGGCCAGCAGACGGGTCTTGTCGCTGTCGCTCATCACGTCCCCGGCCGAAGACTTGGGCACGCCGGCCGCTTTGAGCTGCATCAGCAGCGTATCTGTCGGTTGTTTGAGTTCCGCAGCAAACTGGGCAACGGTGGTCACAGCCATGAAATTTTTCCTTCGCTGAAGCCAGCGCACCCGCGCCAGACTTCGTATCTCTTGCAATGCCTTGCGGCGCTTCAGTCGTTGTTCATACGGCCGCCGTCAGGTCGTGAACCAGTGCTCGCGCGCTTTCAGGATCAGCGCGGTCGCCTGTTCTTCGGACATGCCGGTGATCTCCACCAGCTCGAACACCGCCAGGTCGGCAAAATCGTCCAGCGTGGCCACGTCGGCGGCGGCCAGGCTGGCCAGCGCTTCGGGGCTCAGGCCCTCCAGGCTGGAGAGCTCGCGCGTCGCCTGGTTGACCCGCTCGGCCTGCGCGATCTCCTGCGTCAGCAGCACATCTTTGGCGCGCTTGCGCAGTTCGTGCACGGTGTCTTCGTCGAAGCCGTCGATCTCCAGCATCTCCTGCAGCGGCACGTAGGCCACTTCTTCCAGGGTGGTGAAGCCTTCGGAGATCAGGATCTCGGCGACCGTCTCGTCCACGTCCAGCTTGCTGACGAACACGTCGCGGATGCCGGCGGTTTCGGCCTCCTGCTTGGCCATCGATTCCTCGGCGCTCATGATGTTGATGCGCCAGCCGGTCAGCTCGGACGCCAGGCGCACGTTCTGCCCGCTGCGGCCGATGGCCACGGCCAGGTTTTCCTCGTCAACCACGACGTCCATGGCGTGTTTTTCTTCGTCCACCACAATGGACTGCACGTTGGCCGGGGCCAGCGCGCCGATGACGAACTGCGCCGGATCATCCGACCACAGCACGATGTCGACCCGCTCGCCCGCCAGTTCGTTGGTCACGGCGTTGACACGCGACCCGCGCACGCCCACGCATGTGCCGATGGGATCGACGCGCTTGTCGTAGGACACCACAGCAATTTTGGCGCGGCTGCCAGGGTCACGGGCGCAGCTTTTAATTTCCAGCAGGCCCTGCTCGATTTCGGGCACTTCCTGCGAGAACAGCTCGATCATGAATTGCGGGCTGCTGCGCGACAGCATGATCTGCGGGCCGCGCACAGTCTGCTCCACGCCCATCAGCAGGGCGCGCAGACGGTCACCGGCGCGCAGGTTTTCGCGCGGGATGGTTTCGCTGCGGCGCAGACGGCCTTCGACGCGGCCGGATTCGACCAGGATGTCGCCCTTGTCGCTGCGCTTGACGGTGCCGATGAAAATTTTCTCGTTGCGGTCCAGGAAGTCGTTGAGCAGCTGCTCGCGCTCGGCGTCGCGCACCTTCTGCAGGATGACCTGCTTGGCGGCCTGCGCCCCGATGCGCCCGATGGGCACGGATTCGATGGCCTGCTCGATGTACTCGCCCACCTCGACGCCGGGGCGCTCGTCCTGCGCCTCGAAGTGCAGCATCTCGCGGTCGGGCTCCTGCAGGCCGGCCTCGTCGGGCACGACCAGCCAGCGGCGGAAGGTTTCGTAGTGGCCGGTGTCGCGGTCCACCGCCACACGCACGTCCACGTCTTCCTCGTAAAAGCGCTTGCTGGCCGAGGCCAGCGCAGCCTCAACCGCCGCGAAGACCACATCGGCTTCGACGTTTTTCTCTTTGGATATGACATCCACCAACAACAAGATTTCGCGACTCATGCCGTCCAGTTCCTTCCGTCCCGTCTGCCCCGGGGGCAGCCCTCTGTTCTGTTTGATCCGTGTGTGCGGGGGCGGCCTCAGTCGCCGCGACCCCGTCCGCGAAAATCCACCACCGGCACCAGGGCCGCCGACTGCAGCTCGTGCAGCTCAAAATCCAGCGAGCGTGGCGCCAACGCCACCTCGCCTGCCTCAGTCTCTGTCCCGGCCAGTGCGCCTTCTTCCACCGGCAGCGCCACCATTGGCTCGGCCTGGCGGGCGCGGGCGTTGCTGGCCTTGCTCTTGCGGGCTTTTCCGCCCGCCGCCGCAGCGCCCGCTTTCACGCCGGATTTCACGCCAGTCTTGCCCCCGGATTTCGACGCCGCATCGTCCAGCAGCAGCGCCCAGTGGCCGTCCGCCGCGCCATCGTGGCGGAACAGCACGCCTTCGTACTTCTTGCGCCCCAGAAAAGGCTGGCGCAGCGTCAGGCGCACGCGCTCGCCCGTGAAACGCTCGAAATCAGACGGCTTGTTCAGAGGCCGATCCAGCCCGGGCGAGGACACTTCCAGGCGTTGATACTGCAGGTTCTCGACCTCCAGCACGTACTGAAGCTGGCGGGTGACGCGTTCGCAATCCTCGACCAGCACGAATTCGCTCTCGCCCGTCAGGTAAACGTGGCCGGGCACCCGGTCTATCGTGACCTGCAGCGTGGCGCGCGGCCCCCACTGCACATCGACCAGGTCATAGCCCATGCCGCTGACGGTGGCCTCAAGGGCAGCACGCCACCCGCCGGATGAAGGCGCCGGCTGAGGCTGGATGCTGTCTGTATCACGCATGAAAAAGGTATCACCCGAATGATCCAAAACGGATCGTCCAAAAAAAAGGCACTCCGGACAACCCCGCAGTGCCTTTTCTACCGCTTGTTTGGTAGGCGCGATTGGACTCGAACCAACGACCCCCACCATGTCAAGGTGGTGCTCTAACCAGCTGAGCTACGCGCCTAAGGTCAAGCAAGCATTGTAGCAGAAAATTTTGGCAACGCAGCAGCGACTGCTTGAGTTTTCTGCCGGTGTCCTGGCCGCCAAGCGACAGTCAGGACGGGGTGGTCAGACCGTCTGGGTCTTTTCCGCCACACGGATGTTCTGGGCCATCAGGCCACGCGGGCCGGTGGCGATGTCAAAACTGACGTAAGCGCCTTCTTTGAGCGTCTTGAAGCCTTCCATGGCGATTGCCGAGAAGTGCGCGAAAACATCTTCGCCACCGCCCTCAGGCGCAATAAAGCCGAAGCCTTTGGTGTCGTTAAACCATTTCACTGTTCCGAATGCCATGTTTATCTCCGTGTAAAACTGGCAAACCAAGACAGGAGCGGACGACCTAAACTTGCTTGCCTGTGCCGCAAGAGCGCGGCGTGGGGGTTGACGAGCCTGATCTCGGCACTGGTCACAATGGCTGGGGCTGCTTCGTTCCCGACCTGACCCGGTTCACCACGCTTCCATGCGAGGAGGCCCGTCGCTGATCATTGTATGACAAGGCAGCGCAAACCCAAGTTTTCGCCATTTCGCTACACCGCAAAAGGTTTTTTGTGCCAGAAACTTCACTACAGCTGGGTATTTTTGCCTTGGGAGGCACGATTGCCGGTACGGCCAATGCCCCTGGCGCGACCGTGGGTTATCGCGCGGGCGCTCTGGATATCAGCGAACTGCTGCGTGGACTGCCCTTTCCGGCGCACTGCGCGCTGACGGCGCGGCAGGTGGCGGCCATCGACAGCAAGGATCTGACCGCCTCCCACTGGCACGATCTGCTGGACGCCATGGACGCCAGCCCCGGGCATCAGGCCGCTGTCGTCACCCACGGCACCGACACCCTGGAAGAAACCGCCCACTGGCTGTGGCGGCTGCACGCGCCCGGCCAGCGGCCCGTGGTGCTGACCGCCGCGATGCGCCCGGCCGACGCCCCCGGCGCCGACGGCCCGGGCCATCTGGTGGACGCGCTGGCGCTGGCGGCTGACCTGGCACAGCGCCACGCGGCAGGGCAGCCCTCGGCGGTGTGGGTGACACTGCACGGGCAGATCTGGCGCGGTCTGGACATGGACAAAACCCGCCCCTACCACCTGCCCGCCTTCGAATCGGTGGACTCCGGACCGTGGGGGCTGGTGGAGAACAGCCACGTGCGCTGGCTGCGCGACCCGGCTGCGGCGCTGCAGCCGGGTCCGCAGGATCACGCGCAGGCGCTGGCGACCCTCGCCGCTGGCGCGCAGCGCTGGCGGCAGGACCGGGATGCGCCCTGGCCCTGGGTGGAGGTGATTTACGCGACGGCGCAGGCCGACCCCCGCCTGATTCCGGCGCTGGTTCAGGCGGGCGTTCAGGGGCTGGTGCTGGCCGGGCTGGGCAATGCGCAGGTGCCGCAGCGCTGGGAAGCGGCTGTCGAGGCCGCCCGCGCGGCAGGCATCACCGTCTGGGCGTCGTCGCGCTGCACGCGCGGCCAGCCGGTGCCTGCGGGACAGCCGCCTTTTTCGGCGCCCCAGCACAGCGGCCAGTTCCTGTCGCTGGCGCGGCTGCGGCTGGATTTATGCCTGACTTTGCTGGCTTTTCGACGGGCCTGACGCGGCGGGCGGCGCCCATAATCGGCGCACTTCCTGAAATTCAACGTCGGGTCATTCATGTTTGCCGCCCTCAAGAAGCTGCTGTCAGCCGCTCACCGCTCCCGCCGCTGGAGCGAAGCGGCCGCGTGGGCGCGGTCACAGAACGCGGTGCTCAAACCCATCCGCGACCAGGACGGCTTTGTCATCGAAGGCGAAAGCCAGGGCCGCGCCTGGCGCCTGGAGTGGGGGCCGTCGCGGCGCATTTATATTCCCGGCCCCGAACTGCGCCTGATCGCCCACGACGCCCTGCCCCCCGAAATGCTGCTGCTGGCGGCCAACCGCCATCTGGCGGCCGAAATGGAAAAGACGGTGTTCGAGCAGTTCACCGGCGCCGTGCAGACACGGGCTGATCTAAACACCCCGGAAGAAATGCGCTGGCTGGTGATGATCCCCAAAGTGCCCGCCAGCGACGTGCCCAAGGTGCGCACGCACTGGATGGCGCTGGCCAGCCATGTGCCCTGGATGGTGCACTGGCTCAATTCCAGCCTGGGCGACGCGCTGGGCGCGCACTACCCGCAGCACAGCCCGGTCACCCACCCGGCGGTGTGGGTGGGGCTGCGTGGCAAGCTCACGCTGCGCACCGGCCTGGCCACGCCCACCGCTGCGGCGCTGGATTACTGGCTGAAACTGTTCACGCTGGCGACCGCTCAGGCGGCGCAGGTCGGACTGGCGCCCCCACCCGCTCCAGACAGCCGCAGCGATCTGGACGCCAGCACCACCCCGGCGCTGTGGATGCCCAGCCAGATGCCCACCCTGCCCATCGGCGACACCGACGACGCACCCCGGCCGCCCCAGGGGCACGGTTCCCAGCCGGTACACTGACCGCCATGTTAGATTCGGCTCCAGGATACACCGCCCGGCCCTTTCACCGTCCCCCATCAGGCATGTCCAAAGCAATCCCCCCCCTGCTCGCACTCACGGCCGCTCTGGCCGCCGCCTTCCCGGCCCAGGCGGCCACGCTGGGGGCATTTGCTCCCCAGGCCGAGATCGGCTCCGCACTGCGCTGGCAGATTCCCCTCCAGGGCAACGATCTGCCGCTGGATGCGTCCTGCGTGCGCGTCAGCGCCACCCAAGGCGACAGCGGACTGCGCATCAGCCACAGCGTGACCGGCAATGTCCTGACCATCCGCTCGCTGGGCCCTGTGCAGGAGCCCGTGGTCAATGTGCGCATCAGCCTGGGCTGCCCGACCACATTTGATCGCACCCTGGTCGCCCTGGCTGATCCGCCGGGCAGCGCCCGTGCGGCACCGGCGGTCGCTGCACCGGCTCCAGTTGCAGCGGCGCCTTCGGCTCCGGCTGTGGCCACGACCATTGCTCAGGCAGAAGCCAGCGCAGCAACGGCTGCGGCCCCTGCCGTGACGCCTGCCCCGGCGCGCCTGCCGCGCGTCCCCAGTGCCGAGCTGCCCGCGCTGGCCCAGGTGCCGACGCCCGCCCGCAATGTGCCGCCCGCCACACCGGAGCGCAGTGCGCAGGAAGCGCCACGCACGTCAGTGCTGGATGCGCCAGCGTCCACCCCATCTCCTGTGGCCGTCAGCCCGGATGCCCTGCTGGCCGCGCAATTGCGCACGGCCGACGAAGCCATTGCCCGCGCGCTGGGACGCGCCGTACCCAGCGCCAGCCGCAGCGCCAGTGCAGCGCCCCCGCGCCGCGCCGCCGAAAGCCGCGCCACGGCGCCCCGTCGCAGCACGGCCAGCGTGACGCGCAAGCGCCCCGCTGCACCGCCCAGCCGCCCGAGCCGGGCGCTGGCTGCGGCCTCTGCCGCATCGGCTGCCACCAGTGCCGATCTGGACGACACCCTGCCGCTGACCGCCGGGGTGCCCCGCTCGCCGCAGGTTGGTGACCGCCTGCGCCTGGACGACATCCAGCACGGCCTGACGCTGGACGACCAGTGGGTCGAGCCCACGGCCAACGCCACGACCACCGCTGGACAGGCCAGCGAGCAGATCCTCTTCGGCCAGGACGCCGCCGCCAGCGAGGCGCGCATCCTGCAGCTCGAGAAAGAAGTCGGCGATCTGCGCAGCCAGGTCGCCCAAGGCGGTTCAGGCAGCGCAGGCGCTCCGGCGGCCAGCGCAGGAACTCCAGCCAGCGACGACAGCAGCTGGATGACCTGGGCTCTGGCCGCAGGCGGTGGCCTGCTGGCCCTGCTGCTGGCCCTGGCCGTGATGCGCCGTCGCAAAGGTCAGACGAAAGACGCTGGCAGCGACGCGGCCCAGTCTCTGGCACCCCGCACCGCCGCCAAAACGCCGCTGCAGCCCTGGGAGACCGCACCCGAGACCGCCCTGCCCGTGGCAGCACCCGAACCCCCGACGCCCGCAGTTGCGCCGGCGCCCGAAGCCGCTCCGGCCAGCTTCTTTGAAGAGCTGGATGAGCCCGCCGCTGCACCGGCCGTGGCCGCCGCTGCGCCCGAACCGGACAACGCCGATCTGCTGCTGGACGAAGAATGGGCCCAGCCGCCCAGCGACGAGCTGACCGCGCACTTCCACTACGACGATCTGGTCGATCTGCAGCAGCAGACCGAGTTTTTTGCCGCCTTCGAGGACGACGACAAGGCCGTGGCCCTGCTGGGCGAATCGGTCAAGGGCCGCGCCGCGCGCTGCCCGATCGTCTACGGCCACCTGCTGGAGCTGCTGCAGCGCCAGGGCGACGAAGCCACGTACGCGCAGGTCAGCGAGCGCTACCGCCGCCTGTTTGGTGCTGCAGCGCCCGCCTTCGGCCAGCCTGTGCTGGACGGCCCGGGCCTCGAAACCTACCCCGAGCTGCTGCAGCCGGTGGAAGACGCTGCCGCGCAGCCGCAGGAGGCCATGGCCCTGCTGGACGGCATCCTTTTCCCGACCTCGCCCGAACTGTCCAGCCTGACGCTGCCCGCTTACTGCGACGCTCTGGCGCGCTACGGCGAGCTGCACACGCGCTGGACCGAACAGGGCGGTCTGACCTCGCCCGCAGCCAGCCTGCCTTTCGCCGACGACGCGCTGCAGTCGCGGGCCACCAGCAGCCCGGTCGAGGCGGCGACTGCCGCCGCTCCAGCCGCCGCAGTCGCCATGGCGGCCGCTGCGACTGCCGCCGCTGCTGCGGGCGCCGCCGCCGCGCTGGCCAGCCCCTCGGCCCCAGCCGAAGCCGCCGCCGGATCGGACGATGACGACCAGGCCGACAGCCCGCTGGCCGAGTTCCAGCGCCTGTTTGGCGCGGAACCCGAAGCCGAATCAGGTGCAGAGGCCAGCGAAGAGGCCACAGCCCACTCGGCCCACGACGCCAGCAGCGATGACCTGGACATTGATCTGGATGACGGCGCCGATGCGCCGTCCGCCGACCTGAGCGTGGCCCAGGTGGCCGCGCCGCCCGCGCCGGAAGGTTGGCCGCAGACGCCGCAGCAGGCGCAATCCCTGCCGGTGTTCGAGGGAGCCGCCGAGGGCGACGAGGAACTGCTGTCCGCCTTCAGCGAGGCTTGGGACGCCGCTGAAAGCGTGCCGCCCGACGAGCACGGCGGCGACATCACCGATTTCACGCCCATCCCGGATCTGCCGGCGACGCCAACGCCAGCCCAGACGGAAACCCCCGAAGACGTGCTGGACGCGGGCGACCTGGATCTCGATTTCGATCTGGACGATCTGGCGCTGGAAGAACCCGCCGCCGCGCCCGCACCCGCTGCGGAAAGCCCGGACGTACTGGCCGATCTGGAGGCCGAGCTCGACAGCATGGCCCTGAGTCCGGCTGGTGCGCCCGAACCGGCTGCCGACGAGGCGGTGGACGTCGATTTCGACGCCCTGCTGGGCGACATGGCGCTGGACGACAGCCCGGCAGTGGCTTCGCCCGCCCCGGCCCCTGCGGCGGCGACGGCTGCAGCGGCCAAGAGCGACGATCTGGACTTCGATTTCGACGACCTGCTCGCCCTGAGCGAAGACGGCGCCAAGGCCAGCCAGACCCCGGCGGCGGCCGCTCCCGCCCCCGCTGATCCGGCCGACGATTTCGCCAGCCTGCTGCGCTCCAACAGCGGCAAGAAGTTCTGATCCGAAGAAGCTGAAGCTGGCACGCGGATCGCCCCCGCGCCGCCCACAAAAAACCCCGGTCACCGCAAGGTGCCGGGGTTTTTTGTGGGGGAGGCCGCGGCCGGGTCAGGCGGTACCGCCCACCGTCAGGCCTTCGATGCGCAGCGTAGGCTGGCCGACGCCGACGGGCACGCTCTGGCCCTCTTTGCCGCAGACGCCCACGCCGGTGTCCAGCTCCAGGTCGTTGCCTATCATGGACACGCGGGTCAGTACGTCGGGGCCGTTGCCCACCAGCGTCGCGCCCTTCACGGGGTACTGCAGCTTGCCGCCTTCGACCCACCAGGCTTCGCTGGCCGAGAAAACGAACTTGCCGCTGGTGATGTCGACCTGACCACCGCCGAAGTTGACGGCATACAGGCCCTTGTCCAGGCTGGCGATGATGGCCTGCGGATCGTCCTGCCCGGCCAGCATATAGGTGTTGGTCATGCGCGGCATGGGCAGGTGGGCGTAGCTTTCGCGGCGGCCGTTGCCGGTGGGCGCCACTTTCATCAGACGCGCGTTCAGGCTGTCCTGGATGTAGCCTTTGAGGATGCCGTCCTCGATCAGCACGTTGCGCTGGCTGGCGCAGCCTTCGTCATCGACGTTGAGCGAACCCCGGCGGTCGGGCAGCGTGCCGTCGTCCAGTACGGTGACGCCTTTGGCCGCCACGCGCTCGCCGATGCGGCCCGCGAAGGCGCTGGAGCCCTTGCGGTTGAAATCGCCCTCCAGCCCGTGGCCGATGGCCTCGTGCAGCAGCACGCCGGGCCAGCCCGGGCCGAGGACCACAGTCATCTCGCCGGCCGGTGCGGGGCGGGCTTCCAGGTTGAGCAGCGCACCCTGGACGGCCTTCTCGACGTAGCTGGCAACCAGTTCATCGTTGAAATACAGCAGGTCGTAGCGCCCGCCGCCGCCGGACGATCCCACCTCGCGGCGGCCGTTCTGCTCGGCGATCACGGTGACCGACATGCGCACCAGCGGGCGCACATCGGCGGCGCGCGTGCCATCGGCGCGGGCGATCATCACCACATCGTATTCGGCAGCCAGGCCGACCATGACCTGCACCACGCGCGGATCGCGGGCGCGGGCCAGGCGCTCGGCGCGCTCCAGCAGGCTGACTTTGGCCGCGCTGTCCAGCGAGGCGATGGGGTCAAAGGGGCGGTACAGCTCGCGGATGGGCGCGATGATCTGGGGCGCATCGACCTTGATGCGGCGGCTCTGCCCTGCCGCCGCAATGCTGCGCACGGTGCTGGCGGCGCCCAGCAGGGCGTCGGGCGTCAGCGCGTCAGAGTAGGCGAAGGCGGTTTTTTCGCCCGACAGGGCGCGCACGCCCACGCCCTGGTCAATGGAGAAGCTGCCGCTTTTGACGATGCCTTCCTCCAGGCTCCAGCCCTCGCTGCGCGTGTACTGGAAGTAGAGGTCGGCGTCGTCCACATCGTGGGCGGCCATGCGCGAGAAGGCCTCGCGCAGATGGGCTTCGGTGAGGCCATGAGGCTCCAGAAGGAGCTGCTGCGCGACGGCCAGTCGCGCCAGGGTGGGTTCAGTGCTGATCATGGGGTGATTGTAGGAGCGCCATCCGCGGCCTGCACGCCTTTTGCGGGAAGCCCGGCGCGGCGGGACCAGTATGCGGCCAGGATAGAGCCGGACACGTTGTGCCAGACGCTGAAAATGGCGCTGGGCACCGCCGCCAGCGGCGTGAAATGCTGCGTGGCCAGCGCCACGCCCAGGCCCGAATTCTGCATGCCCACCTCGATGGCCAGCGTCTTGCGCGACGGGTAAGGCAGCCCGGCCAGCTTCGCCGCGCCATAGCCCAGCAGCAGACCCAGCCCGTTGTGCAGCATGACCACGCCCAGGATGAGCAGGCCGCTGTCCAGAATGCGCGCGCGGCTCAGCGCGACCACGGCGGCCACCACCGCCACAATGGTCAGCACCGACACCAGCGGCATCGCCTGCTCGATGCGCTGCGTGCGCTCGCCCAGCAGCGCCTTGGCCGCCATGCCCAGCACCACCGGCACCAGCACGACCTGAACCACCGAGATGAACATGGCCCAGGCCGACACCTCCAGCCACTGGCTGGCCAGCAGGTAAATGAGGGCCGGGGTGACAAGCGGCGCCAGCAGCGTGGTCACCGAAGTCAGCGCCACCGACAGCGCCGTATCGCCGCGCGCCAGAAAGGTGATGACGTTGGACGCCGTTCCGCCCGGACAGGCGCCGACCAGGATGACGCCCACGGCCACTTCCGGGGGCAGACGCAGCCCGGTGGCCAGCGCCCAGGCCAGCCCCGGCATGATGATGAACTGCGCCGCCACGCCAATCGCCACGGCGCGCGGCTGGGCCAGCACCTTGCGGAAATCACCCAGCGACAGCGTCATCCCCATGCCAAACATGATCACGCCCAGCATCAGCGGAATCCACGGGCCAATCCAGGTGAAAGCCGATGGCGCCAGCAGCGCCAGCCCCGTGAAAGCCAGCACCCACAAGGCAAAAGTGCGGCCCATCCAGGCGCTCAGGGTATTTATTGTCGGCATATATTTTCAGTTCGAACAGGTCAGGTGTTTTGATCCGAGCGCCACAGTCGGGAGCTCACGCACCATTTTCACGGATTCGATGAGGGTATTTTTCTCGGCTGAAGTCAGTGTTTTCAGATCACCATCATTGAAATAGACCAGCGCCTTCAGGCTCTCACTGGGCTGAAAGTTGAGGCCGAACATCACGCGGGCGCTGGCAAGGCCGCGTGACAGACTGACCCCGGCATTGATCATGGCGGCAATGTCGCGATAATCTTTGGCCTCGGCGCGTTGAAGAACGACTTTGACTTTGGTCGCCATCAGATCATCAAAAGAAGCCACCTGCAAAATACCGTCGTCGGTATATTCAGGCTCACCGACACGGCCAAAGGTGATATTGCCGAAGAAGGCGATTTTGACGCGATCCAGATCTGAATCCCCCGGAGCAACCTGTACCACCCAGGCGTTTTCCTGATCCTGAAGTGTCGTGGCCTGCGACAGGAATGGAAAAGCTGCCCGGATGGCATCACGATTCAATGGGTTTGCCGAGAAAAAATCAAAATCGATTGAATCCCGGCGCCCAAGCCGAAGTGCAATTGCAGTGCCGCCATACAGTACAAAACCGATCTTCGGGGCACTGGCAAGCTCAGGCCAAAGGCGCTTTTGAGCGCCGGGCAGTATGTCAAAGCAAGGTTTAAACCGCCCTGTCATGCAAACCGCCGCACTGGCAAGGCGGGGACATCATCGTCGGCAATGGCCAGCCCCAGCCGGTAGTGCCAATATGCCCAGGAGCGCTCATTGAACTGGCCGGCTTGTGCATTTATCAGGATGTCGCGCAGGGCATCGTCGCCCACCTGTGAGGCCAGTAACTGGACATCGGAGTAATCCCCGATATTCATCACCTGGGCAATCACCCGCTCAGGCATAGTCACAGCTTCTTCGGGCGATTTCCACCAGATGTATTTATGCGCCAATGGTTTCAAATGCTCCAGACTGATCTGAATCATGGGGATATGGGCCCTGACAGTTTGAGGGTTTAAGGCTCAGAAATCTTACGGCATCAGGGACAGGGCGACAACCCGCATGACCCGCCCCTCCCCCAGAAGAACTAGTTCTTCTGGCCTCCCGCCACCCTCCCGCTGGCGAATTCACGGCGCGGGCCCTGCCGCCTACAGTGCCGGATGACCCTGGGGCCCGTTCCGGCCCGGGGATTTTCACCCCTTCATCCGCCCGACATCATGCCTGCCGCCGCCGCATCACCCCCCTCGTCCCGCCAGGCCAATTCGGTTCTGGTCGCCAGCACCGTGGCCTTCACCCTGTGCTTCGCCGTCTGGATGATGTTTGCCGTGCTGGGCATTCCCATCAAGAAGCAGCTGGGCCTGAACGACACCCAGTTCGGCCTGCTGGCGGCCATGCCGGTGCTGACCGGCGCGCTGGTGCGCGTGCCGCTGGGCATCTGGACCGACCGCTACGGCGGCCGCCCGGTGTTCGCGCTGCTGATGCTGGCCTGCGTCGTGCCGATCTGGCTGATGAGCTACGCCACCCAGTACTGGCACTTTCTGGTGCTGGCGCTGTTCGTGGGACTGGCCGGGGGATCGTTCTCGGTGGGCACGCCCTACGTGGCGCGCTGGTTCAGCCGCGAGCGCCAGGGTCTGGCCATGGGCATTTTCGGCGCGGGCAATTCGGGCTCGGCACTGACCAAGTTCGTCGCTCCGGCCCTGATCGCTGGCGCGGGCACCTGGACCATCGTGCCCAAGGTCTACGCCGTGGTGATGGCCGTGACGGCCGTGCTGTTCTGGCTGTGCACCTCCAGCCGCCCCGAGCACCTGGTGACCCAGAGCGCCAGCCTGCGCGAGCAGATGCGCCTGCTGCGCGACCCGCGCGTGTGGCGCTACTGCCAGTACTACTCGGTGGTGTTTGGCGGCTACGTGGCGCTGGCGCTGTGGATGACGCAGTACTACATCGGCGAATACGGCTTCGACATCAAGCTGGCCGCGCTGCTGGCGGCCTGCTTCTCGCTGCCCGGCGGCGTGCTGCGCGCCGTGGGCGGCTGGGTCTCGGACAAGTACGGCGCCTACAAAACCACCTGGTGGGTGATGTGGGTGTGCTGGGTCTGCCTCTTCATCCTGAGCTACCCGCAGACGCACTTCACCGTGCTGACCGAAAACGGCCCGCGCAGCTTTGACATCGGCCTGAACCCCTGGATGTTCACCGCGCTGCTTTTCGTCGTGGGCATCGCCACGGCCATCGGCAAAGCCTCGGTGTTCAAGTTCATCGCCAACGACTTCAGCGACAACATCGGCGCCGTCTCCGGCGTGGTCGGCCTGGCCGGGGGCCTGGGCGGCTTCCTGCTGCCCATCCTGTTTGGCATCGCGCTGGACCTGACGGGCATCCGCTCCAGCTGTTTCATGCTGATGTACGGCACCGTCTGCATCAGCCTGATCTGGATGCACTTCAGCTTCCGTGACAAAGCGTCCCAGTCCGCCTGAACCCGAACCGCATTTTTCTGAACCCTGATCCTGTCTGACCCGGAGCTGTTATGTCCTCACCCGTTCTCACCCGCTGGGAGCCCGAAAATCCCGCTTTCTGGAAGGAAAGCGGCGCGCGCGTCGCCAGCCGCAACCTGTGGCTCTCGATCCCGGCGCTGATGCTGGCCTTCATCGTCTGGATGCTGTGGAGCGTGGTCGTCGTCAACCTGGACGCCGCCGGGTTCGAGCTGTCCAAAAACCAGAAATTCTGGCTGACCGCCCTGCCCGCACTCTCGGGCGCCACGCTGCGTATTTTCTACAGCTTCCTGGTGCCGATTTTTGGCGGACGGCGCTGGACGGCGCTGTCCACCGCCAGCCTGCTGATCCCGGCGCTGGGCATGGGCTTTGCGCTGCGCGACCCCAGCACCAGCTACCCCACGCTGCTCATCCTGGCGCTGCTGTGCGGCCTGGGCGGGGGCAACTTCAGCTCCAGCATGGCCAACATCAGCTTCTTCTACCCCAAGGCCAGCAAGGGCTACGCCACGGGCATGAACGCAGGCATCGGCAACCTGGGCGTGAGCGTGGTGCAGTTTGTGGTGCCCGTGGTGATCGCCATGAGCCTGGGCGCGGCCTTCGGCGAGGGCCATGTCAGCGTCAAGGACGGCGTCGAGCGCACGATGTGGCTGCAGAACGCCGGTTTCGTCTGGGTGCCCTTCATCATCGTGTCGGCGCTGGCGTCCTGGTTTGGCATGAATGACATCGCCGACGCCAAGGCGTCTTTCGCCGACCAGGCGGTGATTTTCCGCCGCGCGCACAACTGGCTGATGTGCTGGCTGTACGTGGGCACGTTTGGCTCTTTCATCGGCTTCTCGGCCGGTCTGGCGCTGCTGACGCAGTCGCAGTTCCCCGGCATCAACCCCACGGCCTACGCCTTCCTGGGGCCTTTTGTCGGCGCGCTGACGCGGCCCGTGGGCGGCTGGATCTCTGACCGCCTGGGCGGCGCGCGCGTGACGCTGTGGACCTTCATCGGCATGTCGCTGGCGGTGGTTGGCGTGATCGCCTTCCTGCCCTCCGGCGGAACGGGCGGCAACTTCTACGGCTTCCTGGGCATGTTCATCGTGCTGTTCGCGCTGACCGGCATCGGCAACGGTTCGACCTTCCGCATGATCCCGGTCATTTTCCTGACCCAGCACCAGCGCGCCGCCAAAGGCAAAGGCGAAGCCGCCCAGAAGCTGGCCGTGCAGGACGCCAGCCGCGAGGCCGCCGCCGTGCTGGGCTTCTCGGGGGCCATTGGCGCCTACGGCGGCTTCTTCATCCCGAAATCGTTCGGCACCTCGATCGAGATGACCGGCAGCCCGATGGGCGCGCTGCTGCTCTTCATCGGCTTTTACATCACCTGCATCGCCATCACCGGCTGGTTTTACGCCCGCCGCAATGCCCCCATGCCCTGCTGAAAGCGAAGGAAAACACCATGAGCCACTTTCTCGACCGGCTGAAATTCATGTCCAGGGTCAAATCCACCTTCTCCGACGGCCACGGCGCGGTGGTGGACGAAGACCGCACCTGGGAAAACGCCTACCGCAGCCGCTGGCAGCACGACAAGATCGTGCGCTCGACCCACGGCGTGAACTGCACGGGCTCGTGCAGCTGGAAGGTCTACGTCAAGAACGGCCTGATCACCTGGGAAACCCAGCAGACCGATTACCCGCGCACCCGCCCCGATCTGCCCAACCACGAACCGCGCGGCTGCCCGCGGGGCGCCTCTTACAGCTGGTATGTGTACTCGGCGCAGCGCGTCAAGTACCCCATGGTGCGCGGCCGCCTGATGGCGCTGTGGCGTGAAGCGCGCCGCACGCTGGACCCGGTCGCCGCCTGGGAGGCCATCAGCCAGAACCCCGAAAAAGCCGCGCGCTACAAGAGCGTGCGCGGCCAGGGCGGCTTTGTGCGCGCCGACTGGGACACCGTCACCGAGATCATCGCCGCCGCCAACGCGATGACCATCCAGAAGTTCGGGCCGGACCGCATTCTGGGCTTTTCGCCGATTCCGGCCATGAGCATGGTCAGCTACGCCGCTGGCAGCCGCTACCTCAGCCTGCTGGGCGGCGCCTGCCTGTCCTTCTACGACTGGTACTGCGACCTGCCCCCGGCCAGCCCGCAGATCTGGGGCGAGCAGACCGACGTGCCTGAATCGGCCGACTGGTACAACTCGACCTACCTGATGGTCTGGGGCAGCAACGTGCCCATGACGCGCACGCCCGACGCCCACTTCTACACCGAGGTGCGCTACAAGGGCACCAAGACGGTGGCCGTGTCGTCCGACTTTGGCGAAATGGCCAAGTTTGGCGACATCTGGATGGCGCCCAAGCAGGGCACCGACGCCGCGCTGGCGCTGGCCATGGGCCATGTGGTGATGACCGAGTTCCACCACGGTCAGAAATCCGATTACTTCGCCGATTACGCGCGCCAGTACACCGACATGCCCATGCTGGTGCTGCTGCGCGACAGCGACGGCACGCTGGTGCCTGACCACTTCCTGCGCGCCTCCCACCTGGCCGGTGACCACGGCGAGGCCAACAACCCCGACTGGAAAACGCTGCAGATCGACGAGCTGACCGGCGAGCTGGTCGCGCCCAACGGCACGGTGGGCTTCCGCTGGGGCGAGGCCGCGCACGCGGGCGGCGAGAAAGTCGGCCGCTGGAACCTGGAGATGAAAGACGGCGGCTCGGGCCGCACCGTGCGTCCCCGGCTCACGCTGCTGGATGACGCGCACGAGGTGGTCGAAGTCGGCATGCCCTACTTCGGCGGCGAGCACGGCGACATCCTGCGCCGCCGCGTGCCCGCCCGGCGCCTGACGCTGGCCGATGGCAGCAGCGCACTGGTCGCCACCGTGTACGACCTGCAGATGGCCAACTACGGCGTCAACCGCGGCCTGGGCGGCGACAACGTGCCCGTCAGCTACGACGACGACGTGCCCTACACGCCCGGCTGGCAGGAAAAGCACACCGGCGTCAAATCCGCGCTGGTGGTGCAGGTGGCGCGCGAGTTCGCCCAGAACGCGCACGACACGCACGGCAAGAGCATGGTCATCGTCGGCGCGGCGCTGAACCACTGGTACCACATGGACATGACCTACCGCGGCATCATCAACCTGCTGATGATGTGCGGCTGCGTCGGCCAGAGCGGCGGCGGCTGGGCGCACTACGTGGGCCAGGAAAAGCTGCGCCCGCAGTTCGGCTGGGCGCCGCTGGCCTTCGCGCTGGACTGGCAGCGCCCGCCGCGCCAGATGAACGGCACGAGCTTCTTCTATGCGCACACCAGCCAGTGGCGCCACGAAAAGCTGCATGTGAACGAGATCATGTCGCCCACCGCCCCGGCCTCGCGCCACCAGGGCATGAGCCTGATCGATCTGAACGCGCAGTCCGAGCGCATGGGCTGGCTGCCCTCCGCGCCCCAGCTGCAGACCAACCCGCTGGAGCTGACCGCCGCCGCCGAGGCCGCTGGCGTCAACCCGGTGGATTACGTCACGCGCGGCCTGAAGTCGGGCGATCTGCGCATGAGCTGCGACGATCCGGACAACCCCGCCAACTTCCCGCGCAACATGTTCGTGTGGCGCTCCAATATCCTGGGCAGTTCGGGCAAGGGCCACGAGTACTTCCTGAAGTACCTGCTGGGCACGCAGAACGCGCTGTTTGACGACCCCGCCGACGCCGTGCGTCCCAGCGAAGTCGTCTGGCACGAAGAGGCCGCGCAGGGCAAGCTGGATCTGCTCACCGTGCTGGATTTCCGCATGAGCACCACCTGCCTCTATGCCGACATCGTCCTCCCCACAGCCACCTGGTACGAGAAGGACGATCTCAACACCAGCGACATGCACCCCTTCATCCACCCGCTGAGCGAGGCCGTCCAGCCGCTGTGGGAAAGCAAGACCGACTGGGAAATCTACAAGCTGCTGGCGAAGAAGTTCACCGAGATCGGCGGGCCGCTGCTGGGCACGCGCAAGGACATCGTGCTGACCCCGCTGATGCACGACACCCCCGGAGAGCTGGGCCAGGCGCTGGAACCCAAGGACTGGAAGCGCGGCGAGTGCGATCTGATCCCGGGCAAAACCGCGCCCAACATGACGGTGGTCGAGCGCAATTACGCCGACATTTACCGCAAGTTCACCTCCATCGGCCCGCTGATGGAGAAACTCGGCAACGGCGGCAAAGGCATCAACTGGAACACCGAACACGAGGTGAAGGAGATCGCGGGCCTGACGCGCACCGTGGCCGACGCCGGCGTCAGCCAGGGCCGTCCGCGCCTGGACACCGCCATCGACGCGGCGGAAATGATCCTGACCTTCGCGCCGGAAACCAACGGGCATGTGGCCGTCAAGGCCTGGGAGGCGCTGTCCAGAATCACCGGCCGCGACCACAGCCACCTGGCCGTGGGCCGCGAGCACGACAAGATCCGCTTCCGCGACGTGCAGGCGCAGCCGCGCAAGATCATCTCCGCGCCGACCTGGTCGGGGCTGGAGAGCGAAGAGGTCAGCTACAACGCCGGTTACACCAACGTGCATGAGCTCATCCCCTGGCGCACCCTGACCGGCCGCCAGCAGTTCTACCAGGACCACCGCTGGATGCTGGATTTCGGCGAAGGCTTCTGCGTCTACCGCCCCGCCATCGACACGCGCACCATCGCGCCGGTGCTGGGCAAGAAGAGCAATGGCGAGAAGGAGCTGGTGCTCAACATCCTGACGCCGCACCAGAAGTGGGGCATCCACAGCACCTATTCGGACAACCTGCGCATGCTCACGCTGAGCCGTGGCGGCCCGCACGTGTGGATCTCCGAAACCGACGCACGCAAGGGCGGACTCGTTGACAACGACTGGATCGAGGTCTTCAACAGCAACGGCACGCTGACCGCGCGGGTGGTCGTCAGCCAGCGCATCCCGGACGGGGTGTGCCTGATGTATCACGCGCAGGAAAAAATCGTCAACGTGCCGGGCGCCGAGACCAGCGGCAAGCGCGGCGGCATCCACAACTCGGTGACACGCACCGTGCTCAAACCCACCCACATGATCGGGGGCTACGCCCAGCAGGCCTGGGGCTTCAACTACTACGGCACCGTGGGCAGCAACCGGGACGAACTGGTGGTGCTGCGCAAGATGCGCAAGGTGGACTGGATGGAAGGACCGCTGGTCCCGAACGAAGAAGGAGTCGCTCAATGAGACCCATGAAAATCCGCGCCCAGGTCGGCATGGTGCTGAACCTGGACAAATGCATCGGCTGCCACACCTGCTCGGTCACGTGCAAGAACGTCTGGACCAGCCGCGACGGCGTCGAGTACGCCTGGTTCAACAACGTCGAATCCAAGCCCGGCATCGGCTATCCCAAGGAATGGGAAAACCAGGGCAAATGGAAAGGCGGCTGGATGCGCAACGCCGCCGGGCGCCTCGTGCCCCGCCAGGGCGGCAAGCTGCGCATCCTGGCCAACCTGTTCGCCAACCCCAACCTGCCGGCCATCGACGATTACTACGAGCCCTTCACCTACGATTACGAGCACCTGCAGAAGGCGCCGCTGAGCAAGACCCCGCCCACGGCGCGGCCGGTCTCGGTGATCACCGGGCAGAAGATGGACAAGATCGAATGGGGCCCCAACTGGGAAGACGATCTGGGCGGCGAGTTCGCCTCGCGCAGCCGCGACGCCCTGTTTGAGGGCGTGCAAAAGGAGATGTACTCGACCTTCGAGAACACCTTCCTGATGTACCTGCCGCGCCTGTGCGAACACTGCCTGAACCCCGCGTGCGTGGCCTCCTGCCCCTCGGGCTCGGTCTACAAGCGCGAGGACGACGGCATCGTGCTGGTCGACCAGGACAAGTGCCGGGGCTGGCGCATGTGCATCTCGGGCTGCCCCTACAAGAAGATTTACTACAACTGGCAGAGCGGCAAGGCCGAAAAGTGCACCTTCTGCTACCCGCGCATCGAAGCCGGTCAGCCGACCGTCTGCTCCGAGACCTGCGTCGGGCGCATCCGCTACCTGGGCGTGCTGCTCTACGACGCCGAGCGCATCGAAGCCGCCGCCAGCGTGGCCAACGAGCAGGATCTGTACGAGGCCCAGCTGCAGTGCTTCCTGGACCCGCACGATCCTGAAGTGATCGCCGAAGCGCGCCGCCAGGGCATCCCTGAAAGCTGGCTGGAATCGGCCCGCAAATCGCCCGTCTACAAAATGGCAATGGACTGGAAGGTCGCTTTCCCGCTGCACCCGGAATACCGCACGCTGCCCATGGTGTGGTACATCCCGCCGCTGTCGCCCATCCAGGCCGCTTTCGAGCAGGGCCAGATGCCGCACAGCACCTGCGGCGACAGCATCATCCCCGACGTGAAGAGCCTGCGCATTCCCGTGCGCTACCTGGCCAACCTGCTGACGGCGGGCAAGGAAGCCCCGGTGACGCTGGCGCTGGAGCGCATGCTGGCCATGCGCGCTTACAAGCGCGGCGAGGTGGTCCACGGCGCGGGCGACGCCGCCGTGATCGAGCGTGTGGGCCTGGATGCCGCCACGGTCGAGGACATGTACCAGACCATGGCCATCGCCAACTACGAGGACCGCTTTGTCATCCCCAGCAGCCACAAGGAAATGGTGGAAGACAGCTTCAACGACAAGGGCTCGTGCGGCTTCACCTTTGGCAACGGCTGCTCGGGCGGGACGTCGCAGGGCTCGCTGTTCGGCAAAAAGCCCCAGGGCAGCGTGGTGTTTGCCGACATGCCCAAGTCGCGCAAAGCCCGCGCCCAGAGCTGAGGACATCACCATGAACACGTCTTACCGACTGCTATCCGTCCTGCTGGATTACCCCGGCCAGGAGCTGCTGGATGCCGAGGGCGAGATCCGCGCCGCGCTGCAGCAGCTGCCTGCGCTGGCCGGGCCGCTGGAGCCGCTGCTGGGCTTTCTGTACCGCGAAGGCCACAGCCTGATCGATCTGCAGGAAAACTACACGGCCACTTTCGACCGCAACCCCGGCCATGCGCTGCACCTGTTCGAGCACATTCACGGCGAAAGCCGCGATCGCGGCCAGGCCATGGTCGATCTGCTGCAGGAGTACCAGCGCCACGGCTTCGAGCCCGCCATGGCCGAGCTGCCCGACCACGTGCCGCTGTTTCTGGAGTTCCTGAGCCTCGTCCCCGAGGCCGAAGCCAGCGGCCTGCTGGGCGACGCCATCCATGTGCTGGCCGGGATCGGCGAGCGGCTGGCGCGCAACGAAAGCCCCTACGCCGCCGTCTTCACCGCGCTGCGCAGCCTGACCGACGTGGTCCCCCAGCCGCCCGAAGTAGCGCCCGTGCGCGACATGGATGAAGCCATGGAGACCTTCGGCCCCGGCGTGGACGGCATCGAGCCGCTGCTCAAGCCCGGCCACGCTGCAGGCGGCCTGCACCCCGTCCAGTTCCACCCCCGTTCTGCCCGTCCGGCCCGCCCGGCCCACGCTCAAGGGAGCATGACATGAGCCTCGTCCACCAGTTTTTCTTCGGCATCTACCCCTACATCGCGCTGTCGGTGTTCTTTCTGGGCAGCCTGGCGCGCTTCGAGCGCGAGCAGTACACCTGGAAATCCGACAGCTCGCAGATGCTGCGCCCGGCGCAGCTGCGTCTGGGCAGCATCCTCTTTCATATCGGCGTGCTGGGGCTGTTCTTCGGCCACCTGGTCGGCCTGCTGACGCCACTGGCGGTGTGGGACTTTCTGGGCGTGAGCCACAGCTTCAAGCAGGGCGTGGCCATGCTGGCGGGCGGCATCATGGGCCTGACTGGCCTGGCCGGTCTGCTGATCCTGATGCACCGCCGCTGGAGCGACCCGCGCATCAGCGCCACCAGCCGCTTCAGCGACAAGCTGCTGCTGGTCTGGATCCTGATCACGCTGCTGCTGGGCCTGAGCACGATTCCCGTCTCCGCCGGTCACCTGGACGGCCACGCCATGGTCCAGCTGATGAGCTGGGCGCAGCGCATCGTCACCCTGCGCGGCGATGCGGCCAGCTATGTCGAAGACGCCAGCATCATCTTCAAGCTGCACCTGTTCATGGGCATGACGCTGTTTGTGATCTTCCCCTTCACCCGCCTCGTGCACGTGTGGAGCGGCTTTGGCGCCCTGGCCTATCTGGGCCGCGCCTGGCAGCTGGTGCGTCCGCGCTGAACCCGAAAGCGACCATGCCCATCGTCATCAACGGTCACGAGCTGACCGACGCCGAGATCGAAGCCGAGCTGCCCGCCCACGCCAGCGCCAGCCACCCCCTGAAAGCCGCCACGACGGCGGTGGCGCTGCGCCACATCCTGCTGGACGAGGCCGCCCGCCTTGGCCTGAAGCAGGACGACGAGGAAGCCACCCTGGCCGCCCTGCTGGACGACCAGGTGCCGCTGCTGGAGGCCGACGAGGCCACCTGCCGCCAGTGGTACACCCGCAACCCGGCGCTGTGCCGCAGCGGCGAGCTGATCGAGGCCGATCACATCCTCTTCCAGGTGACGCCCTCGGTGCCGCTGGAAACGCTGCGCGCGCTGGCCGCGCACACGCTGGCCGAACTGCAGGCCGGGCTGGAGAGCGATCCCGGCCTTTTCGCCCAGCGCGCCCGCGAGCTGTCCAACTGCCCGTCCGGCGCCACGGGCGGCAGCCTGGGCCAGCTGCGCCGGGGCGACACGGTGCCCGAGTTCGAGCAGGCCGTCTTCGCCCTGCCCGCCGGGACGCTGCTGCCGCGCGTGCTGGAAACGCGCTTTGGCCTGCACCTGGTGCGCGTGACGCACCGCGTCGAGGGCGAACGGCTGCCCTTCGAGGCCCTGCACACGCGCATCCGCGAAGCGCTTCAGGCGCACCAGCGCGATCTGGCCTGGCGCCAGTTCGTGCAGGTGCTGGTCGGCCGCGCCAGCGTCCAGGGCCTGGACCTGGCGGGCAGCGACACCCCGCTGGTGCAGTAAGCGATTCAGGCATCGCGGACCCCGGAATTTCGGGCGACTGGCCGGGCCGTGTCGCGTTAAGCTCAGCGTTTTGATTGCCTGCGGGCCCGCGCATGTCCTCCACCCTGACGGCCGATTCCTCTGCTGATCCCGGCGCTGCCGCTGCAGCGGTGGCGTCGCCCCCGCTGCAGCGCCGCCGCGACCGCCTCTCCACGCGCATCGTCACCACCACGCTGCTGGCGCTGATCACCGTCGCGGCCATGATCGGCTGGACGCTGTGGCTGTCCTGGAACCTGGAAGGCGCCGCCGCCGCCATCAACGACACCGGCAGCCTGCGCATGCGTGCCAACGGCATTGGTGTGGCCCTGCTGCAGGGCGAAGCCAGCACGCCGCAGGCGCGCCAGGGCCGCGACGACGTGGAAGCGACGCTGGCGCGGCTGGAACGCGGCGTGCCTGCACGCCCGCTGTTCCTGCCCAGCGACAGCCAGATTCAGCAGCAGTTCCACCGCGTGGTGCAGCTGTGGCAGCAGCAGATGCAGCCCGATCTGGCGCGCGCCCTGGCCGGCCAGGGCGGCGGCGCCTACCTGGCCTCGCTGCCGGGCTTTGTCGCCGAAGCCGACCGCCTGGTGCGCCTGATCGAGGCCGACAACACGCGCAAGACCTCGCTGCTGCGCCTGTCGCAGGCGGCACTGCTGCTGCTGGCCAGCTGCGGCACGCTGACCATGATTTACCTGCTCTACCTGTGGATCCTGGCGCCCGTGCAGCAGCTTCAGGGCGGGCTGCAGCGCATGAGCCAGCGCCAGTTCGACGTGCGCCTGCCCGTGGAGAGCCGCGACGAATTCGGCGAGCTGGCGGTCGGCTTCAACCGCATGGCCGACGAGCTGTCCGGCCTGTATCTGGGGCTGGAAGCGCGTGTGGCCGAAAAAACCCGGCAGCTCGCCACCCAGAACCGCGAGCTGGAAGCGCTGTTCGGCATGGCCGAATTTCTCAACCAGTCCATGGACATTGAAGCCCTGTGCCGGGGATTCCTTGCACGCGTGCAGCGCCAGTTCGGCGCCGAAGGCGGCAGTATCCGCGTGATCGATCCGGAAGGCGACAAACTGCACCTGGTCGTCTCGACCGGCCTGGACGACGGCCTGACCGAGCGCGAGCACTGCATGCCCGTTGACGCCTGCCTGTGCGGGCGCGCGACGCAGCAGGGCGTGGTCGTGATCCGCGATTTCCGCCAGATGCCGCGCGCGCCCAGCGTGGAGTTTCCCTGCCAGAAAAGCGGCTTTGCCAGCCTGGCGGTGTTCCGCATCGTCATGGCCAACGAGGTGCTGGGATCGTTCTCGCTGCACTTTCGCACCACGCGCGACGTCACGCCGTCCGAGGCGCAGATGCTGGAAACGCTGGGCCAGCAGCTCGGCGTGGCGCTGGACAACCGCCGTCTGGGCGCCAAGGCGCGCCAGCTCGCCGTCGCGCAGGAGCGCCAGCTGCTGGCACAGGGGCTGCACGACAGCATCGCGCAGGGGCTGAACTTCCTGAACCTGCAGGTGCAGATGCTGGACGGCGCCGCGCGCGACGGGCGACTGGACGAAATCAGCGAGATCGTTCCGCTGCTGCGCACCGGCGTGGAGGAAAGCTACCAGGATGTGCGCGAGCTGCTGAGCAACTTCCGCAGCCGCCTGGAACAGGGCGAACTGGCCGACGGTCTGCGCGACACGGTGGAGCGCTTCCGGCGCCAGACCGGGCTGTCGGTGGCGCTGGATATTGATGGCGACGGCGCGCCGCTGCCGCCCGAGCAGCAGCTCCAGGTGCTGTTTATTTTGCAGGAAGCGCTGTCCAACATCCGCAAGCACGCGCAGGCCCACACGGTGCGCGTGCGCGTGGTCAACGGGCGCGATTTCGAGCTGTCCATCCGCGACGACGGCCAGGGCTACGACCCGCTGGAGGTCGCGCAGCGCGACGAATCGCACGTCGGCATGACCATCATGCACGAGCGCGCCCGCCGCATCCGCGCCCATCTGACCCTGATCAGCCAGCCGCAACAGGGCTGCGAAGTTCACCTGCTGCTGCCCGCCCATGCCCGCCAGACGGCCTGAAGCGCCCTGCCCCGATCTGTCCCGATCTTTTTTTCGAGAACCCCATGACCCTGCGCATCCTGCTGATCGACGATCACAACCTGTTCCGCTCCGGCGTGCGCCAGCTGCTGGCCCGCCAGCCCGATTTCGAGGTGGTGGCCGAAGCCGGTGACGGCCTGGAAGGCCTCAAACGCGCCAAGGCCAGCCAGCCGGACGTGATCCTGCTCGATCTGAACATGCCCGGCCTGTCGGGGCTGGAAACCCTGCAGCTGCTGGTCCAGGACGTGCCCGCCGCCGCCGTCATCATCCTGACCGTCAGCGAAGACGCCGACGAGCTGGGCCATGCCCTGCGCAGCGGCGCACGCGGCTTTCTGGTCAAGAACATCAACGCCGACGCGCTCTACGACGCCATCCGCAAGGCCGCGCGCGGCGAGCCGGTGATCGCCGACAGCCTGACCGCCAAGCTGGTCGAGCAGGTCCGGGCCGGTCCGCCTGCCGCAGCACCCGCCCCCGCGTCCGGTTCGGAACTCGACCGCCTGACCCCGCGCGAGCGCGATATCGTCGCCGGCCTGGCGCGCGGCGAAAGCAACAAGGAAATCGCCCGCCGCCTGGACGTGGCGGAGAGCACCGTGAAAATCCACGTGCAGAATGTGCTGAAAAAGCTGCAGTTCACCAGCCGCGTCCAGGTCGCGGTCTATGCGGTGGAGCATGGGCTGACGCAGGCGGGGGGGTGAGTATGGGCCGAATCAGACGTTGAACAGAAAGTTCATCACATCCCCGTCCTTCACCACGTATTCCTTCCCTTCGGCGCGCATCTTGCCCGCATCCTTGGCCCCCTGCTCGCCCTTGTAGGTGATGAAGTCCTCGTAGGCGATGGTCTGGGCGCGAATGTAACCGCGCTCAAAGTCGGTGTGGATCACCCCAGCGGCCTGCGGGCCGGTGTCGCCTTTGTGGATGGTCCAGGCGCGCACTTCCTTGACCCCGGCGGTGAAGTAGGTCTGCAGGCCCAGAAGGCCAAAAGCGGCGCGGATCAGACGGTTCAGGCCGGGCTCGTCCTGGCCCATTTCGGCCAGGAACAGGGCGCGGTCCTCGTCTTCCATTTCGGACAGTTCGGCCTCGGTCTTGGCGCAGATGGCCACGACAGGGCCGTTCTGCGCGGCCGCGTAGTCCTTCAGGCGGTCCAGGAAGGGGTTGTTCTCGAAGCCGTCTTCCGAGACGTTGGCCACAAACATGGCGGGCTTGGCCGTGATCAGGCACAGGGGCTTGAGCAGAACCCGCTCTTCCTTGCTGAAATCAATGGTGCGCACCGGCTTGGCTTCGTTCAGTGCGGCTTCGCACTTTTCCAGCACCTTGACCAGAGCGATGGCTTCCTTGTCGCCCGCGCGGGCCACCTTGTTGTAGCGGTGCAGGCTCTTTTCCACCGTGCCCATATCGGCCAGGCACAGCTCGGTCTGGATCACCTCGATGTCGGAGATCGGGTCGACGCGGCCATTGACGTGCACCACGTTGCCGTCCTCGAAGCAGCGCACCACATTGACGATGGCGTCGGTCTCGCGGATGTGGGAGAGGAATTTATTGCCCAGACCCTCGCCCTTCGAGGCGCCAGCCACCAGGCCCGCGATGTCCACAAATTCGACCACCGCCGGCAGCACGCGCTCGGGCTTGACGATTTCCGCCAGGGCGGCCAGGCGCGGGTCAGGCAGCTCCACCACGCCCACATTGGGCTCGATGGTGCAGAACGGGTAGTTCTCGGCGGCGATGCCCGCTTGGGTCAGCGCGTTGAACAGGGTGGATTTGCCGACATTGGGCAGACCGACGATGCCGCATTTGAGGCTCATGGTGTTCCTTGGGAGATTGCGGCAACGCCGCGTGCAATCTGTCATTTTACCGTGCCGCTGTAGCGTCAGGCGGGACGGAAGCGGCGCCGATCTGTGGCAAAGTCGCCCCCTTCTCTGGCCCCAAACTTGCTGACATGACCCAAAAAATCATTGCCCAGATCGCCCAGGAACTGCAGGTGCGTCCCGCTCAGGTGCAGGCCGCCGTCGAGCTGCTGGATGGCGGCGCCACCGTGCCCTTCATTGCGCGCTACCGCAAGGAAGTCACCGGCAATCTGGACGACACGCAGCTGCGCGAGCTGGAAACCCGCCTGGTCTACCTGCGCGAGCTGGAAAGCCGCCGCGCCAGCGTCATCGCCAGCGTCGAAGAACAGGGGAAGATGACGCCCGTGCTGCTGGCCGCTTTCAGCCAGGCCGCCACCAAGCAGGAGCTGGAAGACCTCTATCTGCCCTTCAAACCCAAGCGCCGCACCAAGGGCATGATTGCCCGCGAGGCCGGGCTGGAGCCGCTGGCCGACCGCCTGGTCGCCGACCCGCAGCTCGATCCTTTGCCGCAGGCCGCCGCCTTCATCAACGTGGAGGGCGGTTTTGCCGACGCCCCCGCCGTGCTGGACGGCGTGCGCGACCTGCTGGCCGAGCGCTGGGCCGAAGACGCCGCGCTGGTCGGCAGCCTGCGCGAGTGGCTGTGGAACGAAGGCTATCTGCTGTCGCAGCGCACCGCCGCCAGCGACGAAAACGCGGCGGACGTGGCCAAGTTCCGCGACTATTTCGACTATTCCGAGCCCCTGCACAAAGTGCCCTCGCACCGCGCGCTGGCCGTCTTCCGGGGCCGCCAGGCGCAGGTGCTGGACGCGCGCCTGACGACCGCCGAAGGCCTGCCCGAGGGCCATCCCGGCCAGCGCCCCGCGGCTGCGGCCGGAACGCCATCCGAGGCCGACATGCGCATCGCGCGCCACCTGAAGTGGCAGCACAGCCGCCGCCCCGGCGACGATTTCATACGCCGCGCCATCACCTGGACCTGGAAGGTCAAGCTCAGCCTGAGCCTGGAGCGCGATCTCTTCACCCGCCTGCGCGAATCGGCCGAAACAGTCGCCATCCAGGTCTTTGCGCAGAATCTGCGCGACCTGCTGCTGGCCGCCCCGGCGGGCAAGCGCGTGGTGATGGGGCTGGACCCCGGCATCCGCACCGGCGTCAAGGTGGCCGTGGTCAGCGACACCGGCAAGCTGCTGGACACCGCCACCGTCTACCCGCACGAGCCGCGCAAGGACTGGGACGGCGCGCTGCACACACTGACGCGCCTGTGCGCGCAGCACGGCGTGCAGCTCATCGCCATCGGCAACGGCACCGCCAGCCGCGAAACCGATGCGCTGGCGCGCGACCTGATCGAGCGCGTTGCGCAGCTGGACGGCGCGCCCGCGCTGCAGAAAATCGTCATCAGCGAAGCGGGCGCTTCGGTCTATTCCGCCAGCGAGTTCGCCAGCAAAGAGCTGCCTGGCCTGGACGTCAGCCTGCGCGGCGCGGTCAGCATCGCGCGGCGCCTGCAGGATCCGCTGGCCGAACTGGTCAAGATCGATCCCAAGAGCATCGGCGTCGGCCAGTACCAGCACGATGTCAACCAGAGCGCGCTGGCGCGCACGCTGGACACCGTGGTCGAGGATTGCGTGAACGCGGTCGGCGTCGATCTGAACACCGCTTCGGCGCCGCTGCTGGCGCGCGTGTCGGGGCTGTCCGGCACGGTGGCCGGGCACATCGTGGCCTGGCGGGACACCCACGGCGCGTTTGACAGCCGCCAGCAGCTGCTGAAAGTCACCGGCCTTGGGCCACGCACGTTCGAGCAGGCGGCGGGTTTTCTGCGCATCAGGGGCGGCAGCAACCCGCTGGACATGACGGGCGTCCACCCCGAAACCTATCCGGTGGTCGAGAAACTGCTGGGCCAGCTCGGCCAGCCCATCACCGAAGTCATGGGCCGCAGCGACGTGCTGGCCCGCGTCAAGCCCGAGCTGCTGGCCGATGGCGGCGTGGGTCTGCTGACCGTGAAAGACATCCTGCAGGAGCTGGACAAGCCCGGTCGCGACCCGCGCCCGGATTTCAAGGTGGCGCGCTTCAACGACGGCGTGAGCGATATCAAGGACTTGCGTGAAGGCATGGTGCTGGAAGGCACGGTGAGCAACGTGGCGCAGTTTGGCGCTTTCGTCGATCTGGGCGTGCACCAGGACGGGCTGGTGCATGTCAGCCAGCTGTCCAGCAAATTCGTCAGCGATGCGCGCGAGGTGGTCAAAACCGGCGACATCGTGCGCGTGCGCGTGCTGGAGGTCGATTTGCCGCGCAAGCGCATCGGCCTGTCGCTGCGCCTGGACGCCGAGGCGCCGCGCCAGTCCGGGCCGCGCCAGTCCGGACCACGCAGCGGCGAGCGCCCGGAAGGCCGGGGCCCGGACAGCCGGGGGCCACGCAGCTCTGACCGCGCCCCGGCCAGCCGCCCTCGCGAAGCCGCGCCGCAAAGCGCCATGGCGGCGGCGTTTGCCAAGCTGCAGCAAGGCCGTCGTTAATGCCAAAATGTCATTTACAAATGAAAAACTATTTCTTTTAGTTTTCATTCGGCGCATCCAGAATGCAGATTCGCTTGTGCAACCACTCACATTCTGGATCGCCGCCATGACCAACCGCCGCCAGTTTCACCGCGCCGTAACCCGTCTTGTCACCCTTGCGGCCACGCTGGCCGTCACCGGCCTGCCCGCTTTGAGCGCGCAGGCGCAGCCCGCGCCGGTGACGCTGCTCAATGTGTCCTATGACCCGACGCGCGAGCTTTACGACGAATTCAACAAGGCCTTCGCCCGCCAGTGGAAGGCCAGAACCGGCCAGGACGTGAGCGTGCGCCAGTCGCATGGCGGGTCGGGCAAGCAGGCGCGATCCATCCTGGACGGGCTGGACGCCGACGTCGCCACGCTGGCGCTGGCCGGTGACACCGACGAGCTGGCCCGCATCGGCAAGCTCATCCCGCCGGACTGGCAAAAGCGCCTGCCGCACAACAGCTCGCCCTACACATCGACCATCGTGCTGGTGGTGCGCCAGGGCAATCCCAAAGGCATCAAGGACTGGGACGACCTGGTCCGACCGGACATCAAGGTCATCACGCCCAACCCCAAAACCTCGGGCGGTGCGCGCTGGAACTACCTGGCCGCCTGGGAGTACGCCAAGCGCAAGTACGGCGGCGAGGACAAGGCGCGCGATTTCGTGCGCAGGCTTTATCGCAACGTGCCGGTACTGGACGCCGGCGCGCGCGGCTCAGCCATCAGCTTTGGCCAGCGTGGCCAGGGTGACGTGCTGATCGCGTGGGAAAACGAGGCCTGGCTGCTGGACAAGGAGGCCGGGCAGAAGTTCGACATCGTCTACCCCTCGCTGTCCATCCTGGCCGAACCGGCGGTGACGGTGGTTGACCGCAACGTGGACAAAAAAGGCACGCGCGCCGTCGCCACCGCCTACCTGGAATACCTCTACAGCGACGAGGGGCAGGACATCATCGGCAAAAACTTCTACCGCCCGATCTCGGCCAAGGCACAGGCCAGGTACGCCGCACAGCTGCCCAGGCTGAACCTGTTCACCATCGATCAGGCCTTCGGCGGCTGGGACAAGGCCAGCCGGACGCATTTTGTGGATGGCGGGACGTTTGATGCAATTTTTGCGCGCTAGCCCACCCCGTCCCGGAAGTGAACCCCCACAAAATGCGCCGACAGGATGCGCTTCTCAGGGTCTGAACGCCTGGGCTAATCCCTTGTTTACGGTTGCAGATTGCTCTGCATCACCGCCCACCACCCGCAGCTCATCCAGACGCGTGGTGTAGCGCGGCGAGCGGCGGGCCTGTTTCATCTGCCAGTCGCGGACCTCGCCTGTGGTGGTGCGGCCCAGGGTGACAGTGTCGCGGCCGAAGCGGCGGTTGATGGCGTCGATGGCGGCCATGGCCGCGCTGGGCGGCTGGGGCGGCGGCGCGAACAGGTCGGCCTGCGCAGGCGCCTGGGCAGGGCGCAAGTCGAGCAGCATCACGCCCGCCTTGCGGTAGTCGAAGCCGGGACGCCACAGCGCATCGAGCGCGGCCAGCGCGGCGCCCGCCAGGCGCGGGCTGCTGTCGGTCGGGTCCAGCGGCACGGTCAGCGCGGCGCGGTACTGCGCATCGTTCGGGCGGAAAGGGCTGGTGCGCATCATCACGTGCACGGCGCTGCAGAACAGGCCCTGCGCACGCAGCCGCGTCGCAGCGCTGGCGGTGAAGGCCATCAGCGCTTCGGCCATGACGGCCTTGTCGGTCACGGCCTGGCCAAAGCTGCGGCTGAACATCACCTGCTGGGTGGGCGGCGGCGCGTCTTCCAGCGGCAGGCAGGGCTCGCCCGCCAGCTCGCGGGCGGTGCGCACCAGCACGATGCTGAAACGCTTGCGCAGCACGCCCGCGTCGGCGCGGGCCAGATCCAGCGCCGTGCGCAGCCCCAGCGCTTCCATCTGCGGCGCCAGGCGACGGCCCACGCCCCAGACCTCGGCCACCGGCGTGGCGTCCAGCAGGATGGCCTGCTGGCGCGGGCTCTGCGCCGCCATGTCGCACACGCCGGCCAGTTTGGCAGGATAGCTGCCGGGCTTGCGCGCGGCGCTTTTGGCAATGTGGTTGGCCAGCTTGGCCAGCGTCTTGGTCGGCCCGAAACCGATGCAGACCGGCAGACCGGTCCAGCGCTGCGCCCGCTGCTGCATCGCCAGACCCAGCGCGGGGCGGTCCGCCAGGCCGCTGACATCCAGGAAAGTCTCGTCGATGCTGTAGATTTCCTGCCCGGGCGCCATGTCGCCCAGCACGGTCATCAGGCGGTGGCTGAGATCGCCGTACAGCTCGAAATTGGCCGACAGCGCGACCAGATCGCCCCGGCGCTCCAGGTCGCGCAGCTCGTGCATGGGCTGGCCCATGCGCACGCCCAGCGCCTTGGCCTCGTCGGAGCGCGAAATGGCGCAGCCGTCGTTGTTGGACAGCACAACCACCGCCCGGCCTTCCAGGCGCGGGTGGAAAACGCGCTCGCACGAGACGTAAAAGTTGTTGGCATCGACCAGCGCGAACATCACAGGCTCCTCAAACGGCCCGCGCGGTGCGGGCGCAGGCTGGTCACGACGACGCCCCACAGCCGCCACTCCGAGCCCTCCTGCGGCTCGAAACTGGGGCCTTCGCTGCCGTGTGCCTCCAGGCGCAGCACGCCGTCGCGCTGGTGCAGGCGTTTCACGGTGAGTTCGCCGTCCAGGATGGCGACGACCACGTCGCCGTGCTGCGCGTCCAGTGATCGGTCCACGACGACGACATCGCCGTCGAAAATGCCCGCGCCCTCCATCGACCGTCCCGACACGCGCAGAAAGAAGGTCGCCTCGGGGTGATCGGTCAGCAGATCGCGCAACTCGATGGGGCGCACGTCAAAGTCGGCCGCAGGCGAGGGAAAACCCGCTGGAACGCGGCTGGATTCAATCAGCTGGACCAGAACCGGGTCGGTGCTGGCGATGCGGTGGACGGTGGTGGTCATGGTGATCCTCAGGCAATCCATTATCCCGCGCTATGCTTTCTCCCATGAACCCCATTCCTGCTTTATGGCGCATCCTCTGGCCCCTGCCCTGCAGCGCGGTGGGCCTGGTGCTGGGCCTGCCGCTGCTGGCGCTGGGCGGCAGTGTGCGGCGCGTCGGGCCGACGCTGGAGATCGCATTGCGTGCCCGCCAGTACGAGCTGCCGCGCTGGGTGCACCGGCTGCGCTTTGGCGGCATCACCTTCGGCCATGTGATCCTGGGGCAGAGCCACGAGCTGCTGGCCGTGCTGCGCGCGCACGAGCGTGTGCACGTGCGCCAGTACGAGCGGCTGGGGATTTTCTTCTTTGTGGCCTATCCGTTGGCCAGCCTGGTGTCCTGGTGGCGCGGGCAGGGCGCGCACGCGGGCAACCGCTTCGAGCGCCAGGCTGTGGCGCAATCAGCGCCCGATAGCGATCAGGCCAGGTCCCGCTCGACCTGATCGCGCACGCTCGCCCATTCCTCATCGGTGAAAAGGCGCGAGCGCGTGTGAAAGGCCTTGCCCGTGCTGCCTTCCAGCGAGAACGTGCCGCCATGGCCGTCGATCACATCCAGGATCAGCTGGGTGTGCTTCCAGTAGTCGTACTGCAGTTTGCCGATGTAAAACGGCATCCCGCCGACGTGGCCCAGCAGGACGTCCTGCGGACCTATGGTCAGGTCGGTGGGCAGGTAGCAGTTGGCGGCGCTGTTGTCGCAGCAGCCGCCCGACTGGTGGAACATCAGCGCGCCATGCTCCCGGTGCAGTTCGGCAATGAGCTGCAGCGCAGCCTCGGTCGCAATGACGCGGTCCACCATGGCGGTCTCCTTTCAGGCTTTGGGGCGATCGGGCGGTCGGGCGGCAGGCGGTCAGAAGAAGCCCAGCTTGTTCTCGCTGTAGCTGACCAGCAGGTTTTTGGTCTGCTGGTAATGGTCGAGCATGACCTTGTGCGTCTCGCGGCCGATGCCCGATTCCTTGTAGCCGCCAAACGCCGCGTGCGCCGGGTAGGCGTGGTAGCAGTTGGTCCACACGCGGCCGGCCTTGATGGAGCGGCCCATGCGGTAGGCGACGTTGCCGTTGCGGCTCCACACGCCCGCGCCCAGGCCGTACAGCGTGTCATTGGCGATGGCCAGCGCTTCGGCCTCGTCCTTGAAAGTGGTCACGGCCAGCACGGGGCCGAAGATTTCTTCCTGGAAGAGGCGCATTTTGTTGTGCCCTTTGAAGACCGTGGGCTGCACGTAATAGCCGCCCGCCAGATCGCCCGGCAGCAGGGCGCGCTCGCCGCCGATCAGCAGCTCGGCGCCTTCCTGGCGGCCCAGTTCCAGGTAGGAGGTGATTTTGGTCAGCTGCTCCTGCGAGGCCTGCGCGCCGATCATGGTGGATGCGTCCAGCGGGTTGCCCTGGGTGATGGCGGCGATGCGCTTGAGGCAGCGCGCCATGAACCCGTCGTAGATCGATTCGTGGATCAGCGCGCGGCTGGGGCAGGTGCAGACTTCGCCCTGGTTGAAGGCGAACAGCACCAGGCCTTCGACGGCCTTGTCCAGGAAGCCGTCGTCGCGCTCCATGATGTCGGCGAAGAAGACGTTGGGCGATTTGCCGCCCAGCTCCAGCGTGGCCGGGATCAGGTTGTTGGCGGCGGCCTGTGCGATGACGCGGCCGGTGCTGGTCGATCCGGTGAAGGCGATCTTGGCGATGCGCTTGCTGGTCGCCAGCGGGAAACCCGCCTCGCGGCCATAGCCGTTGACCACGTTCAGGACGCCAGGCGGCAGCAGATCGGCGATCAGCTCGATCAGGATCAGCAGGCTGATGGGCGTCTGCTCGGCGGGCTTGAGCACCACGCAGTTGCCCGCACCCAGCGCCGGGGCCAGCTTCCAGGCCGCCATCAGGATGGGGAAGTTCCACGGGATGATCTGGCCGACCACGCCCAGCGGTTCGTGAAAATGGTAAGCCACGGTGTCGCCGTCGATGTCGGACAGCGCGCCTTCCTGCGCCCGCACGCAGCCCGCGAAGTAGCGGAAGTGATCGCTGGTCAGCGGGATGTCGGCGTTCAGGGTTTCGCGGATCGGCTTGCCGTTGTCCACGGTTTCGGCGTAGGCCAGGCGCTCCAGGTGGGCGTCGATGCGGTCGGCGATCTTCAGCAGGATATTGGCCCGCACGGCGGGTGGCGTCTTGCCCCAGCCGTCGGCGGCGGCGTGGGCGGCGTCCAGCGCCAGCTCGATGTCCTCCGCGGTCGAGCGCGCGGCCTGGGTGTAAGGCTTGCCGGTGATGGGCGTGATCACATCAAAGTACTGGCCTTTGACCGGCGCACGCCACTGGCCGCCGATGAAGTTGTCGTAGCGGGCCTGGTACTGGATTTTGGCGTCGGCCGAGCCGGGTGCGGCGTAGATCATGGTGGGTCTCCGGGGGTTATGGTCTGTTGTGCTCAGTGGCAGTCTGGGGGCAGCGGCCTGCCCATGCAGAATCATTGCAAGGGCCGTGCCAGCGCAGCCCTGCCCTGTGCGGCGGCTGCGAAGCGGGGCGTAACTGTCACAGGGCGCAACAGCGGCCGGGCCGGGTGTCCGGCCGGGTGTCACTTTCTGTGACAGTTGCCACTGCGCCAGTCCCGTTGCGGTGGGGGGTTTGTGGTCTGCCACTACACTGGTCCGAACAGGCTGCGACAGATGGCCTGCAGGAGACAGCGATGCGTGCATCCCTTGCGTCATCCGGCCCGCTGCGCCAGTGGCGGCGGCAGTGGCTGGACCACGGTGCGTCCCCGCAGCTCAGCGCCGACGCGCCGAGCATGCCCGGCCTCACGCCGGAGCTGCTGCGCTCGTGGCGCCGCTCGCTCGATGCGGGCCTGAGCCCCATGGGCCGCCTGGCGCCGCCCGACAACGCCAGCGGCCCCGAGCTGCAGCGCCTGCGCAGCCGCCACCACGACATGATCCGCCACGCCCTGCCGGTCATGGACCACCTGATGGGTCAGGTCGGCCAGAGCCTGGTCGTGCTGGCCGATCCGCTGGGCGTGCTCATGCACACGCGCGGCAGCACCGCCTTCGCCAGCAAGGCCGAGCGCGTGGCCCTGCTGCCCGGCGCGTCCTGGCACGAATCCTGGCGCGGCACCAACGCCATCGGCACGGCGCTGGCCGAAAGCCAGGCGGTGGAAATCCACGGCGCTGAACACTACCTGGACCGCCACGCCTGCCTGACCTGCGCCGCTGCGCCCATCGCCTCGCCCACGGGCGAACTGCTGGGCATTCTGGACATTTCGGGCGATCCGCGCGGACGCCTGCCGCACAGCCTGGGTCTGGTGACCCTGGCCGCGGGCCTGATCGAGAACAGCCTGATGCGCGCCGGAGCCAGCCCGCACCTGCTGCTGCAGCTGCACCCCACGTCAGAGGGCCTGGATTCGGTGGATCAGGCGCTGCTGGCGGTATCGCCCGATGGCTGGATCGTCGGCGCCAACCGCCGCGCGCTGGCGCTGCTGGGCCTGCAGCAGCGCGACATCGGCGGACTGGCGCTGGACCGCGTTCTGGAGGCGCGCATCGGCGATCTGATCGCCCTGGCGCGTGGCGGCCAGCCCCGGCAGCTCGCGCCCAGCAGCGCAGCGGGTGAGGCGCTGCACCGGCCGGAGCGCCTGTTCGTTCGCGTCCACGCCCCAGCCTGCGAGCCGCCGCTGCACGCCGCCTCGGCCCAGGCGACGTCGCGCGCCAGCGCCCCGCCTGCGCCAACCGCCCCGGCCCATCCCCCCGATGCGCTGGCCGTGCTGGACAGTGGCGACGCCGCCTGGCGCGAAGCCGCCCGCCAGGGTCGCCGCCTGATCGCGCGGCAAGTGCCGCTGCTGATCGCGGGCGAATCGGGCGTGGGCAAAGAGGTGTTTGCGCGCGCGCTGCACGCTGTCTCGCCGCGCGCGGCCGGGCCTTTTGTGCCCATCCACTGCGCGGCGCTGCCCGAGGGGCTGATCGAGGCCGAGCTCTTTGGCTACACCGGCGGCGCCTACACCGGTGCCAGCCGCCAGGGCGCGACCGGCCGCATCCGCCAGGCGCACGGCGGCACGCTCTTCCTGGATGAGATCGGCGACATGCCGCTGGCCCTGCAGGCCCGCCTGCTGCGCGTGCTGCAGGACCGCGAGGTGCAGCCGCTGGGCAGCGGCGCAGCGGTGCGGGTGGATTTCACCCTGTTGTGCGCCAGCCACCGCGATCTGCAGCGCGAGGTGGCGCAGGGGCGTTTCCGCGAAGATCTTTACTACCGCATCCAGGGCGTCACGCTGACGCTGCCCGCGCTGCGTCAGCGCAGCGACCGCATCGCGCTGGCGCACAGCCTGGTCGCCCAGCTTCAGGCCGAAGCCGGGGAAGAAGCCCAAGGCGAGACCAGCGTCGGGCTGTCTCCCGCGCTGCAGTCCGCCCTGCAGCGCCACCCCTGGCCGGGCAATGTGCGCCAGATGCGCAGCGTGCTGGCCGCCGCGCTGGCGCTGCGCGATGCGCACGAACCCCTTCTGGACCTGCACCACCTGCCGCCCGCTTGGCTGGACGAGGCCCTGGCCCAGCCCGACAGCGCAGCCCCGCACCCGCCGCCCGGCAGCGAGCACGTCCACGCCGCCGCCAGCGCTTCGCCGCGCACCTTGCGCGAGCTGTCCGACCAGGTCATGGCCCGCGCGCTGGAAAACGCCCGGGGCAATGTCTCCGCCGCCGCCCGCCAGCTCGGAATCAGCCGCCAGACGGTGTACCGGTGGCGGGCTGGGGGAAATGCATAAGAGTTCGACTGCTCACCGAAAAGACCACACAGTCGGCACCATCACATCACAAAACCAAGTCAGTTCATTCCTACATTTTCTCCTGCCGCAGATGGACAGAGCGACACAACAACTTGTATGATGACCGTATATTCCTCTTTTAAAAATTTTAACACCCATATGCCTGCCACCCCTCTTTCAAAAAGAAAAACCCGGAGTCTGACCGATGAAGTGGTTGCCGCTATTTCGCAGAAAATCAGCGACGGAATTTATGTGGCGGGCGCCAAATTACCCAAAGAAAACCTGCTGATTGAAGAATACGGCGTCAGCCGGACTGTCATACGCGAGGCCATTTCCCGGCTGCAGGCCCATGGCCTGGCTCAGACAAAGCACGGCATAGGAACGTTTATACTTTCTCCTGAAGCTGGGGTCTCTGTACGAGTCGGAACCAGCCAGCTTAATACTTTACGCGATGTTATTGCCATTCTAGAACTGCGGATCAGCCTGGAAAGCGAAACTGCTGGCTTGGCAGCCCAGCGACGCAGCCGGGATGACTTGGCCCGAATTCACCAGGCAGCACAGGACTTTGGGAGCTGTATTTCTGCGGGCACGGATACATCAACCGCAGATATTGACTTTCACCTGAGTATTGCCAAAGCCACAGGCAATCATTACTTTCATGATATCCTGCTCCAGCTCAGTCAGGCACTGATCCCCAGACGGCGCCTGGGACCAATGCCTTGGAGCCAGCATAACAATCAGGCCAGTTATCTTCAGAAAATTCATGAAGAGCACCTGTCGATTGTTGACGCCATTTCCCGTCAGGATCCGGAAGGAGCACGGGCAGCGATGCGAACCCACCTGGGCAATAGCCGTGAGCGGCTGCGTAAAGCACAGGAGCAGGCTCTGCCGGAGCAGATCGGCTGAGCCAACTCTGCCTTTGGCGTGGTTGTCAACGGACCATAGCCGGTTTCTTGGGATCAAAAGTCCAGCCGGGTATCAGAAACTGCATGGCTGCGGCATCATCTCTAGCGCCCAGTGCCCTGTTTTTGTAGAGCTGGTGCGCTGCCTCAATGCGCTCTATATCAGGCTCTATACCCAGCCCGGGCTTATCAGGCACATGCAGCAGGCCACCCCGAATCTGCAGCGGCTCCTGTGTCAGCCGCTCTGTGCCTTCCTGCCAGATCCAGTGGGTATCAATCGCCGTGACCCGACCGGGTGCAGCGGCGGCCACATGGGTGAACATGGCGAGCGAAATATCAAAGTGGTTATTGGAATGGCTACCCCAGGTCAGACCGAACATGTGGCATAGCTGAGCCACTCGAACCGATCCCGACAATGTCCAGAAATGAGGGTCTGCCAACGGAATATCCACAGACTGAAGCTGGATGGCATGGGCCATCTGCCGCCAGTCTGTAGCAATCATATTGGTCGCTGTGGGCAGGCCAGTCGCCCGCCGAAATTCGGCCATCACCTCGCGGCCGCTGTAGCCCTGCTCTGCGCCACAAGGATCCTCTGCATAAGCCAGCAAATCATGCCTGTTCCTGCACAGGGCAATGGCCTCTTGCAGACTCCATGCACCATTGGGATCCAGGGTGAGCCTAGCCTTCGGGAAACGCTTTGCAATCGCTTCAATAGCAGCAATTTCCTCTTCACCCCGCAGGACGCCACCTTTCAGCTTGAAATCATTGAACCCATAAACCTCATAAGCGGCGCTGGCCAGATCCGCTACCGCCTCAGGTGTCATCGCCATTTGATGACGCAGACTGTGCCACTTGTCGCTTTGGCCATCAAACGGCTGATAGTCCAGTCCGGTCTGGCGACTGTCTCCCACATAAAACAGGTAACCCAGAACCTCGACAGCGCTGCGCACCTGTCCGTCACCCAGCAGCTGCGCCACAGACACACCCAGAAACTGCCCCATCAAATCAAGCAGCGCCGCCTCAAGGGCGGTAATCGCATGAATGCTGACGCGCAGATCAAAAGTTTGCAGGCCCCGTGCCGAGGGAGCGTCCTGTCCGAGATCAACATGAACATCCTGAAGTAGTTTTTTATAAATTGAAATCGGCTGCCCTAGCAGGTGGGGTACAGACTGCTCAAGTGCATGCGTGATTTTTTCACCCCCCGGGACTTCACCCAGACCGGTATGCCCTGCACTGTCTGTCAGGATCACAATATTTCGAGTGAAATAAGGGCTATGCGCACCACTCAGATTCATCAGCATGGCGTCACGGCCAGCAACAGGGATAACGCGCATCGAAACGATCGTGGGAATACTGGATAGAGCCATATTAAGTCCTCTTGTCAAAAACCATCAATCAAAGCCGCCTGCAACACTGTGTCGGCAAGTCAGCGAACCATCGCGGGTTTGCGTCGGTCAAACTGCCATCCGGGTATCAGGAAGCGCATGGCCGCAGCGTCATCGCGCGCACCGTCGCCCAGAATCCGGTGCAGGGCATTCGCCGCCTCGATGCGCTCCCAGTCTGGCTCCAGCCCCAAGCCTGGTGCATCGGTCACAGCAAGGCGCCCCTGACTGATCTGCAGCGGATTGCGGGTCAGATGCTGACCTTCCTGCCAGATCCAGTGGGTGTCCAAGGCCGTCGGTCGCCCCGGAGCCGCTGCACCCACATGAGCAAACATGGACAGCGAAATATCAAAATGATTGTTTGAATGGCTACCCCAGCTCAGCCCCCAGTCGTCACAAAGCTGCGCCATGCGTACTGCACCGTCCAGCGTCCAAAAGTGCGGGTCAGCCAACGGAATATCCACCGCTCCCAGCAAAGTGGCGTGCGCCATCTCGCGCCAGTTGGTAGCGATCATGTTGGTCGCGACACGCAGCCCCGTGGCCCGGCGGAATTCAGCCATGACCTCACGACCGCTGTAGCCCTCCTCGGCACCGCAAGGGTCTTCGGCATAAGCCAGGACATCGCGTTGTCCCCGACAAAGCCCAATGGCTTCGCACAAGCTCCATGCACCATTGGGATCCAGCGTGATATGCGCACCGGGAAAACAGGCGGACAGCGCACGAACGGCCTGAATCTCCTGCTCGCCCGGCAGAACGCCGCCCTTGAGTTTGAATGCACGAAAACCATACCGGTCGACAACCGCCTGCGCATGGCGAACGATATCATCGGGTGTCAACGCCGACTGGTGGCGCAGACGATACCAGTCATGATTTCCAGGGCTGTGCGCCAGGTAAGGCAGGGGGGTCCGCGTACGGTCCCCTACGAAGAACAGGTAAGCCAGGACCTCAACCTCGTCCCGCTGGCGTCCCGGCCCCAGCAGATCGACAACGGGAACGCCCAGATGTTGTCCCAGCAGATCGAGCAGGGCAGCCTCAATCGCTGCCACGGCGTTGACCTTGAGCTGAAACGTCCACGCCCCACCACCCAGCGTCGCAAAATCGGACTGCTGGTGGTGACCATGTATCTGCTGGACCAGACGCTTGACCCGCGCGATAGGCTGTCCGATCAGTAGCGGCTCAGCCTGACACATGGCTTTTTCGATGACCGCGCCACCAGGCGCCTCGCCCAGACCGGTATGGCCTGCACTGTCCGTTAGAACCACAATATTGCGTGTAAAGAAGGGCCCATGCGCGCCGCCAATGTTGAGCAGCATGCTGTCATGCCCCGCCACCGGTATGACGCGCATGGAGACAATCGTGGGGGATGAATGAAGCATGCCGCTCCTTAATCTGAAAATATCTGTCAGGTCACTGGCGCCGGATTAAACAGCGCCAGTGCATTGTGAATCTTCCAGTGTTCAGCCCAAGTTTTTCGACGTCCGCTGGCAACATCAAGCAGAAAGTGGAACATTTCCCAACCCACTTCCTCAACTGTTTTCTCTCCTGTGGCAATTGTTCCCGCATTGACATCCATCAGATCATGCCAACGTCTGGCCAGATCGGATCGCGTAGCCACTTTGACCACCGGCACTGCCGCTAGTCCATACGGCGTTCCGCGGCCCGTCGTGAAGACATGAATATTCATTCCAGCGGCCATTTGCAGCGTGCCACAGATGAAGTCACTCGCCGGTGTTGCGGTGTAATTCAACCCCCGCACAGTGACCTTCTCACCTGGGGAAACCACACCCACAATATCACTAACCCCTGACTTAACGATGGATCCCATCGCCTTCTCAACAATATTATTCAGCCCACCCTTTTTGTTGCCCGGTGTCGTATTGGCACTTCGATCAACACCACCCCGCTGAAGATAAGTGTCATACCAAGCCATCTCATGCCGCAAAGCCTGCGCCACTTCCGGTGTTGCCGCCCGTGCGAGCAACTGTGCAATGCCATCACGCACCTCGGTGACTTCGGAAAACATTACGGTTCCACCGGAACGGACGATCAGGTCACTGACATACCCGACAGCAGGGTTTGCTGTAATACCTGAAAATGCATCACTCCCTCCACACTGCACCCCAACCACCAGATCAGAAGCCGGACAGGTGACACGGCGGCGCCGGTTGAGTCGCTCCAGCTTTTCGCGAGCCAGAAGAAGAATATGCTCTATCATGGCCTCAAATCCGATATGACAGTCGTCCTGCAGAACCACACGGCTATCGCTAGCGACAGGAATCGCCCCTGCGGGTAAAAGCCGGTCTGGCTGTAGTTTTTCACAGCCCAAGCTGATCAGCAGAACTTCACCGCCAAAATTCGGATTCAATACGATATTGCGTAGAGTGCGAATCGGTATATCCGCACCTGGTGCATCAATAGCAACTCCGCAGCCATAAGTGTGCTCAATTGCGACCACGTCATCCACGTGGGGATAAAGCGGGAGAAGTTCACTGCGGATACGCGATAGCGCATGTTCAACTACCCCAGCCACGCACTGAACTGTGGTGCTGATCGCCAGAATATTCCTTGTACCAACAGAGCCATCGGTATTTCGATACCCCTCAAAGGTATATCCAGACAATGGCGCAGGAATACCCCGGCAGCGCCCTCCGGATGGAAGTCGTTCCAGTTCCGGCGGTGAAGGCATGCTCATCAGGCTGTCTTTCACCCAGCAGCCAGTTGTCAAGTTTTCAGTGGCGTAGCCAATGGCGACACCATACCGGACTACCGCCTCACCTTGCGCAACCGGAACCAGCGTAAATTTATGCCCTTGCGGGACACCATCCTGCAAAACCAGTCCGGGCTTAATGACTGTGCCGGACGGCAGGCCCCCGTCATTGGCGACAATCGCAACATTATCATCATTGTGAATCTTCAGGATAATGGGGTCATTCGCACGTTGATTCATAATCAACCTTTCAAACCAGAAGCCAACTGAATACGCTCGATTTTACCGACCATCAATAGATACGCTGCAGCAGCAATGAATGCGTGAACCACCACATAGATCAAGGCGCCATTGAATGATCCGGATCCGGCAACAATATAGCCAATGACAATAGGCGTCACGATACCGGACAGATTACCGAACATATTAAAAAGCCCTCCACTCAAGCCACTGATTTCACGGGGAGCCACATCAGCCATTACCGCCCATCCCAGCGCACCAACCCCTTTTCCAAAGAAGGCCAAAGCCATGAAAGTGACCACAAGAATCTGCGAGTCTGTGTAATTGCACAGCACCATGACCATGGACAGTAGCATTCCGCCAATAATCGGCATCTTCCGGGCAAAGGTTAGCGAACCCGATCGGCGCAGCAGAGCATCCGAAATCATTCCGCCCAAAACACCGCCGGCAAAACCACAGATGGCAGGAATCGAGGCCAGAAATCCAGCCTCCATGATTGACATCCCACGCTGCTTGACCAGGTAAACCGGGAACCATGTGATAAAAAAGTACGATAGAGCGTTGATGCAGTACTGTGCAAGATAGATTCCAACCATCATTCGGGACCGGAGTAGCTGTCGAACATGGTCAAAGTTGATGCGCTGGGATGCGGATCTGGCTGCACCTTGATCCAAGTGAACCAATCCCCCGCCCGCCTCAATGTAGCGCAGTTCAGCGGCATTGATTCGCGGATGATCTGCTGGCGAATGGATGACTTTCAGCCAGACAAAACTCACAATAAGTCCGACTCCCCCCATAAAGAAGAAAACATGCTGCCAGCCCATGGCATGAACCAGCCAAGCCATGACAGGCGAGAAAATCACTGTCGCAAAGTATTGTGCAGAATTGAAAATGGAGGCAGCGGTACCGCGCTCCTGCGCAGGAAACCAAGCCGTAACAATGCGGCTATTACCTGGGAATGAGGGAGCTTCAGCCAGCCCAACCATGAAACGCAAAAGAAACAGCATGACAATCGCTGTCGAAAGATCGCCGACATTACCGATGAAGCCCTGCAGCAGTGTGAATCCCGACCATGTGAAGATGCTCCAAAAATAAACTCGACGCGATCCGAACCGGTCCAGCAGCCACCCCCCCGGGATCTGCCCGAGAACATAAGCCCACGAGAAGGCCGAAAAAACGTAACCCATGCCCACAGATCCCAGCTCCATGTCGTGGGCCATGGATGGGCCTGCAATCGACAGCGTGGCCCTGTCCCCGTAATTGATGGAAGTGACCAAAAAGAGCATGGCCACGATCCAGAAGCGGGTTCGGGTCGGCTGCCCTCCGTTGCTGGAGGCGGCCTGCCCAGCCAGGCGCTGCACGGCATTGATTGACGTCATTCAGGATCTCCAAACCTTGCCGTGTTGCAGCGGCATCGGCATTGTGTTTAATCACGAAATGTCATACTATGTCATACATCACTGCAAAATCAAGTTATTTTTAGGGCTTTGACACCAGTAGTTTCCCTGGTATCAGTTGAGCACAAATTATGTTGTATGATGTCTTTCTCGAAAATTTAATGGAGATCCCATGACACCCCAAGAGCTCAAGAGCATCGTTTCGGATGGCCTGCTGTCCTTCCCCGTTACCGACTTTGACGCGCAGGGCGAATTCCGCCCGGACACCTACCGCGAACGTCTGGAGTGGCTGGCCCCTTACGGCGCAACGGCTCTGTTCGCCGCCGGTGGCACGGGCGAATTCTTCTCGCTAGCCCCCCAGGAATACGCCCGGGTCATCCGGACGGCCACAGACACCTGTCAAGGCAAAGTGCCGATTCTTGCCGGAGCCGGCGGCCCCACACGGGTGGCTATCTCTTACGCGCAGGAGGCGGAACGGCAGGGTGCTCAAGGCATTCTGCTGATGCCGCACTACCTGACCGAAGCCTCGCAGGAAGGGATCGTCAACCACGCAGAGCAGGTCTGCCGCTCCGTCAAAATCGGGGTCATCATTTACAACCGGGCGAATTCCCGCCTGGGGGCAGATGCTCTGGAACAGCTGGCTGAACGCTGCCCGAACCTGATCGGGTTCAAGGACGGGGTCGGTGACATCGAAGCCATGGTCACCATCCGTCGCCGTCTGGGTGACCGCTTCTCGTATCTGGGAGGCCTGCCCACCGCCGAGGTTTACGCAGCCGCTTACCGGGCATTGGGTGTTCCGGTGTATTCATCGGCGGTCTTCAACTTCATTCCCGCCACCGCGATGCGGTTTTATCGGGCGCTGGCCAGCGGTGATATGGACACGTGCAACGATCTGATCGATCGCTTCTTCCTGCCCTATCTCAGCATCCGCAACCGTTGCGCCGGCTACGCAGTGAGCATCGTCAAGGCAGGGGCAAAAATCGCCGGGCACGATGCCGGCCCGGTGCGAACACCGCTCACCGATCTCACAGGTGAAGAAACCGAAATGCTGGCGACCCTGATGAAAGATTTCGACTGAATGAGCAAGGAACCGCAAATGAGCACCCTCACCGGCCAGCAGCTGCTGGGATGCGAATGCCAGGATGGGCTTGAGCCCCGCTTTCAGGCGTTCAACCCAGCCACAGGCCAGCACTTCGGCCCAGGATTCTCCCAAGCCAGCGCGGCGCAGATTGCGACAGCAGCCCACATGGCCGAGGCGGCTTTTGATGATTATCGTCAGCGCCCCATTCAGGACCGGGCCGCATTTCTCGAATGCATCGCAAGCAACATTGACGAGCTGGGGGAAGAGCTGACCCTGCGCGCCGAAGTAGAAACCGCGCTGCCGGCCGCGCGGCTCACCGGAGAGCGCGGCCGTACTGTGGGCCAGCTCAGGTTGTTTGCCCGCGTATTGCGTGATGGCGACTGGCAGACACTGGCCGTCGATCCGGCACAGACACAGCGTGCACCTGCACCGCGGTCAGACCTGCGACTGCGCCAGATTCCGCTGGGTCCTGTGGCCGTTTTTGGGGCCAGCAACTTTCCACTGGCCTTTTCGGTGGCGGGCGGAGACACCGCCTCCGCCTTAGCGGCTGGCTGCCCTGTAGTGATCAAAGGGCATCCTGCGCATCCAGGCACCTCGGAACTCGTGGGACGGGCCATCCAGCGGGCAGTCCGGGACTGCGGCATGCCGACGGGGGTTTTCTCACTGCTCCAGGGCAATGGCAATGGGCTGGGAGCAGCGCTGGTGCAGCATCCGGCCATCCAGGCCGTCGGCTTTACCGGGTCACGCCAGGGCGGCCTCGCCCTGCTGAACCTGGCTCAGAGCCGACCGCAGCCGATTCCGGTTTACGCGGAAATGAGCGCCATCAACCCGGTCTTCATGCTACCCGGAGCACTGCAGCACAGTGCCGACGCACTGGGAGCGGCGTTTGTGGAGTCCCTGATCTTGGGCGCAGGCCAGTTCTGCACCAACCCGGGGGTTGTTCTGGGTCTGCGCGGCGCAGACTGGGACCGTTTCTGTGCCTCAGCAGCGCAGATTCTGAACAGCAAAAGTGCAGCCACCCAACTGACAGCGGGCATACATGGCGCTTATGTGAAAGGGGTGAGCAGCCTTTGCAGCCAGGACGGCGTGACTGTGCTGGCGCAGGGCAACGATGCAGAAGGCTCGTGTCAGGCTCGCCCAGTCCTGCTGCTGGCTGATGCCGCCACATTTGCCGGGAATCCAGCGCTGAGTGCCGAGGTGTTTGGCCCATGCTCCCTGCTGCTGACCTGCGAGGATGTCGACGAAATGCTGGCTCTCGCCCGCGGCCTCGAAGGGCAGCTGACAGCAACACTGCACCTGCAGACACCCCAGGATAATGCTCTGGCATCACGGCTGCTGCCAATTCTGGAGCGCAAAGCGGGCCGCATCCTGGCGAATGGTTTTCCGACTGGGGTCGAGGTTTGTCACACCATGGTTCACGGTGGCCCCTGGCCTGCAACCTCGGATTCACGCAGCACTTCGGTGGGTGTTCGTGCGATCAACCGATTTTTGCGGCCGGTCTGCTACCAGGACATTCCGCAGGACCTGCTCCCGGAAAGTCTGCGCGATGTATCCCTGGCGCACACGACCCATCTTCTGGACGGTACTCTGAAAACAGCGGAATGAGGAGAATGGAAAGAAAACCCACTTCGTGCCCCCAAGTTTAGGGCGGCCGAAGTGGGATCAGGGCCGGATATCCTGGGTGACGAAACTGCCCCCCTGATAGCGCTGGGCGACCGGATCCAGCGGGTTGGGTTGCAGCAGCAGATCGGCGGCGTAGGTCTCGGCGTTGTCCTGAGGCCAATAGCCTATGGCTCTGGCTGCTTCGCTGTTGTCCCAGTAAGACCGTGTGTTCGCGGAAATGCCCCAGACCACTTGAAAACCCACATCCGGCGCCTGCACGGCACAATCCATCAGCCGGACGAAGTCATCGTGTGACAGCCACGTGCTCAGATGACGGAATTCGGTGGGCTGTGCCAGGCAACTACCAATGCGGACAGCCACTGTTTCAACGCCATGCTTGTCCCAATACATACGACCAATGCCTTCGCCCCACATTTTGGACAGACCATACCAGCCATCAGGCCGAAAATCACAGCCGGGCCGTAGGTAGCGTCCCACACCATGCATCCCAACAGCATGATTGGAGCTGGCAAAAACGATGCGGCGCACGCCATGCCGCCGCGCTCCTTCGTAAATCTGGACCAGAGCCAGCAGATTGTTATCGATCAATTCGGTCAGGGGCCGCTCGACGCTGGTTCCGGCCAAGTGAATCAGGGCATGCACACCTTCCAGTAAAGTATCGACAACCGCAGCATCGCGCAGATCCCCCACAGCCGAAGGCTGCAAACCTTCAGGCAGGCTGTATTCACGGAAAACTCCCGGCCTCACCGTGTACCCAAGCAAAGGCAGACGCGCAGCCAAAATCTGCCCAATCTGACCTTCTGCCCCTGACAGCGCAATAATGCTCATTGACTGACTTTCATCTGTATATCAAGGCCGCCAGGCAGACACAGGAACACCGGGCACATCAACCGTCATCGCCAGAGTAGCCCCGGCCAGTGGCGTTCCAGGTAGGATATCTGGCGGGACTTCAGCTCGCAGCGTCGTGATAAACAGGGTTTTGCCCCCGTCACCCCCAAAACAGGGCATGGTCGGGTGACTGACAGGGAGCACACCGAAATCCATCAATCGCCCGTCAGGATCAAACCGGTTGATCCGACCCGCACTGACGCCGCAACTCCAGTAACAGCCTTCCGCATCAACTGCCGCACCGTCGGGCCGCCCCCACTGAGGCAGATAATCGATCCACTCCTGAGCAGGCCCAACAGCGCCAGTTTCAACATCATAGGAATGGCGCCAGACCTTGGCCCAGCGCGAATCAGAGTGGTACATCCAGCGCCCATCAGGACTCCAGGCCAAGCCATTAGACACCTTCAGACCGGACTTAACCCAGCGGTAATGATGCCCCGATCCGATCGCATAAAGGGATGCGACAGGCTGTTTGTCCGGCGCATCATCCATGGTGCCGACAAAGAAGCGGCCGTCGGGCGAAACTTTTCCATCGTTGTACCGGTTTCCGGGTCGATGAACCTCAGGGTGGGTCAACAGGCTGAGATTGCCATTCTGCGGATCAAAGCGATGAATGCCCGATTTCAAAGCCACCACCAGCCCTCCACCGTCAACCAACCCTAGACTGCCTGGCGCTGCTGGCATATCCCAGAAACGCGACTGCCCTTCGAGAGCACTCCAGCAATGAATCCTCATACCCAGGATATCAACCCAGTATAGACTGCGCTCGGCAGATGACCAGACAGGAGACTCGCCAAGAGCACAGAGCGGCGCGTCAAGCACATAGAGATCACGCAGGGACAGCGCCATACTCGGAGACCTTTCCGAATTATTACCGGGGAGCAGCTTTGACACGGCTGACCAGTTGGGTCGGACTGACGAACTGCAAAGCGATGACCACCCAAATCAGAGTCACTCCCATATAAATGATGGCCATTGCATCGATAGACTGCGATGCACGCACACCCGGAGCAAAAACCGCATAATAAAGAGCAACCACCAAAGTCTGGGTATCAGGCCCTGCCGTAAAATAAGTCAACTCAAACAACCCTATCGTACGAACCAGAACCAGAAGTCCTGCAGCCAGAATACCCGGCATGAGCAGTGGCAGCAACACATGACGAAAATACTGCCGCGTATTAGCGCCAAAAATCCGTGCAGCAGACTCCAGATTAGGATCCAGCTGCTCGATAAAAGGCATCATGACGAGAATAACAAATGGCAAAGCAGGTACAAGGTTGGCCAGAATGACCCCCCATAAAGTTCCCGCCAGATGAAACTGATACATTACCGTCGCCATGGGAATTCCGTAAGTAACAGGCGGGATCATCATGGGCAAAAGAATAACCAGAACGATCCACCGCTTGCCCGGAAAATCCACGCGGGCCAAGGCATAAGCCGCAGGAACTCCTAATGCAATAGCCAAAAGTACAACGGCAGCGACAACATAAAACGTCACTTTCATGACAGGGCCAAGCTGAAACTCATCCCACGCCCGCGAATACCAATCGAAGGTGAAGCCCTGCGGCAGCAGGGTATCAAACCACCTCGTGGCCAATGAATTAACCAAAACGGTGGATATCATCAAAACGACGTTGATGAGAAAGAAAACCATCAAAGCCCAAAGAAACGCATTCCACAACCGAGGCATGACAGGCGATCGCATAGTATGGTTCATCCTTTGCCCCCAGTCACCGGACCCGTGTAAAATAGTTTACGCAAAGCCATAATCAACAGAACAGAAGCCAGCTGTACACAGCCCATAATCATGGCAATTGCGGAAGCCATGCTGTAATCATAATTCTCAAAAGCCGCTTCTGACGCAGCAATCGACATCACCCGTGTAGCACCTGCCGGCACGCCCAGAAGAACTGCGGAAGGGAACACCGAGAAGGCTTGAACAAAGGACAGGCTGGCCGCCATGGTGAGACCCGGCATCAGTAAAGGCAGATAAATGGTACGAAACTGCTGCCATGGGTTTGCACCGAGCGTACCTGCAGCGCGGGCCAACACGGGATCGATCCCCGTGATATATGAAAGAACCAGCAGAAAAGCAAATGGGAACCCAGAAATCACAAGAGAAATCAGAACACTCCAGTAGTTATGGGTCAAACGAACTTCCTGGCTGTAAATGCCTGTCCAATGAACGAACTGAGTGAACCAACCGTGGGGGGAGAAGTACCCCAGCATTCCGTTAGCAATCAGAACCGTGCCCAGCGTCACTGGAATCACAAGGATTGTTGTCACCCACTTTTGCCAACGTGAGCTGTGGCGCAACGCATAAGCGATAGGAATCGCACCTATTACATTGATCAGCGTTGCGGGAATAGCAAGTTCTAGCGTAACCCAGATGGTTCCGAGTTGACGCGGTGTAGCAAAAAATTGTTGATAGTTGCTCCAGAACGTGCCCCCCTCCATGGGTGAAAAAGAAATGTATACCCCATAAAGAAAAGGGTAAACAAACAGTAAGACGATGCCCGTAAAAGCCGGGGCAACCAGCCAGCCACGGCGGTCTGTCGGGGGACGTGCAGCCGAAGCGTTCATGACGTCAGCCCTCCTCGGAATAAACAAGCGCTCTTGCTGAAGGCACCGAAATATGCAAATGCTGGCCCACATGGTAGTGCCCCTGCATTCGGGCAAACAGAGGACCAGATGCGGTATTCAGACTCAAAAGTGACTCGCGTCCACCGTATTCCATGGCCTTCACTTCCGCAGGTACCGCACCGTTGGCCTGAGCCGAAACCGGAATAATATCCTCAGGGCGTAGCGCAATATGTACAGCCCTTCTCTCAGGCAATGACAGACCTCTTGGAACCGAGCCTTGCCAGACGAGCCCACCCACCTGCACCGCCACTTGCCCAGTTGCATTCGTCAGTTGGAGCTCTCCCTTCAAAACATTGCGATATCCCATAAATCGGGCCACATGCAGGTTAGTCGGCTGCTCGTAAACCTCTTCCGGCGTACCAACTTGCTGAACCACTCCCTCCTTCATCACCACGATACGATCAGCCATCGACAGGGCTTCGTCCTGATCATGTGTCACATAGATTGTGGTCCGCCCTAGTTGGGTATGAATCCGCCGGATTTCAGCACGCATCTCGATGCGCAGCCGTGTATCCAGATTGGACAATGGCTCGTCCATCAGAATGAGCGGTGGCTCAATAACAATTGCGCGGGCAATAGCAACTCGCTGCTGCTGCCCTCCGGACAACTGGCCCGGCAGCTTGGTTTCATGCCCAGTCAACTGAACCAGCTCAAGAGCTAACATAGCTCGGCGCCGTATTTCAGACCTGTCCACGCCACGCATGCGAAGGCCAAAGCCCACATTATCAAGCACTGTCATATGGGGAAAAAGCGCATAGCTCTGAAAGACCATGCCGAACCCCCGCTGCTCTGACGGTAGCACATCAATTCTACGGTCGTCTAGCCATATTCCACCACCCGTCAGTGGAATAAGCCCAGCCAGTGAATTCAGCGCAGTCGATTTACCACAGCCGGAGGGACCCAGCAGCGCAATAAATTCCCCCCCCTGAATCGTGAGGTTCAGATTATTCAGTGCGTTGACGCGTCGCCCCTCCGGAGACAAGAAGCTCTGGCATACGTTTTCCAAACGCAACTGCGCGAAAGAAGCTGGTGCGGTCATTTGGTCGAACCAATCTCTTGATCCCATTTCTGGAAAGCGGCCACCATAGCCTGCGCTTCCAGAGGTGTTTCATGTGGGAAGCTGGCAAACAGCCTTGCGTACTCAGGACGCCCAAATTTTTTAACAACTTCCTGACTTTTGGCTGGAGCCTGCTCAATGGTGACACCTTTCACCGCTGGGCCTGGATAAAAATAACCGTCATCAAATGTCATCGCCTGCTGTGCAGGTTCGAGCATGAAGTTCATCATTTTGAAAAGCACTTCCTGCTTTTCTTTGGGCACGCCTTTGGGAATGGCCATGTAGTGCGCGTCATTGACCCAGCTAAAACTGTCAAAATTCTGAATCTTGAAGTTCGCTGGAACAACACCTAAGGCGCGCGGATTGATGTCCCAGCCTGTCACTGAAACCGTCATATCCCGTGAGCCTTCACCCAGCTCTTTCATGACTGCAGTCGTGCCGCCCGGATAGTAGGCAATGCAACTATTGAGCTCTTTGAGATACGCCCAAGTTTTATCCCAGCCTTTAATCGGGTCACGAGGATCCTTGTCCCCCAATGCATAAGGGAGTCCCATTAAAAAGGTACGCCCCGGACCAGAGTTTGCCGGACGGGCATACAGAAACCGGCCGGGGTTGGCCTTGCACCAAGACAGCAGGGCCTGAGGTGTTTTAGGAACATCCTTGACTTTTTCCGGGTTGTACTCCAGTAAAGGTCCTGCTGGCATATAAGTCACCTCGATGGCTTGACCTTTGGCCAGCTCCTGCATTTTTCTCGGCCCGTCCGCATATTTTTCCATGAGTCCGGGAAAACTGGCATTTTGCTCAGGCAGCAATTTTTCCCACAACCCCTGCTGAATGCCTGCCGCGAGGGCGTCAGTGCCAGTAAGCACCAGATCGATATCAGCACGGCCTGCGGCCTGCATGGCTTTGAGCTTGCCAGGAAGCTGGGGGGCAGGCGAATTGGTGAAAGTGATCCGGGAGACCAGTTCAGGATGCTTGTCCCTGAACGCCTCGAAGGCTTTTTGCGTCAAGGCCAGATTCCCGGCCACATCCACGATGTTGAGTGAAACGGGCGCAGCCATCGCGGACGTGACGCCCAAAGCAAGCACTGCTGCAAACACGCTGGACCGGATTTCGGGGATCAGTGACATAGTATGTCTCCTAGTCTGCTTATTAACTTTAAATTTCGCTATTTTTTAGCGTTGTATGATGTCTTACTTTATTTGATCTTCTCTCAATTTTCATTGGTAGTTTCCCTGGAGAGACAGCACGAGATCTGGCCGTAGCGAGGAAACAGCGGCGCCAGCACTGCGTACAGACTCCCTCACAGCCTGGCCACCCCACCCTGAATCGCCCTATCATTCCCCCCATTGATCCCGCACCCTCTGGAGCCCCCGATGAAGCGCCGCCATTTTCTCAACCTGTCCGCCGCCCCGCTGTTGGGCAGCGCCTTCCTGACTGGACTGCCCTCGCGGGTCTGGGCCAGCCCGGCCCCCGACGCAGCGCCCGCCACTGCCGGATCGGCCTGGAAGCGCCACGAGATCACCACCCACGTTGATCTGAGCCAGCACGTGGGCGCCGACCGCGTCTGGGTGCCGCTGCCCGCGCAGCAGCTGTCCGACGCCCGGGGCGATTACCAGCGCGTGGAAGACATCCAGTTTGACGCGCCAGGCGCCAGCCAGGCCAAAATCCTGACCGCGACAGATGGCACCCGCCTGCTGGCCGCGGAGTGGGCCGACGACAAAGCCCCGCGCCAGCTCACCGTGACCACGCGCGTGGCGCTGCGCGATCGCGCGATTGACCTGTCCGCCGCGCCCACGCTGGCCAAAGCCAGCGCTGAAGAGCTGGCGCCCTGGCTGCGCGCCACCCAGAACAAGCCGCTGGATGGCATCGTCGGCGACACCGCACGCGGCATCGTCGCGCGCGCGAACGCACGCACCGACGTCGAAAAAGCCAAGGCCATTTACGATTGGATCGTGACCTACACCGAGCGCAAGGCCAGCGTGCGCGGCTGCGGTTCGGGCGATGCCGAAGCGCTGCTGACCATCGGCAACCTGGGCGGCAAGTGCGCCGACCTGAACGGCCTTTTTGTGGCCCTGTCCCGCGCCACCGGCGTGCCCGCGCGCGACGTCTACGGCATCCGCGTGGACGACTCGGCACTGGGTTACAAGAGCCTGGGCAAGAGCGGCGACATCACCCGCGCGCAGCACTGCCGCGCCGAGTTCTATGCCCAGGGCTACGGCTGGGTGCCGGTCGATCCGGCCGACGTGCGCAAGGTGATGCTCGAAGAGCCGCCCGGCAATCTGCCCGCCGACAACCCGCGCGTGGTGGACGCACGCCGCAGGCTGTTTGGCGCCTGGGAAATGAACTGGATGGGCTACAACCAGGCGGAAGACCTGCGCCTGCCGGGCAGCCAGCTGGACATTCCGCTGGCCTTCCTGATGTATCCCCAGGGCGAAACCGCGCAGCGTCGCCTGAACAGCTACGATCCGGCGACTTTCGTTTACGCGATCCAGTCGCAGCGCATGGCCTGAGGAAGACGGTGGCGGAAGGCAGCAGGAGTCGAACCTGCCAGGGAGCGGCTGACGCCCCCTACCGGGTTTGAAGCCCGGGCGCACCACCGGGTGCGTTTGCCCTCCGTAGGGTCTGGATGCGGCGCGGCCTGACGGGCGTCAAGGCCGGGCGCTCCAGGCGGCATCCGGCCGCAGCCGGTGTCCGTCGCCGACGCGCAGGGTGTAGCCCACGCGGTCAAAAAATTCCAGCACCTGGATGGCGCGTTTGCGGCCCAGACCGCAGGCGTCGCGGAAATCGCGCGCCTGCGCGGCGTGGTCCGGTGCGGCCTGCGCCAGCACCGCCACCTGGGCGGCCAGCGCGGCGATGGCCTCAGCGCTGTAAAACAGGTCCTTGACAATCTGGAAGAGTCTACCCTGGCGCGCCAGCTTGCGCAGCAGCAGGCGGACGGCGTCCTCGGGCACGCGGTGATCGCGGGCCAGATCGCGCACCCAGGGCGGATCAAAGCCGCCCGCCTGCAGCGCGGGCAGCAGGCGCTCGGCCAGCAGCGTCTCGGCTGCCGACAGTTCAGTGCTGTGACTGGGCCGGTGCAGCCAGGGCCCCGTCTGCGCCACCTGCCGCTGCGCCAGCAGCGCCGCGAGCAGGCCCTGCCACAGCGCGTCGTGCGCAGGCTGCATCAGACCCGGCAGCGTCATGCGGCGCAGGCGCGCGGCGTTGACGCCGGGCTCGTCCGGGCTGCGGGCGTGAAACTGATCCAGCCCCTGCAGCACCCGCGCCTGCAGCAGGTCCAGGCCGCCCGGCGCCAGCAGCAGGGCATCGCCCGCCCCGGCCGGCCAGCGCAGCAGATCGGGCGCCAGACGCATCTGGCCCTCAGGCACGCCCAGCAGGCGCACCAGCTGCGAGAGCAGCAGGCCGTGCGGCGCCTGCGCGATCAGGGCGGAAGGGTCGGGAGCCTGGTCAGGCGGCGCAGCCAGCAGGGCCTGCAGCGCGTCCAGCACCGCCTGCCGGGCGGGGCTGCGGCGGCGGCGCGCGGGCGCATCCGGGTCCAGCACGGGGCCGCCGCCCAGGGTGCGGCTGGCCTGCGCGTTGCGCAAGATCAGGCGCTCGCCTGCGGTGACGAACACATCGGCCTCAAACACCAGCTGCACGCGCGCCGTGGCGCCTGCGGCCAGGCGCTCGCCGTCCAGCGGCACGGCGTGGGCCAGGTGATGGGCGGTGCCCAGATGCACATGCAGCGGCGTCCAGGCGACCAGATCAGGAGAATCCGGCAGCAGCGTCAGCAGCACGTCGATGCGGCGCGAGGCCTGCGGGCCTTGCGCGGTGAATATCCAGTCGCCGCGCCGGATGTCGTCGCGGTCCAGCCCCGTCAGGTTGAGCGCGCAGCGCTGTCCCGCCCGGGCCAGCGCACTGGCGCGGTTCTGGGCGTGGATGCTGCGCACCCGCACCGCCTGGCCGGTGGCCGAATGGCGCAGCGTATCGCCCACGGCAGCGCGTCCGGCGAACACCGTGCCGGTGACCACCGTGCCCTGTCCGGCCAGGGTGAAAACCCGGTCCACGGCCAGACGGAAGAGGCCGCCGTCCTGCCGCGCCGCCGCCTGACGGGCCAGCGCGTGCAGATGTTCGCGCAAAGCAGCGGTCCCCGCGTCGTCCGGCTGTGTGGCGGCTGTGGCAAACAGCGCCGCTGCGTCCAGCGGCGTGTCGGCCAGCAGCGCGTGGATGTCGCGCTGCACCTGCGCCAGGCGCTCGGGCGGGACGCGATCCGTCTTGGTCAGCGCCACCGTGCCGGTGCGCACGCCAAGCAGCAGGACGATGGCCAGGTGCTCGCGCGTCTGCGGCATCACGCCATCGTCGGCGGCCACAACCAGCAGCGCGTGGTCGATGCCGACCGCGCCTGCGGCCATGGTGTGGACGAACTTTTCGTGCCCGGGCACGTCGATGAAGCCCAGAACCTCGTCCGGCTGGCCGTCGCCTCCGGGCAGCGGCGTGTAGGCGTAGCCCAGCTCGATCGAGATGCCGCGCGCTTTTTCTTCCTTCAGCCGGTCGGTGTCCACGCCGGTCAGGGCGCGCACCAGCGTGGTCTTGCCGTGGTCGATGTGGCCTGCGGTGCCGATGATCATGGCCGAAGCGCTCTCAGCCCTGCGCCAGCCGTTCGGCCAGGCCCGCCGGGCCGTGCAGCTGTGCGATGAAGGCGGGCTGATCGGCGGCCTCCAGACAGCGCAGATCCAGCCAGAGCGTGTCGCTGGCGATGCGTCCGATCACCGGACGCGGCAGGCCGCGCAGTGCGCCTTCCAGCGCGGCCAGGGCGCGGCCCGGGCGCTGTCCCGCAGCGGGACGCAGCGCAAGGCCGTAGCTGGGCAGGGTATCCACCGGCAGGGCGCCGCTGCCGATCTGGCTGAAGAGGCCCTCCGCCGTCACGGTGTAGCGCTCGCCCAGCGCCTGCTGCAGCGTCTGGCACAGCGCGAGCGCCTGCGCCCGCATCTGCTCCTGCGGGCGGGTGAGCAGGCGCAGCGTGGTCAGGCGCTCGGGCAGCAGATCGGGCGCCAGGTAGAGGCGCAGCACGGGTTCCAGCGCCGCGAGGGTCAGCTTGCCCACGCGCAGTGCGCGCTTGAGCGGATTTTTCTTGATGCGCTCGATCAGGTCTTTGCGGCCGACGATCAGCCCGGCCTGCGGCCCGCCCAGCAGTTTGTCGCCGCTGAAGGTGACCACGTCAGCGCCCTGCGCCACGGTCTCGCGCACCGTGGGCTCGCGCGGAAGGCCCCACTGCGACAGATCGACCAGCGTGCCGCTGCCCAGATCGACCGCCAGCGGCAGGCCGCGCGCGTGGGCGATGGCGGCCACCTCGTCCTGCGGCACGCTTTTGGTGAATCCGGTGATGGCGTAATTGCTGCAGTGCACCTTCATCAGCAGCGCGGTGCGCTCGGTGATGGCGGCGTCGTAATCGCGCGCGTGGGTGCGGTTGGTGGTGCCGACCTCGACCAGGCGGGCGCCCGCGCGCGCCATGATGTCGGGAATGCGGAAGGCGCCGCCGATTTCGACCAGCTCGCCGCGCGAGACGATCACCTCGGCGTCCTGCGCCAGCGCGTTCAGCGTCAGCAGCACGGCGGCGGCGTTGTTGTTGACTACGGTGGCGGCTTCGGCGCCGGTCAGTTCGCACAGCAGGCCGTTCACCAGATCGTCGCGGTCGCCGCGTCCGCCGGTGGCCAGATCAAATTCCAGATTCGCCGGGGCCGTCAGCGCCTGCACCACCGCCGCCACCGCCGTATCAGGCAGCAGGGCTCGGCCCAGGTTGGTGTGCAGCACCGTGCCGGTCAGATTAAACACGGTGCGCAGGCGGGGCGCGGCCTGCGCCTGCAGCGCCTGGTCGACACGCTGGGCCAGGCGGTCTGGCGCCAGGTCATCCGCTGTCAGAGCGCCCGCCAGCGCGGTGGGCCGCAGCTCGTCCAGCAGGGCGCGCAGCGCCTGGGTGAGCTGCACCCGGCCGTGCAGCGGCACCAGAGCAAGAAATTCGGGGCTGGACAGCAGCCGGTCGACCGACGGCAGTCGCACCGCAGGCGCCGTCATGCCAGGGCGAGCAGCGGGTTGGCGCTGGCGCGATCGAACTCGGTCTCGCCCATCAGCAGGTCCAGCAGCAGCGTGCCCAGATCGTCGGCCAGCGGCTCGGCGAGCGGGTCTTTTTCCTGATTGACCAGCTTGCGGTAGGTGTGGCACTGGGTGCAGGTTTCGGCCTGGACCACGGGCTTGGCGCCGTCCACACCCTGGTAGCGTATGCCTTCGGTCGATTCGCAGTGGCTGCACTTGACGCGCACCATGTGCCATTCGGTGCAGCACACGCCGCAATGCAGGTAGCGGTGTCCGGCGGCAGTGCCGCCAATGCGCAGCACGCTGGTCACCGGCGGCGCGGCGCAGACCGGGCAGATGCTGGCCGGATCGGTGTAGGGCACGGCGCCCGCACTCAGGCGGCTGGCGCGGTCGGCGAAAACCACCTGCAGCGCCGCCGCCACAAAGGGCGCGGTGCTGATATCGCCGGGCTGAAGATCGCCCCCCAGCACGCGCAGCGCCAGCGCGTCCTGCGCTTCAGGGCTGTGCTGGCGCAGCGCGGCCAGCGCCTCACACAGGGCGGGCGGCACTTCGGGCAGCGGCTGGATGGCGTCCAGCAGCGCCGTGAGCACCTCGCGCCAGACCGGGTCCAGATGGTCGGCGGCGGGCATCAGCGGCATGGAATGCGCCTGGCTGCGGGCGAGGGTTTCGGCCTCCAGCGGCGCGGTCTGCACCGTGGCGGCGGCTTTCTGCTGCGCCTGCACAAGGCGTGCCATCAGGCGCAGGTAGTCGGCGATGGGGTTGCCTTCGGCCAGCTGCAGCAGGCGCGCGGCGCGCTCGGCGAACAGGCTCTGCGGCTGGGGCAGGCGGATGCGGGGAAAGTGGGTGTGATCGAGGGCTTCGATCTCGCCCGGTTGAAGAATGCGTTGCACGGAAAATCTTTCAAAAATCTGCCGGGGAGCCCGCCCCGGGCAGATCAGGGGCGTGCAGACCAGCGATCAGGTGTCGTCACCCGTCATTTTGCGGTACCAGCCGCGGTGATGCTGCTTGGCCCAGGCCCGGGTGACGGTGCCGTACAGCATGGCGCGGATCGTACCCCGGGTCCAGATGGCCGCATACACGTGCAGGATGATCAGGCCGATCATGAGCACGGCTGCCGCCGCGTGCGCCACCGAGGCCAGACGCACCGCCGTGACCGACGGCGTCCACCACGAGCGCCACATGAACACGCCGCTGACGCTCAGCACCAGCATGCCGATCACCAGGCCCCAGAACAGCAGCTTCTGCCCGCCGTTGTACTTGCCCTGTTCGGGCATGTCGTGATCGTTGCCATCGACCATTTTGTTGACGTTTTTCAGCCACTCGATGTCGCGCGATTCGATCACGTTCAGGCGCCAGAAACGCAGCGTCAGCACGATGAAGAACAGGCCCATCACCACCCCGATGTAGGGGTGCAGGATGCGCGCCCACGGCCCGCCGCCAAACAGCATCGTCAGCGGGAAGAAGGCCGGGTGGAAGAAGGCCAGACCCGAGAGCGCCAGCAGGATGAAGCAGATGCCGACGATCCAGTGGTTGGTGCGCTCGGAGGCGGTGTAGCGCTGCAGGTCGCGTGGATTGCGTTTCATGGCCTGTCCTCCTGGGTCTGCGGCGTGGCGCGGGCCTGCGCTTCGCTGGCCTTGCGGTCCTTGCGGTCCATTTCGTCTTCCAGATCCTGGGACACGTCGTTGGGGCCTTTGGTGATGTAGTGGAACAGGCTACCGACCGCCGCCGCACCCAGCGCGGCCAGCGTCAGCGGCTTGGCCAGGCCCTTCCACAGGCTGACCATGGGGCTGATTTTCGGCTCGTCGGGCAGGCCGTGGTACAGCGACGGCTGATCGCCATGATGCAGCACATACATGACGTGGGTGCCGCCCACGCCGGCCGGATCGTAAAGCCCGGCCTTCTCGAAGCCGCGCTCTTTCAGATCCTCGATGCGCTCGGCGGCCTGCTCTTTCATGTCCTCTTTGGTGCCAAACATGATGGCGCCGGTCGGGCAGGTCTTGACGCAGGCCGGTTCCAGCCCCACCGCGACGCGGTCGGAGCACAGCGTGCACTTGTAGGCTTTGTGATCCTTCTGCGAGATGCGCGGCACGTTGAACGGGCAGCCGGTGACGCAGTAGCCGCAGCCGATGCAGTGTTCCTCCTGGAAATCGACGATGCCGTTGGCGTACTGGATGATGGCGCCCGGCGAGGGGCAGGCCTTCAGGCAGCCCGGATCCTCGCAGTGCATGCAGCCGTCCTTGCGGATCAGCCACTCCAGGTGGCCGGACTGCGTGTTTTCGTACTCGGTGAAGCGCATCACCGTCCAGGACTTGTCGGTCAGATCGGTGGGGTTGTCGTAGACACCGGCGGCAGCGGTTCCGACCTCGTCGCGCAGGTCGTTCCACTCCATGCAGGCGGTCTGGCAGGCCTTGCAGCCGATGCATTTGGAGACATCAATCAGCTTGGCCACTTCGCCCGCATGCGCCTCGCGCACGCTGGGCGACGGGGTGGTGGTGGCTGAACGCTTCTTGATGTCCAGAGATTGCAGTGAAGACATAAGGGCTCCTAAACCTTTTCCACCTTGACCAGGAAGGTCTTGAATTCTGGCGTGTTGGTGTTGCCATCGCCCACGAAAGGCGTCAGCGTGTTGGCCAGAAAACCCGGCTTGGTCAGGCCTTTGAAGCCCCAGTGGATGGGGATGCCCACGTGGTGCACGGTGCGGCCTTCGATCTGCATGGGCTTGATGCGCTTGGTCACCACCGCCACGGCCTTGATGAAGCCGCGCTTGGAGCTGACTTTCACCCGCTGCCCGGTGACCACGCCGACCTCCTTGGCCAGCGCCTCGCCGATCTCGACGAACTGCTCGGGCTGGATGACGGCGTTGATCAGGGCGTGCTTGGTCCAGTAGTGGAAGTGCTCGGTCAGGCGGTAGGTCGTGCCCACATGCGGGAACTCGCTGGCCTTGCCGAAGGTGTCCCAGATCTGCGGGAAAACACGCGCCGACGGGCTGTTGGTCGCCTTCGGGTTCTTCGGGTGCATGGGGTTGTAGCCCAGCGGCGTGTCAAAAGGCTCGTAGTGCTCGGGGAAAGGCCCTTCGCTCAGGCTCTTGCGGGAAAAGAAACGCGCCACGCCCTCGGGGTTCATGATGAAGGGCCCCGCGCCGCTTTCGGGCGCCAGCGTGGCGCCGAAATCGGGCACATCGGCGCCCGACCAGGCTGCCCCGTTCCAGCTGACCAGCTTGCGCTTCGGGTTGAAGGGCTTGCCCTCCAGGTCGCAGGACGCGCGGTTGTAGAGCACGCGCCGGTTGGCCGGCCAGGCCCAGGCCCAGTTCAGCGTGTTGCCGATGCCGGTCGGGTCCGAGTTGTCGCGGCGCGCCATCTGGTTGCCCGCCTGCGTCCAGGCGCCCGCGAAGATCCAGCAGCCGCACATCGTGCTGCCGTCGTCGCGCAGCTCGCCGAAACCGGCCACCTGCTCGCCCGCTTTGCGCACCACCACGGCGGGGTCTTTCAGGTCGGTCACATCGGTCAGGGCGCGGCCGTTGTATTCCTTGGCCAGCTCGGTGGGCGTGGGCAGCTCGGGGTTGGCGTACGGCCACCACAGGTTGACGATGGGGTCGGGGAACTTGCCGCCCTCCTTCTGGTACAGCGCCTTCATGTTGCGGTGGATGTCCGACATGATGTGGATGTCGGGGCGCGCTTCGCCCGGGGGCTCGGCGGCCTTCCAGTGCCACTGCAGCACGCGCGACGAGCTGACCACCGCGCCTTCTTCCTCGGCGAAGCAGGTGGTCGGCAGGCGGAAAACCTCGGTCTGGATGGCGGACGCGTCCACATCGTTGAACTCGCCGTGGTTCTTCCAGAACTCGGAGGTTTCGGTCGCCAGCGGGTCCATGATGACCAGGAACTTCAGCTTGGCCAGGCCATCGCGCACGCGATCCTTGTTGGACAGCGAGGCCAGGGGGTTGAAGCCCTGGGCGATGTAGCCGTTGACTTTGCCTTCGTGCATCAGCTCGAAAATCTGCAGCATGTCGTACTGCTTGTCGAGCTTGGGCAGGTAGTCATAAGCCCAGTTGTTTTCGGCCGTTGCGGCGGGACCGTACCAGGCCTTCATCAGGCTGACGTGGAACTTGGGGTAGTTCTGCCAGTAGCTCATCTGGCCCGGACGCAGCGGTTTTTGCGTGCGCGAGTCCATGTAGGCCTTGTAATCCTGCTCGGCCTGACCGGGCAGCGACAGATAGCCTGGCAGGCTGGCCGAGAGCAGACCCAGGTCGGTCAGGCCCTGGATGTTGGAGTGGCCGCGCAGCGCATTCATGCCGCCCCCCGCCACACCCATATTGCCCAGCAGCAGCTGCACCATGGCGCCGGTGCGCAGGATCTGCGCGCCGATCGAGTGCTGCGTCCAGCCCAGCGCGTACATGATGGTCATAGCGCGGCCGGGCACGGCCGTCGAGGCCATTTTTTCGCAGATGTGCAGAAACTTGTCCCTGGGCGTGCCGCAGACGCTTTCCACTTTTTCTGGCGTGTAGCGCGAGTAGTGCTTCTTCATCAGCTGGTAGACGCAGCGCGGATCCTGCAGCGTGGGGTCGGTCCTGACGAAACCGTCCTCGCCCAGCTCGTAATCCCAGCTCGCCTTGTCGTAGCTGCGCTTCTCGGCGTTGTAGCCCGAGAAAATGCCGTCCACAAATTCAAAATCGCTGCGGACAATGAAGGAAAAGTCCGTGTAGTTTTTGACGTAATCGTGGTGGATTTTGTCGTTGGTCAGCAGGTAGTTGATGACGCCGCCCAGGAAGGCGATGTCACTGCCCGAGCGGATGGGGGCATAGAAATCAGCCAGCGATGCCGAGCGGTTGAAGCGCGGGTCGACCACCATGAAATAGGCCTTGTTGTGGGCCTTGGCTTCGGTCACCCACTTGAACCCGCAGGGGTGGGCCTCGGCGGCATTGCCGCCCATGATCAGAATCACATCCGCGTTCTTGATGTCGACCCAATGGTTCGTCATCGCTCCACGGCCAAACGTCGGGGCAAGACCTGCCACCGTCGGGCCGTGTCAGACACGGGCTTGATTGTCGAATGCGAGCAGGCCCCAGGAACGGGCGACCTTGTGGGTGATGTATCCGGCCTCGTTGCTGGACGCCGAAGCGGCCAGCATGCCCGTGGTCAGCCAGCGGTTGACGGTCTGGCCGTCGGCGGTCTGCTGCACGAAGTTGGCGTCGCGGTCGTCCTTGAGCAGGCGTGTGATGCGCGTCATGGCCTCGTCCCAGGACAGGCGCTTCCACTCGTTCGAGCCGGGTGCGCGGTACTCGGGGAAGTGCAGGCGGCTGGGGCTGTGGACGATGTCCAGCAGGCCGGCGCCCTTGGGACACAGCGTGCCGCGGTTGACCGGGTGATCCGGATCGCCCTCGACATGGATCAGCGAGGCCCTGGCGTTCTTGGCGCCGTCGCCCAGGCTGTACATCAGGATGCCGCAGCCGACCGAGCAGTAGGTGCAGGTCTGGCGGGTGACCGTGGCCTGCGCGAGTTTGAACTGCCGGACTTCGGCCAGGGCGGTGGCGGGCGAAAAGCCCATCAGCGCCAGGCTGGAGCCCGCCAGCGTCGAACCAGTCACTTTCATGAACTGGCGTCTGGAGAGTTGCACCATGAGCGTACCTCGTGTTTGTCTGCGGCCGATTATAGGGAGCGACATCAAAGTCCTTCAATGCCCGACACGCCCACTTTGGGGGCACAAAAGCCAAGGAAAACCCTGGTCCGCGTCATTTCGGTGCGTGAAAACCCGGTTTCATCGCTCAAAAAACCGGACGAATCGGGCATATATCTTGCTTTTATGCTGGAATGGACGCAGCAGCCGCGCACGGAGCGGCAGGACGCAGGAGACCCGGAACCATGGATTTCTACAACGAGATGAGCGCCGCTGACGGCCGCGTGCGCCCGCACTACCAGGCGCTGGCCGCCTGGCTGGACAGCACACCGCCCGAGCGCATTGCGCGCAAACGCGCCGAAGCGGACATCGCCTTCCGCCGCGTCGGCATCACCTTCGCGGTGTACGGCGAAGAGGCCGGCAAAGAGCGCCTGATCCCCTTCGACATCATTCCGCGCATCATCGGCGCCGACGAATGGCAGACGCTGGAGCGCGGCATGCGCCAGCGCGTGCTGGCGCTCAACCGCTTCCTGCACGACATTTACCACGGCCAGGACATCCTGCGCGCCGGGCTGATCCCGCGCGAACAGGTCATGGGCAACGCGCAGTACCGCCCCATCATGCAGGGCGTGGACGTGCCCGGCGGCATTTACGCCCACATCGCGGGCGTGGACGTGGTGCGCGCAGGTGCGGGCGAGTTCTACGTGCTGGAAGACAATCTGCGCGTGCCGTCGGGCGTGTCCTACATGCTGGAAAACCGCAAGATGATGATGCGGCTCTTCCCCGAACTGTTCGCGCGCCACCAGATCGCGCCGGTGCGCCATTACCCCGATCTGCTGCAGGAAACGCTGCGCGCCGTCGCGCCCCAGGGCGTCAACGACCCGACCGTGGTGGTGCTGACGCCGGGCGCCTACAACTCGGCCTACTTCGAGCACAGCTTCCTGGCCCAGCAGATGGGCGTGGAGCTGGTCGAGGGGCGCGACCTGTTCGTGCGCAACGACACCGTCTACATGCGCACCACGCAGGGGCCGCGCCGGGTGGATGTCATTTACCGGCGCATCGACGACGATTTCCTGGACCCGGAGGCCTTCCGCGCCGATTCCGCGCTGGGCGTGCCCGGCCTCATGCGCGCCTACCGCGCCGGGACGGTGACGCTGGCCAACGCCGTGGGCACGGGCGTGGCGGACGACAAATCCATCTACCCTTATGTGCCGGAGATGATCCGCTTCTACCTGGGCGAGGAGCCCATCCTGAACAGCGTGCCGACCTATATGTGCCGCAAGCCGGACGATCTGGCCTATGTGCTGGCGCATCTGGGCGAGCTGGTGGTGAAGGAAGTCCACGGCGCGGGCGGCTACGGCATGCTGATCGGCCCCAAGGCGACCCGGGAAGAAATCACCCGCTTCGCCGCCCTGCTGCGCGACAAGCCGGACGGCTACATCGCCCAGCCCACGCTGGCCCTGTCCAACTGCCCGACGTTTGTGGACGAAGGCCTGGCGCCGCGCCACCTGGATCTTCGCCCCTTTGTGCTGTCCAGCGGCCAAGGCGTGCGCATGGTGCCCGGCGGGCTGACGCGCGTGGCGCTCACCAAGGGCTCGCTGGTCGTCAATTCATCCCAGGGCGGCGGCACCAAGGACACCTGGGTGCTCGAAAACCACGCCAATCACGGAGCCTGACATGCTGAGCCGAACCGCCGATCACCTTTTCTGGATGTCGCGCTACACCGAGCGCGCCGAAAACCTCGCCCGCCTGCTCGACGACGCCTGGCAGATGTCGCTGGTGCCGCAGTCCGACGAATCCAGCCGCCAGAACTGGCAGGCCCTCATCGTGCTGAACAATCTGCAGGACGATTACGCCGCGCGCTACGACGGCGTCAGCGCCGACCAGGTGCTGCGCTTCATGATCACCGACCCGCTCAACCCCTCGTCGGTCTACAGCTGCCTGCGCATGGCGCGCGAAAACGCCCACGCCGTGCGCGGCACCATCACCACCGAAATGTGGGAAACCCTGAACGCCACCTGGCTGGACATGCGCACGCGCAGCTTTGAATCCATCCAGGGCAGCGACATGGGCGACTTCCTGGAGTGGGTGAAGATGCGCTCCTCCTTCACACGCGGCGTCACGCTGGGCACGCTGCTGCAGGACGAGGCGTACCACTTCATCCGCCTGGGCACGCTGCTGGAACGCGCCGACAACACCGCCCGCACGCTGGACGTGAAGTTCGTCGCCGCCGCCGAAGGCAGCGCGTCCGACCCCCACGGAGGCTCCGGCGGCACGGGCGGCGTCACCGGCTACTACCGCTGGGCGGCGCTGCTGCGCTCGGTCTCAGCGCTGGAGGTGTACCGCAAGGTCTACCGCGACACCATCACCCCGGCGCGCGTCGCCGAACTGCTCATCCTGCGCCCGGACATGCCGCGCTCGCTGCGCTACTGCGTCAACGGCGTGCTGCGCAACCTGGAACGCGTGCGCAACAGCCAGTCCGCCGAAACCGAACGCCAGGCCGGCCTGCTGCACGCCCGCCTGCACTACGGCCGTGTCGAAGACATCCTGGAGCACGGCCTGCACGAATGGCTGAGCGATTTTCTGGATGGCATTTATGCGCTCGGGAACGGGATCAGCAAGGATTTTCTGGTGTTGGGGGCGGAGGTGGGGTGAGGGGGTGATTTGTTCACTTAGAATGAATCTGATGACCCACTGATCGTACTGCTTCTCGGTCCGCAGGTTGTAGTGCATGACCCGCAGCTTGCCGCGAAGCTGATCCAGCAGCTTGGGGCGTTGCGGTTATGTGGTTGGTGTCATATCGCCTCCTATCCCTGAAAAAACAACAAGTTACAAGCGATTTTATTTTTTATCCACCAGCCTTGTACAGTTATACCCCCGACAGGGGGTATAAAAACAAGTCAGCCGGCCTGAAACACCAACATTGCGAGGGCGAAGCTGTGAACACACCCCTAAAGGTTAGAGACGTCTTCAAGTCACTCGGCGTTCCTACACTCACCTACGTTCGCCGCGAGAACGGCCGATTTGAGAGTGAACTCGCTGACGCACTCGATACCCGCGGAAAGCTTGCACTACTGACCGGCCCAAGCAAGACGGGCAAGACAACCCTCTATAGTCGTGTGCTGGAGGAACGCAATGTCGAACCCCTTACTGTTCGGTGCGACGCCGACCTCACATCAGAGGAGTTCTGGCGTCGCGCACTAGAACGGGTCAACTTCGAGCGGTTAGCCAGCCTTCAGGACAACGAAGCTCGCAAAGTTTCGGCCGGCGCCAAACTAGGCGGAAAGATCGGCTGGGCATGGCTTGCCGGACTACTCGGCGAGGTGAACGTAGGCGTCGAGAAGTCTATGGGTGAGGTAGAGATTCGCGAGAAGATTCTGTCCAAGCCTTCACCACACCATCTCGTACCCATCCTGAAAGCCTTGCCACTTGTCATGGTCGTGGAAGACTTCCATTACCTGATTCCCAAGACAAAGGAGGCCATCTTTCAGCAGTGGAAGGTCTTCGTTGACTCGGAAGTCTCAGTCATCGTCGTCGGGACTACTCATCACGCAGTTGATCTAGCCTACGCCAACCGAGACTTGGTTGGTCGAATAGCTCAAATTGACCTCTCCACTTGGAACACCGCGGACTTAGAGAAGATTGCCACTCTAGGCTTCACCAAGCTTGGCGTGAAAGCGGATCCTCTGGTGACGACTGCCATTGCTCGCGAAGCCGTAGGACTGCCAATCATCGTTCAAGAAGCATGTGCTCAAGCGTTGCTCGAAAAGGGCTGGAGCGAGGTTGAACCAGGCAAAGTCGACATCGCGCTGAAACGAAGTGACGCGGAAACGGCGCTGCACAAGGTGGCCACCTTGCACTACCGGCAGTTCGAGATTTTCTATGACCGGCTCGCCACGGGGCCGCGAAAGGCCGCCAGGAAGTACAACACTTATGAACTTGTTCTCCTGGCCTTTGCAAAGGATCCCCTCGTGTTTTCTCTCAAGCGTCATGAGATCGACGAGCGACTCAAGAGCATCCCTTTGCCCGACCCTGAACGTCCTCCACCTGCTTCGATCAATAGCATGTTGAAGGCGCTCGCGAAGTTCCAGCAACAGAACGGAATTGAGCTACTGGATTGGAGCACCAAGGAGCAGCGACTCTATATTTTAGAGCCCGCATTTCTCTTCTATCTGCGTTGGCGAGAGATAAGGAAGGGTCATTCGGCCCTAAAGGACCTGCTTGAGACCTTCTTTCATATCAAGCTGAACTTTGGCTCGAAGGCCGGCTAACCCTTCGCTCGAGCCGATTCGCACCAGCATGGCGCTCCTGGCTCAGCTCAAACTACAAGGACTTCTCCATCTGTCAAGCAATAGGACCCCATAATCTGCCGCGAAGCGGCAGATTATTTGAATAACTTCTTTTCTATTTCACGAGCCGGAAAGTACGCACTTTCGATCTCCACGCAAACTTGCAGGCAGGGAAGAAGACTGCGTAACTACTAACGGCCTCTGCGCGGATTCATTTCCGCGAGCTCCAGATACAAGACGCTTGCCGGGGCTCCACTCATCAGTCGTGATAGGTATCCCCTGACCAAACCCGGCTAAACCTGAACATCAACCCACGTTCCCGTTCCGTCGAATCTCAGCTCTGGCCCAGTGGCCTGGGAGCTCGGAGGCGGGTTGGAAACTGACGCGACAGAGGATGTGAGCTCTTTGGCCTCTTTGGTCTCTTCGGCCTTCTTCATTTGCGCCTTGATCAAATCGATATGGCTGGTGATTTCGGCAATCTTTGCCTTGCCGGCCGAGGTTTTGCTCGACGAGCAATGAACCCAATCCGACAGCTGGCTTTCAAGTTTAGCCAGCTCGCCACTCGCTACCGCCGCAGCTCCAGGCGAGGGTTTAACGGCGGCAGGGCTGGACTGAATGCTATCGAGGCTGGACATGGCCATAAAAGCGTGGTCTTTTGAGTCGTATCGGCCTGAAACCGCAAAACCTGAGCGCTGACTGTTCTGTCGTGCTCGATCATTTCTCCCGTCGGGGCTGGGCCCTCTGGCGGATCGCCCGGGGCGCCCTGAAACACCCCGCAACCCCGCAGCGCTTTGGGCTAGACTTGCGACGACCTGAAGCGGGCGATCCCGCCCGAGGGTTGCCGCCATGAACGCCCCAGACACCCCGCCCCTGCCCCCCTCGCTACGCCACGACGAAATGCGCTCGCCGGATGGCAGCGTGCGCAGCGCCTGGCAGGGGCTGGCGCGGCAGATTCAGCGCACGCCGCTAGAGGCCATGAGCGAGCGCATCGCCCAGATCGAGCGGCGCATTCAGGAAGACGGCATCACCCACAACGCCCACGGCGGGGTGGACCGGCCCTGGCCGCTGGATCTGATCCCGCTGATCGTGTCGGCGCAGGATTGGGCGCCGCTGGCGGCGGGTCTGGCGCAGCGCGCGCGGCTGCTCAACGCCCTGCTGGCCGATCTGCACGGCGCGCAGGACAGCCTGCGCAGCGGCCTGTTGCCCCCGGCGCTGGTTTACGGTCAGCACGGTTTTCTGTGGCCCTGCCACGGCCTGCAGCCGCCACGCGGCCTGTGGCTGCTCCAGCTGGCGGTGGACGTGGCGCGCGCGCCCGACGGGCGCTGGTGGGTGCTGGCCGACCGCACGCAGTCGCCCGCCGGGATGGGTTATGCGCTGGAGAACCGGCTGATCATCTCGCGGGCCTTCCCGGATCTGTTTGCGCGCCTGCGTGTGCACCACCTGGCCGATTTCTTTCGCCAGCAGCGCGACAGCCTGGCCGCGCTGGCGCCGACCGAAGCGGGCGAGACGCCGCACATCGCGCTCCTGACCACGGGCCCGGCGCAGGCCACGTATTTCGAGCAGGTGTTCCTGGCGCGCTACCTCGGCCTGCCACTGGTGGAGGGGCAGGACTTGACGGTGCGCAGCGGCCAGGTGCTGCTGCGCACGCTGTCGGGGCTCAAGCGTGTGCATGTGCTGCTGCGCTGGCCCGACGACGCGCTGTGCGACCCGCTGGAGTTGCGCGGAGACGCTTTCGCCGGGGTGGCGGGGCTGTTGCAGGCGGTGCGCGCCGGGCAGGTGCTGGTCGCCAACGCCCTGGGCAGCGGCGTGGTCGGCTGCAATGCGCTGTCGGGCTTTCTGCCCGGGCTGTGCCAGCACCTGCTGGGCGAAGCGCTGCTGCTGCCCGGTGTGGCCACCTGGTGGTGCGGCGAGGCGGCGACGCTGGCTACCGTGCGCGAGCGCGTGCTGGAGCCCGATCCGGATCGCGCCGACGTGCTGGTCAAACCGGCCTATCCCTCGCAGAAAATGCCCGCCGTTTTTGTCAGCGATCTGAGCGCCAGCGAGCGCCAGGCGCTGTGGGCGCGCATCACTGCCCAGCCGCGCGCCTATGTGGTGCAGGAATCGGTGCGGCTGTCGCAGGCGCCGGTCTGGCCGCGCCAGCGCCCCACGCAGGGCGATGCGCTGGCCGCGCTGCAGCCGCGTCCGCTCATTCTGCGCGGCTACGTCACGGTCACGCCCGAAGGCCGCTACACCGCGATGCCCGGGGGCCTGGCGCGCGTGGCGGCTGATCTGAGCACGCGCGATGTCTCGCTGCAGCGCGGCGGCGCGTCCAAGGACGTGTGGGTGCTGAGCAGCGGTTCGGTCAGCGATTTCACCCTGCTGGCGCCCTCGGTGGGCGTGCGCGATCTGGTGCGGTCGGGCGCCAACCTCAGCTCCCGCGCTACGGAAAACCTCTTCTGGCTGGGCCGTCACAGCGCCCGCGTCGAGCACAGCGCCCGGCTGCTGCGCGTGGCCATCAACCGGCTGGTGGATCAGGGCCTGGCCTCGCCACCGCTGGCGCCCGTGCTGGCGCTGGCGCGGGCGCTGGGCTATCTGCCGCCCGCCCGGTCTGGCGAAACTGAGGGCGATGAAGGCCGGGAAGAAGGACGCGATGAAGCCCGCGATGAAGCGCCCGCCGATCGCTTCGGCCTGCTGCAGGCCATCCACGACCCGCGCCAGGGCGGCAGCCTGGCCAGCCACATCCTGGGCATGTCGGGCTCGGCCAGCCAGGTGCGCGAGCGCCTGTCCACCGACCACTGGCACACCCTGGGCCAGCTTCAGCGCGAACAGCGCCGCACGCACAGCCACCCGCCCGCGCTGGACGAGGCCATTGGCGTGCTGGACCGCGTGCTGACGCTGGCCTCGTCGCTGACCGGTTTCGCGCTGGACAACATGACGCGCGACATCGGCTGGCACTTCCTGGCCGTGGGCCGCCGCATGGAGCGCCTGGTTTTTTACAGCGGCGCCATCGCCCACCGGCTGGTGCAGCCGCCCGACACCGCCGGGCTGGACTGGCTGCTGGATCTGGCCGATTCGGGCATCACCTACCGCTCGCGCTACCCGCGCACGCCCGAGCTGCTGCCCGTCATCGATCTGATCGTTTTTGATCCGCACAACCCGCACAGCGTGCTCTTCCAGGGGCTGGCGCTGCAGGACGATCTGGGCTGGCTGGAGCGCACGCTGCCCGGCGACGCGGCCGGTTTCACCGCCGTGCTGCACGGCCCGCTGGCGGCGCTGCAGGCTTTCGATCTGACCGCGCTGGAGCCCGGCGACAGCGAGCGCCTGGCGCAGGGCGCGCAGGATCTGGCGCAGGCGCTGCACGCCCTGACCGCCGCCGCCGTGCAGGTCGCCGACGTGCTGGGGCGGCGCTGCTTCACCCACGCCGACGACGTCAGCCAGCAGACGCTGGCGCTGTGAGGTCTGTTGCCCCATGACATCTGCCGCCATGACCTCTGCCCCGGACGCCCCAGACACGCCGCCCCGCGCCGCCCGCTACAGCGTGCTGCACGACACCAGCTACACCTATGATGGCGCCGTTTCGCTGTCGCAGCAGGTGCTGCACCTGACGCCGCGCGCCTCGCCGTGGCAGCAGACGGAAGCGCTGGCCCTGGACATCCTGCCCGTGCCCACCTGGCGCGAAGACGCTCAGGATGCGTTTGGCAACCCGCTGACGCGCCTGGGCTTTTACGCCCCGCACGAGAGCCTGACCATACGCTCGGCCATGACGGTGCGCCTGGCCTCGCGCCCGCTGGCTCAGGCCTACGCGGGCGACATGCCCTGGCAGACCCTGCGCGACCGCATGGCCTACAGCGGCCACGCCCCGCAGGAGGGCGATCTTCAGGCCAGCCGTTTTCTCTTCGAGAGCCCGCACATCCGCATCAAGCAGGAGCTGGCCGCCTACGCCGCGCCCAGTTTCCCGCCGGGACAGGGCGTGCTGCTGGGCGCTTACGATCTGATGATGCGGATGTTCACCGGCTTCATATTCGATCCGCAGGCGACCACGGTCTCGACCCCGGTGATGGAGACGCTGGCCGCCCGACGCGGCGTCTGCCAGGATTTTGCCCACCTGATGATCGCCTGCCTGCGCTCGATAGGCCTGCCCGCGCGCTATGTCAGCGGCTACCTGCTGACGCACCCGCCCGAGGGCCAGCCGCGCCTGATCGGCGCCGACGCTTCGCACGCCTGGGTGGCGGTTTATCTGCCGGGCGCGCCAGGCGGCTGGGTCGATCTGGATCCGACCAACGGCCTGCTGCCCGATCTGGAGCACATCACCCTGGGCTGGGGCCGCGATTTCTCGGATGTTTCGCCCCAGCGCGGCGTCATCCTGGGCGGTGGCCGCCACGAGCCGCTGGTGGCGGTGACGGTGACGCCGCTGGGCTGAAGCGCCCGGGAAAACCCGGCCCGCGTCAAAAGGCCGGCGAAAAAAAACCGGCCTCGAGGGCCGGTTTTTGCAGCGGAGCGGTCGCCTGTCAGGACAGGTGGGCGCTGACCAGCTTGGTCATCTCGAACATCGAAACCTCGTCCTTGCCGAAAATCACCTTGAGCTTGGCGTCGGCCTTGATCATGCGTTTGTTTTCGGGGTTCTGCAGCTTGTGCTTTTTGATGTAGTCCCAGATTTTCTTGGTGACTTCGGTGCGGGGGGCCGGGTCAGCGCCAATCACCTTGGCCAGATCGGCACTGATCTTCATGGGCTTCATGAAGGCACTGCCGGCCGCTTTTTTCTCGGGGGCGGCTGCAGCTTTGGCGGGAGCGGCCTTGGCGGGCGCTGCTTTTTTGGTGGCCATAGGGGTTCATCTCCGGTGGGGGTTGAAGAGGACAGCCCGGCGGACTGTCTGGTGTGACCGCTATATTAACGGCAAGTTCGGGCCTGTGAAGCCCGCCCGGGCCTGCCCAGCGCGCCTGGCGCGCGTTTTTTCGCGCCCGATGTCGCTGCACGGGCATTTCCCTGTGCACAAATGGGCAGGATGGCGGTGGCAGAATGCGCGCATCCTTTCATCCAACAGGCCATGTCATGCGTCTGCTTCTGCGCTGGGCCCTGCTTGCCGCCGCCCTGATTTTTGTCACCCAGCTGCTGCCCGGCATCCATGTCGGCAACTTCTCGCACGCCCTCGTGGCGGCGCTGGTGCTGGGGCTGATCAACCTTTTCGTGCGGCCCATCCTGGTGCTGCTGACCCTGCCTGTCACGGTGGTGACGCTGGGGCTGTTCCTGATCGTCATCAACGCCCTGACCTTCCTGCTGGCCTCGCACCTGCTGCCCACCCTGCACGTCGACGGCTTTGGCTGGGCACTGGCCGGATCGCTGCTGTACAGCGTGTGCGGCAGCGTGATCAACGCGGCGCTGGAGCGCTGAGGGGCGCTGATGAAACTCATCGGTATGCTCGATTCCCCCTATGTGCGGCGGGTGGCCATTTCGCTACAGCTGCTGGGGCTGCAGTTCGAGCATCAGTCGCTGTCGGTATTTCGGCAATGTGCCGAATTCAGCCAGATCAATCCCGTCGTCAAAGCGCCCACACTGGTGTGTGACGACGGCACAGTCCTGATGGATTCCAGCCTGATCCTGGAGTACGCGCAAGCGCTGGCCCAGCCGCGCACCCTGCTGCCCAGCACTTTGAAAGACCTTCAGCGCGATCTGCGCACCCTGGGCCTTGCACTCGTGGCGATCGACAAAAGCGTGCAGCGGGTGTACGAGCAGAATCTGCGTCCGGCCGACAAAGTTCACGCTCCGTGGCTGGACCGGGTGACTGAACAGATGCTGACCGCGTTGCGCCTGCTGGAGCTGGATTTCAAGGCGCGCCCCTTGCCCCGCAGCAGCGCGGACATGGATCAGGCGGGTCTTTCTGTCGCCGTCGCCTGGCAGTTCATCCAGCAGATGATTCCGCAGACCGCACCCGCCAGCCAGTTTCCCCACCTGGCCCGCTATTCGGCCGCCGCAGAATCCCTGCCCGAGTTCCGGGCTGCGCCGCATGGCGACGGCATTTACAGTGGCGGTGCCCTCAGCCCCGCAGCAGCCCCGCCCGCTCGATGAATTCGACGATCTCGTCCACCCCGCCCTGCTGTAGCAGGCGGCTCATGACGTAAGGACGCCCCTGGCGCATGGTTTCGGTGTCGGCGCGCATCACGTCCAGGTTTGCGCCGACATAGGGCGCCAGATCGCATTTGTTGACGATGAGCAGATCGGAGCGCGTGATGCCCGGCCCGCCTTTGCGCGGGATTTTTTCGCCGCCCGCCACGTCGATGACATAGAGCGTCAGGTCGGAGAGTTCGGGGCTGAAGGTCGCCGCCAGGTTATCGCCGCCCGATTCGATGAAGACAATGTCAGCGTCGGGAAAGCGCTGCAGCATGCGGTGGATGGCCTCGAGGTTGATCGACGCATCCTCGCGGATCGCCGTGTGCGGGCAGCCGCCGGTTTCCACGCCCAGAATGCGCTCGGGCGGCAGGGCGCCGCTGACGGTGAGCAGGCGCTGGTCCTCGCGGGTGTAAATGTCGTTGGTGATGGCGATCAGGTCGTAGCGGTCGCGCATGGCCTTGCACAGCATCTCCAGCAGCGTGGTTTTGCCCGAGCCCACGGGACCGCCCACGCCGACGCGCAGGGGCGGCAGGGATTTGGTGCGGCGGGGGATGGCGGCGGTATCGTTCATCAAGCGTCCTTCAGGAGCGATCAGGTTCGATCAGGATCGAAAAAGGCGCGAGAACTGCGTCTCGTGCCGGGAAGAGAGCATGGCCCACTGCGGCGCCCAGGTGTTGAGGGCGGGCGGATCGGCATCGGCCAGCGCACGGCTGCGCACATGCCCTTGGGCCAGCGCGGTGTGGGCGGCCCGCAGCACGCGCTGCCCCGCCTGCTGGCCCAGCGGAATGGCCTTGACGCCCGCCATGACCTGGCCTTCCAGCCCGGCGTAGAGCAGCGCTGACAGGCCCTCGTCCTCCGACAGGCCGGACAGGACCGCCACGACCGCGTGCGCCGCCACGTAGCTGCAGCCGCCGGGCTCGCCCGCGCGGGTGCGCAGCCAGGCCAGCAGCGGCGCCGCGCGGGCATCGGTCTGCGGCCACGGCAAGGCCAGCGCCCACTGCACCAGCGACCAGCCCATCTGGCGGCTTTCCTGGCGCAGCTCGGCGCTTTCGCGGCTGCAGCGCAGCCAGGCGTCCCAGTGCGCCAGTGCGCCGGGATCGGGTTGCGGCGCAGCCCCCCTGCCCTGCGCGGCCCGGTAGAGCAGGCGCCAGACGGCGGCGTCGGCTTGCGGCAGCAGTTCGGTCAGGGCAAACTGCACCCAGCGCAGCAGCGCGGCTTCATCGCGCACCCAGCCCTCGTTGATCGCCGCTTCCAGTCCTTGCGAATAGCTGAAACCGCCGATGGGCAGGGTGCCCGAAGCAAGCTGCATCAAAGCCGCGTGGCGCAGCGGCCCAGCCAGCGCAGCGGCGTCAGGCATCGCCATGGTGCTGCTGGAACAGGCCCCGCGCCAGCGCGTGATCTTCGGCGAAGGTCTCGTCGTGCCCGTGGCGGTGGCCGCCAGCATAGGCGCCGCTTTCGGGCTCGAAGACGGCGTTCACCGCCTCGACCCGCAGCCCCAGCGCGAGCAGCAGATCGTGCAGCACCGGATCAGGCTGGATCTGCAGGCAGACCGGCTGGATTTCCACCGCCGTGTGCCGGTTGCCCAGGTGCCAGGCGGCGCGGCACAGGGTGTGCGGGTCGTTGCTGCTGGCGCGCAGCAGCGGCTCGCACGCCGCTTCAATCTGCAGGGCATCGCCCTGCGCGCAGTACCAGCGCTCGCCGTCCTGCAGCACATGGTCGCGCGGGGTGATCAGGCCGACGCATTCGCCGTCCGGCAGCGTCAGCATCTGGCGGTGCCTGCGCCGCTGGGCGTGGGTCAGGGCGATGCGGTCCTGACGGGGCGGAGCCGCCTGCTGCGGCGCGCGGGAGAGATCAAACAGTCGCATGGCTTTCGTCTCAGAACAGGAAGTAGCGCTGCGCCATGGGCAGCTCGTGGGCGGGCTCGCATTCCAGCTTCAGGCCGTCGGCCAGCACCTGGTAGGTCTGCGGATCGACCTGGATGTCCGGCTGCCAGCTGTTGTGCACCATGTCGGCCTTGCGCACGCTGCGGCAGCGGCTGACCGCGTGCAGCGGTTTGATCAGGCCCAGATCGCGCACCTGCGGATTGGCCCGCGCAGCCTGCGACACAAAGGTCAGCGACGTTTTCAGAGCGCCGCCAAAGGCGCCGAACATGGGCCGGTAGTGCACGGGCTGCGGCGTGGGAATGCTGCCGTTGGGATCGCCCATGGCCGCCAGCGCGATCATGCCGCCCTTGAGCACCAGGCTGGGCTTGACCCCGAAAAAGGCCGGTTTCCACAGCACCAGGTCAGCCAGTTTGCCCACTTCCACCGAGCCCACGACATCCGCAACGCCGTGGCTGAGCGCCGGGTTGATGGTGTATTTGGCGACATAGCGCCGGATGCGGGCGTTGTCGTGCTGCGCCGGATCGCCCGCCAGCGCGCCGCGCTGCTGCTTCATCTTGTGCGCGGTCTGCCAGGTGCGGAGGATGACTTCGCCGACCCGGCCCATGGCCTGGCTGTCCGAGCTCATCATCGAGAAAGCGCCCAGATCGTGCAGGATGTCTTCGGCGGCAATGGTTTCGCGGCGGATGCGGCTTTCGGCGAAGGCGATGTCCTCGGCGATGCTGGCGTCCAGGTGGTGGCAGACCATGAGCATGTCCAGATGCTCGTCGATGGTGTTGCGCGTGTAAGGCATCGTCGGGTTGGTGCTGGAGGGCAGCACGTGCCCCAGCGCCACCGCGCGGATGATGTCCGGCGCATGCCCGCCGCCCGCGCCTTCGGTGTGGAAGGTGTGGATGGTGCGCCCCTTGAAGGCCGCCAGCGTGGCCTCGACAAAGCCCGATTCATTGAGCGTGTCGCTGTGCAGCGCCACCTGCACGTCGTGCGCCTCAGCCACGGTCAGGCAGTTGTCAATGGCGGCGGGCGTGCTGCCCCAGTCCTCGTGCAGTTTCAGGCCGATCGCCCCGGCGCGGATCTGCTCGTCCAGCGGCTGCGGCAGGCTGGCGTTGCCCTTGCCCAGAAAGCCCAGATTCATCGGGAAGGCATCGGCCGCCTGCAGCATGCGGTGCAGGTGCCAGGGGCCGGGCGTGCAGGTGGTGGCCAGCGTGCCGGTCGCCGGGCCGGTGCCGCCGCCGATCATGGTGGTGACGCCACTGGCCAGCGCCTCGTCGATCTGCTGCGGGCAAATGAAGTGGATGTGGCTGTCGACCCCGCCCGCCGTGACGATCTGCCCTTCGCCCGCGATGATTTCCGTGCCCGGCCCGATGACGATGGTTACCCCGGGCTGGATGTCCGGGTTGCCCGCTTTGCCGATGCCCGCGATGCGGCCGTTTTTCAGGCCGATGTCGGCCTTGACGATGCCCCAGTGATCGATGATCAGGGCGTTGGTGATCACCGTGTCAGCGCAGTCGGCGCTGATGCGCTGGCTTTGTCCCATGCCATCGCGGATGACCTTGCCGCCGCCGAATTTCACCTCTTCGCCGTAGACCGTGAAATCGTTTTCCACCTCGGCCCACAGGGCGGTATCGGCCAGGCGGACCCGGTCACCCGTGGTCGGGCCGAACATTTCCGCATAGGCGCGGCGCGTCATGGTGACCATTACAGCGCCCCCATGATCTGGCCCTGAAAGCCGAAAACGCGGCGCTCCCCCGCCAGTTCGACCAGTTCCACCGTGCGGCTCTGGCCGGGCTCGAAGCGCACCGCCGTGCCGGCCGCGATATTCAGACGCATGCCGCGCGCGACGGCGCGGTCAAAGCGCAGGGCTTCGTTCACTTCGAAAAAATGGTAGTGCGAGCCGACCTGGACAGGCCGGTCGCCATGGTTGGTGACGCTGACCTGCGCCGTGCGGCGGCCGGTGTTGAGGGCGATATCGCCCTGCGGCGTCCACAGCTCGCCGGGAGTGAAATGAGCGTGGGTTGGGTGAGCATTCATGCGCGGCCCTCAGACGATGGGTTGATGGATCGTGACCAGCTTGGTGCCGTCAGGGAAGGTGGCTTCGACCTGGATGTCGGGGATCATTTCGGGTACGCCGGGCATGACGTCATCGCGGCTCAGCCAGGTGTTGCCTTCGCTCATCAGCTCGGCGACGGTGCGGCCGTCGCGGGCGCCTTCCATGACCCGGGCGCTGATCAGGGCCATGGCCTCCGGCACATTCAGCTTCAGGCCACGCGCCTGGCGGCGTTCGGCCAGCAGCGCGGCGGTGAAAATCAGCAGCTTGTCTTTTTCGCGGGGGGTCAGGTCCATGGGGTGAATCTCCTTCAGTTCGTCCGTTCAGTTCGTCAGTTCAGGTGGCCCAGATGCGCAGGTCGGCACCCGGGCGGTTCAGGCTGTGCTGGCGCAGCCGCAGGCGGGTCTGGGCCAGCACGCTGCGCACCGCCTGCATCTGCCGCCCCAGCACGCGCAGCAGCAGCAGGCCGCCCGGCCCGCTGTCGCGCGGCAGACAGCTGACGGCGGCGCGCAGGTCGGGCGTCCAGGGCAGGGTTTCGGCCAGGGTCTGGGCGTGCGCGGCCGTCCAGCCCGCGTGGTAGCACCACAGGCTGGCCTGGCAGGGAAAAGCGCCCCAGCCCTGATCGCCCTGCAGGAGCGCATCGCCGCTGGCCACGTGGCCCTGCTCCAGCCAGAGCAGCTCGTCGCCCACGCGCAGCTGCGTGTCGGCCTGAACGCGGGCGCCCTGCCAGAGCAGATGACCGCCAGCGTCAGGACGCCGTCCCCACTGCCCGCCTTCCCAGCCCAGCGCAAAGCTGCCCGGATCAAGATCGATGCGGGTCACCAGGCGCACCTGCGCGTCGTCGAAAAAAATGTTTTCCAGCGGCAGCCATTCCAGCGCCGCACCGGCTTCGGTGCGCAGCGCCAGCGACAGGCTGGCCCCATGACGCGGCGATTTGTACCAGTGCGTCGCGCCCGGCGTGGTCAGCACGGCATGGGCCTGCGCCCCGACGTGCACGGACACGGCCAGATCGTCGCCCTCGGCAATGCCGCTGGGCGGGTGCAGCACGTGGGCGTGGCAGATGGAGGGGCCTTCCGGGTAGAGCGCCTTTTGCACGCGCAGCGGCCCGCTGAACTGGCGATGGGCCAGCACGCTGCGCTCGCCCTGGCGCGCAAAGCCCAGGTGCAGGCGAGCCCGCCAGCCGGTCGGCGTATCCATGACCGCTGCGTTCACACGCTGACCAGCGCCGTCAGGTCGGCCGCCGCCAGGGCCTCGCGGTCGCCCTGGGCGACGATGGCGCCGCGTCGCATGACCGCATAGCGGTCGGCGATGCGCCGCACGAAATCCAGATACTGCTCGACCAGCACGATCGTCAGGCCCTGTTCGCGCTGCAGCCACTGCAGGGCGTCGCCGATCTGGTCGATGACGTTGGGCTGTATGCCTTCGGTCGGCTCGTCCAGGATCAGCAGGCGGGGCTGGCTCATCAAGGCCCGCGCAATCGCCAGCTGCTGCTGCTGCCCGCCCGACAGATCGCCGCCCATGCGCTGGGCCATGTCACGCAGCACTGGAAACAGGCTGTGAATGTAATCAGGAATGCCCTTGGGCGCGCGGCGGCTGGCCGCGCCCATGAGCAGGTTCTCATGCACCGACAGGCGCGGAAAAATCTCCCGCCCCTGCGGCACATAGGCCATGCCCGCACGCACGCGCTCGGCGGGCGAGAGGCGGGTGATGTCCTGCCCGTCCAGCACAATGCGCCCCTGGGCGGCGGGCTGCACGCCCATCAGGCACTGCATCAGGGTGGTTTTGCCGACGCCATTGCGGCCCATCAGCGTGCTCAGGCTGCCCTGGGGCACGGACCAGTTCACGCCGCGCAGGATGTGGCTGCTGCCGTAGTACTGGTGGAGGTTGTCGATCTCAAGCATCACTGTTCCCGTCAATGTTCAGCCGCGGCCGAGGTAGGACGCCATCACGCGCGGGTCCGTGCGGACCTGCGCCAGCGTGCCCTGCGCCAGCAAGGCGCCTTCGGCCAGCACGCTGACCAGGCCGGTCTCGCCCGCCAGCCGGGCGACGAAATCCATGTCGTGCTCGATGACCAGCATGGCGCACTGGCCGCGCAGGCCCAGGATCAGGTCGGCCAGCTCGGCGGTTTCTTCGTCGGACAGCCCGGCCGCCGGTTCGTCCAGCAGCAGCAGGCGCGGCTGCTGCATCAGCAGCATGCCGATCTCCAGCCGCTGCTTCTGGCCGTGCGACAGCTCGCCCGCTAGCCGAAAGGCGCTGTCCTCCAGACGAATCTGCTCAAGCACCGCCTGGATGCGCGCTTTTTGCCCCGCGTCCAGGCGGGCGCGCCAGTGGTGCCACCAGTGGCGGCTGCCGCTTTGCGTCAGCTCCAGGTTCTCCCAGACCGCCAGGTGCTCGCAGACCGTGGGTTTCTGGAACTTGCGACCCACGCCGGCCTGGGCGATCTGGGCTTCGCTGTGCGTCAGCGCGTCCAGCGCCTGGCCCAGGAAGACCTGGCCGTCGATGCGGGCGTTGCGCCGGTGGGTCTTGCCGGTGATCACATCCATCAGCGTGGTTTTGCCCGCGCCATTGGGGCCGATGACACAGCGCAGTTCCAGATCGCGAACATAGAGGTTGAGCGCATTGATGGCGCGAAAAGTGCCAAAGTGTACGCTCAGGTCCTCGATGTAGAGGATGTCGCCATGGACGACGTCCAGCTCGCCCTCGGTCACCGGCCGCATGCCGATGGCGCTGTCGTTGAGTCCGGCGGTGCCGGTGGCGTTGTGGCTCATGCTGCGGTCCCTTTCAGTGCTTTCAGGCGCGCGCCCAGGCTGACCAGTCCGCCCGGCAGCCACAGCGTCACCAGGACAAACAGGCCCCCCAGCACGAAAAGCCAGCCATCGGCCCAGGTGGCGGTCAGCACCGTTTTGGCGCCATTGACGCCCAGCGCGCCGACAATCGGTCCCCAGACCGTGGCCCGGCCGCCCACGGCGACCCAGATCGCCATCTCAATCGACTGCACCGGCGCCATTTCACCCGGGTTGATGATGCCGACCTGCGGCACATAGAGTGCCCCGGCGATGCCGCACAGCACGGCGGAAATCGTCCAGATCACCAGACGATACGGCAGAGCGCTGTAGCCCGAGGTGGTGAGACGCCCTTCGGCGTCGCGCAGACCCAGCACCACCTTACCCAGACGCGACACCATGATGGCGCGGCACAGCAGCAGGCTGCCCAGCAGCAGGGCAAAGCTCAGACCCAGCAGCACAAGGCGCGTGCTGTCCTGGGTGATGTCCCAGCCCAGCAGCGTGCGAAAGCCGGTGAAGCCGTTGTTGCCGCCCAGGCCCGTCTCGTTGCGAAAGAACAGCAGCATGGCGCAGTAGGTCAGCGCCTGGGTGATGATGGACAGATACACGCCCTTGATGCGCGAGCGGAACATCATCCAGCCCAGGGCCAGCGCCAGCAGGCCCGGCACCAGCACGATCAGCAGCAGCGTGGCGGCCAACGAGCCCGAAGCCTGCCAGAACCAGGGCAGCGTCTGCCAGTCCAGGAAGGACATGAACTCCGGAAGCCCGCCCCCCGCCGCCACGCGCACCAGGTGCATGCCCATGACGTAGCCGCCCAGCGCGAAAAACAGCGCATGCCCCAGGCTGAGAATGCCGCAATAGCCCCAGACCAGATTCAGCGCCAGCGCCGCTGTGGCGTAGCACAGGATCTTGCCCAGCAGCGTCACGCCGTAGGCGGACAGGTGCCAGACGCTGTCCGGCGGTGCCACCAGAACCATCAGCGGCACAGCGATACAGGCCAGCAGCGTCAGCCCCAGCAGAGCCAGCCAGGTCGGGCGGGAGAACAGCGGCGCACGCTCGGGCAGGTCCGCAATGCGCAGCACACGGCCACGCGGATCAGGGGAAGTCATCAGGAATCTCCGGTCAGGCTTCGGCACTGCGGCCTTTGAGGGCAAACAGGCCCTGGGGGCGCTTCTGGATGAAGAGCACGATCAGCAGCAGGACGACGATCCTGGTCAGCACCGCGCCCATGTAAGGCTCGGCCAGCTTGCCGCCCACCCCCAGCCCCAGCGAGGCGACGAGCGTTCCGGCCAGTTGCCCGACGCCGCCCAGCACCACCACCATGAAAGAATCGATGATGTGGCCCTGGCCCATGTCCGGCCCCACATTGCTGATCTGCGACAGCGCGCAACCGCCCAGTCCCGCGATGCCCGAACCCAGCCCGAAGGCCAGGTTGTCCACCCGTCGCGTGCGCACGCCCACGCAGGACGCCATGCGCCGGTTCTGGGTCACGGCACGCACAAACAGGCCCAGCCGCGTGCGCGTCAGCAGCAGCCACACCGCCAGCAGCACCGCTGCCGCAAAGACCAGCACGGCGATCCGGCTGTTCAGCAGCTGCAGGCCGGGCAGCCAGTCCTGGAAGGGCATCTGCGCCCCGGCCAGCCACGAGGGGTTGGCCACTTCGACGTTCTGCGCGCCAAACAGCGTGCGCACCGTCTGCATCAGGATCAGGCTGATGCCGAAGGTGGCCAGCAGCGAATCCACCGGTTTGCCGTACAGGTGGCGCAGCACCAGGCTCTCGATCAGCATACCGACCAGAGCGGCGGCCCCAAAAGACGCGGGAATCGCCAGCCAGATGTACTGGTCCAGCCAGCCGGGGGCCAGCGAGCGCACCGCGCTCTGGGTCAGCCAGGTGGCGTAGGCGCCGATCATCAGCATCTCGCCGTGCGCCATATTGATCACGCCCATCAGCCCGTAGGTGATGGCCAGGCCCATGGCCGCCATCAGCAGGATGCTGGCCGCAGACAGGCCGCTGAACACGGTGTTGAACCACTGCGCGCGCTCGTGCCGCTTTTGATAGGTGGCCAGCGCCTCGGCCACGCGCAGCCGCCAGCCTTTGGACAGCGATTCGTCCTGCGACAGACGCCGCAGCGGCGGCAGCGCCTCGGGCGCACTGGCCTGCGCCAGGGTGTCCAGCACCGCCAGGGTAGCGCGGGTGGCATCGCCAGCGTCCGGCGCGCTCTGCCACAGCGCGTCGCCCTGCGCGGGCAGGGCCTGCAAGGCAGACAGCACCTGCAGCGCACCGCGCAGATCGCTCTGTTTTTCGGCCGCCAGCGCCTGCGCGACCAGGCCTGGCGCGATCTCGCCCGGTGACTGCAGCGCGTGGCTGACAGCAGCACGGCGCACCGCCACGTCGGGCGAGAGCAGCTCGTAAGCGCCCAGCGCCGCGCCCAGCAGCTGGCGCAGCCGATTATTGAGCACCGGCGTGGCGCCAGCCGCCAGCGCCTCGGCACTGATCTCGGGCACGGGCTGGCCCGAGACCGGATCCAGTGCTGCGCCACTGCCCGCATCCTGGATCAGCACGCGCTCGCCCACCTGGCGCAGCCTGTCCTGATCCAGCGCGCGCAGCACGCGCTCGCTGGCCGGGCTGGTCACATCCGCCACCGCCTGCAGCGCTTGCAGGCGCTCGGAGAAGTCACCTGAGAACAGCGCCTGCAGCCCGGCCGCCTGCGGTTGGGCCTGCTGGGCCTGCACAGCAGGCGAACCCAACAGGGTCAGCAAAAGTGCCGCAGCGCAGGCCAGCGCACGCAGCAGGCGGCTCATAGCGGGGCGTCCTTCTTGCCCGCGTTGCCCGGAATGTAAGGGCTCCAGGGCTGGGCGCGGATCGGGCCTTTGCTTTTCCAGACCACATCGAACTGGCCATCCGGACGAATCTCGCCGATCAGCGCCGGTTTGATCAGGTGATGGTTGCTCGCCATTTCCAGCGTGTAGCCACTGGGCGCGGCGACCTTCTGGCCGATCATGGCCTTGCGCACGGCGTTCACGTCGGTGCTTCCGGCCTTTTCGACGGCCGCTTTCCACATCCGCAGGCCAACCACCGTGGCTTCCATCGGGTCATTGGTGATGGGCTTGCTGGCCGTCGGCAGATTTTTGGATTTGGCGTAGGCCGTCCAGCTGGCGATGAACTTTTTGTTCTCGGAGTTGTTCAGCGACATGAAGTAATTCCACGACGCCAGGTGGCCCACCAGGTTTTTGGTGTCCACGCCACGCAGCTCTTCTTCGCCGACCGAGAATGCCATCACCGGCGTTTCGGTGGCTTTGATGCCCGCGTTGGCCAGTTCCTTGTAAAAGGACACATTGGAATCGCCGTTGACCGTGGAGATCACCGCCGTTTTTCCGCCCGCGGCCATGCTCTTGATGCGTGCGACGATGGTCTGGTAATCCGAAAACCCAAACGGCGTATAGGTTTCTGCAATGTCTTTTTCCGGAATGCCCTTGGCTTTCAGGAAGCCGCGCAGAATCTTGTTGGTGGTGCGTGGATACACGTAATCTGTGCCAAGCAGGAAGAAACGCTTGTACCCCCCACCTTCCGGGCTCATCAGATACTCCACCGCCGGAATGGCCTGCTGGTTGGGCGCGGCGCCGGTGTAAAAGACGTTTTTGCTCAGCTCTTCGCCCTCATACTGCACTGGGTAATAGAGCAGACCATTCAGTTCCTCCACCACCGGCAGCACCGATTTGCGCGACACCGAGGTCCAGCAGCCAAAGACTGCGGCCACTTTATCCTTGGTCAGCAGTTCGCGGGCTTTTTCAGCAAACAGCGGCCAGTTGGAGGCCGGATCCACCACCACGGGTTTGAGCTGACGGCCCAGAACGCCACCCGATTTATTGATGGCTTCGATTTCCATCAGTGCCGCATCTTTGAGCGCGGTTTCGGAAATCGCCATGGTGCCGGACAGCGAATGCAGTATCCCGATGGGAATCGGCGACTTATCCTGCGCCTGGGCCCAAGGCGCGAAACCGGCACACAGGGCCGCAGCCCAAGCCAGCACGTGGCGGCGTTTCAGGGTCGAAGACAGCGAAACAGAGGATGAGGGGCGCATGAATAGCTCCGTAGTATGTGCAGCACATGCCGCAATCTCTACTTAGCAAGTCCTGTGCCAGCATCAAATCAGCTATCAGGCCGCCGAAATGCTGAATTCACACATACTGCGCACCGTATCGGTGTGCCTGCACGCACTGCACTGGGGCCCGCCCTGCTGCGGTGCAGCACAGCAACAAGTCAAACAGGCCTGCAAGCTCAGCTACACTTCGCGCATGTCACCCGATTTCATCGCCGTCGATGTTGAAACCGCCAACCCGCGCATGGGCAGCATCTGCCAGATCGGGCTTGTGGCGTTCAAGGATGGGGCTGTGGTGGATCAGTTCGAGCAGCTCATCAACCCCGGCGATCATTTCGACCCCTGGAATGTGAAAGTGCACGGCATCCGAGCCCACGACGTGGCCCATGCCCCCACCTGGAGCGAATGCTGGCCGGTTCTGGCGCTGTGGCTGGAGGGACCAGTGTGCGTCATCAGCCACACCTTGTTTGACCGCAGGGCCATTGCAGCCGCCTGCGACGACAGTGCTCTGGTGTGGACGCCCGCACCGTGGATGGACAGCACACGCGTGGTGCGTCAGACCTGGAAGCAGTTTGCCCAGCGTGGCTATGGTCTGGGCAACATTGCAGCATTCCTCGGACTGGAATTTGATCACCACAATGCCCGCGCGGATGCCGAAATGGCCGGGCGTATTGTCTGCATTGCACAGCAGCAGCGCGGCCAAACTTGGGCGACCTTAGCACGCCAGTTTGCATCCGCTTGACCAGCAAGTTGCCCTGAAGCCCGCAAGACCTTAGAAACGCAGAATAGCATCGGTGCGGATTTGGCTCGCGCAAAAGGAGCAGCCCCCGAAGCACAAAGG
>NZ_JAWDIE010000008.1:0-142814 GCF_037688875.1 Amphibiibacter pelophylacis
CTAGTCACCCGCGCCAGCAGCGGATTTCCCCCGGCACCCACCAGCCTCACCCGCACCAGCGCCGAACCCGGGTGATCATCACCCGCAATCGCCTCCACCCTTGCAGGCAGCACGTTCTGGATGCTGGTCTGCCCCGGCTGGATCGCCAGGCTGACGTCGCTGGCGAGCACGCGCAGGCGCAGGCGCTGGCCAAGCTGCAGATCATGGTCACGAACCCAGAGTGACAGGGTAGGGCGGCCGTCCAGATCCACACGCATCAGGTGCCAGTGCGCGTCCACTTCGGCGACAGTGCCGCGCAGGATGGCGCCGGGCTCGTCGCCCAGGCGCACCGGGGCGTCCAGTTGCGCCAGGCTCTCGGCCAGCGGGCCGCTGGACGTGGCGCGGCCGTCCGCCATCACCACCAGATGGTCGGCCAGGCGCACCACCTCGTCGGGCGCGTGGCTGACGTAAATCATGGGCAGGGCCAGCTGGCTGGACAGGCGCTCCAGGTAGGGCAGGATGTCCTGACGGCGGCGGTGGTCCAGCGCGGCCAGGGGTTCGTCCAGCAGCAGCAGGCTGGGGCCCGTGGCCAGCGCGCGGGCGATGGCCACGCGCTGGCGCTCGCCGCCCGACAGCCCATTCGGCCGCCGATCCAGCAGCGGTTCGATGCCCAGAAGGTTTATCGCCTGATCCAGCGTCTCCTCCAGCGCCGCGCGCGAGGCCGCCTGGCTGCGCTTCAGGCCGTAGCGCAGGTTGCCCATGACGCTCAGGTGCGGGAACAGGCTAGCTTCCTGGAAGACGACGCCGACCGTTCGTTGGTGTGGCGGCAGCCACACGCTGGCGTCCTGCCAGAGCAGGCCGTTCACGCTCAGGCGGCCCGTTGGCGCGCGCTCCAGGCCCGCCATGCAGCGCAGCAGCGTGGTCTTGCCGCAGCCCGACGGGCCGGTCACGGCCGTGACGCCGCGCCCAGGCAGGCGTAAATCCACATCCAGCACGAAGCCGGGACGCGCCAGACGAAAGCGGGCGTCAATAAAGGCTTCGACAGGGCCTTCGGTGGGATTCATTCGGCGCCTCTCACCGGCCCGGCCGCACCGCCGTGCGCGCGCCGGGGCGCCAGACGTAGAGCAGCAGCAGCACCGCAAACGAGAACAGCAGCAGCACCGCCGACAGCCGGTGCGCGGGCGCGTAATCCAGCGCCTGGACGTGGTCGTAGATCTGCACCGAGGCCACGCGGGTGATGCCCGGCAGATTGCCGCCGATCATCAGCACCACGCCAAATTCGCCCACCGTGTGCGCGAAGGTCAGCACAGTTGCCGTCAGATAGCCCGGCGCGGCCAGCGGCACAGCCACGCTGAAGAAGGCGTCCAGTGGCGATGCGCGCAGCGTTGCCGCGACCTCCAGCGGCCGGTCGCCCACTGCCTCGAACGCGGTCTGCAGCGGCTGGACCATAAACGGCAGCGAATAAATCACCGAGGCCAGCACCAGACCCCAGAAGGTGAAGGGCAGGGGCGGCAGGCCCAGCATCTGCGTCAGCTGGCCCAGCGGCCCGGACGGCCCCATGCCCTGCAGCAGATAAAAGCCCAGCACCGAGGGCGGCAGCACCAGCGGCAGCGCGACCACGGCGCCGATGGGCCCTTTCCAGCGGCTGGCTGTGCGCGCCAGCCACCACGCAATGGGCGTGCCCAGCACGAGCAGGATCAGCGTCACGACGCCCGCCAGGCGCAGCGTCAGCGCCAGCGCCTGCCAGTCACCGGGCGAGAGCATCCTGCGCCGCCTTGGCCACGTCGGGGGATTTGGGCGGCTCGAAGCCGTAGCGCGCCAGCACCTGGCGGGCGGCCGGGCTGTCCACCGTCTGCACGAAGCGGCGCGCCAGAGCGCTGTCCGCCGCGCGGCGGGTGATGATGTAGCCCTGCTCCAGCGGCTGGTGCATTGATTCCGGGATCAGCGCATAGCCGCCCAGCCGCGCCAGTTGCGGGCTTTTGGCCAGCGAGAGCGCAATCACCCCGATCTGCGCGTTGCCGGTCTGCACAAACTGCGCCGTCTGCGCGATGTTTTCGCCAAACACCAGCCTGGGCTGCAGCGCATCCCAGAGCCCGGCGGCGCGCAGCGCCTCTTCAGCGCGCTGGCCGTAGGGTGCGTGGCGCGGGTTGGCGATGGCGATGTGTTTGATGCGCGGGTCGGTCAGGCTCTGCAGCGTCATGCTGCGGGCGTCCAGCGTGGGGCTCCACAGCACGATGCGGCCCAGCGCGTAGGGGACGACTTTCGAGGCCGCAAACCCCGCTTTCGCCAGCGCACGCGGAAAGGCAATGTCAGCCGAGAAGAAGAGATCGTACGGCGCGCCCTGCTGAATCTGCGCCTGGAACTGGCCCGACGAGCCATAAACCACGTTGACGGTGTCGCCCGGGTGGGCTTTTTCGAAGCCGGTGACGATCTCGTCCAGGGCGAACTTCAGGTCTGCCGCGGCCGCGACGGTGAGGGTGTCGGCCTGGGCGGAAGGCGCCGCAGCCAGGCCCAGTGCCAGTGCGCAGGCGGCCATCAGGGTGCGAAAAGACAGGGAAGGGATCAGCAGGATTCGGTTCATCGCCCGCAGCATACCGCAGGCGAAGACCGTATATGACTCAGCGTTGGCTGGAGCGCCAGCGCAAGAGCGCGGGCAGCAGCAGCACGCTGGCCGTGATGATGAGCAGCGTCAGGCTGACCGGGCGGGTGAGGAAAATCGTCCAGCTGCCTTCGCCCATGGACAGGCCGTTGCGCAGCTGCACTTCGGCAATCGGCCCCAGGATCATGCCGACGATGACGGGCGCAGCCGGGAAATCAAAGCGCCGCATCATGACGCTGAGCAGGCCGATGATGTACATCATGAAGACGTCAAAGGTGCTCTGGCGCATGGCGTAGACGCCCACCGAGGCGAACACCAGGATGCCCGCGTAAAGCTGCGGCTTGGGGATTTTGAGCAGCTTGACCCACAGGCCGACCAGCGGAAGATTGAGCACCAGCAGCATCACGTTGCCGATGTAGAGCGACGCAATCAGCGCCCAGACCAGCGCCGACGAGTTCTGGAAGAGCTGCGGCCCGGCCTGGATGCCGTAGTTCTGCAGCGCGCTGAGCAGCACAGCCGCCGTCACCGACGTGGGAATGCCCAGCGTCAGCAGCGGCACCAGCGTGGCGGTGACCGCCGAATTGTTCGCCGCCTCGGGGCCGGCAACGCCTTCGATGGCGCCCACTGTGCCGAATTCTTCGGGGTGTTTCGAGAGCTTGCGCTCGGTGGCGTAGCTCAGGAAGGTGGGGATTTCGGAGCCACCGGCCGGCACGGTGCCAAACGGAAAGCCGATCACCGTGCCGCGCAGCCAGGCCGGCCAGGAGCGGCGCCATTCGGAGCGGCTCATGTGGACCTTGTTCATGCGGTTCATTTCGTTGACGCTGCGGCCTTCGTACATGGCGTTGTACAGCACCTCGCCGACGGCGAAGAGGCCCACGGCCATCAGCACGACCTCGATGCCGTCCATGAACTCCAGAATGCCGCCAGTGTAGCGAATCTGGCCCGAGATCTGGTCCATGCCGACCAGGCCCACGGCCAGGCCGATGAACAGCGCCGTGACGCCGCGCAGGGCGCTTTTGCCCAGCACCGAGCTGACGGTGGTGAAGGCCAGCAGCATCAGGCAGAAGTATTCCGGCGGACCCAGGCGGACGGCGTAGGTCGAGACCACGGGCGCAAACAGCGTCACCAGCACGGTGGCAATGGTGCCCGCCACGAAGGAGCCGATCGCCGACGTGGCCAGCGCTGCGCCCGCCCGGCCGCTCTTGGCCATCTTGAAGCCTTCCAGCGCCGTCACCATGGTGCCGGTTTCGCCCGGCGTGTTGAGCAGGATGGAGGTGGTCGAGCCGCCATACATGGCGCCGTAGTAAATCCCGGCGAAGAAAATCATCGAGGCCGTCGGGTCCACCTGCGACGTCAAAGGCAGCAGCATGGCCACCGTGACCGCAGGGCCCAGACCCGGCAGCACGCCGATGGCCGTGCCCAGCGCGCAGCCCACAAAGGCCCACAGCAGGTTGATCGGTGTGCCGGCCGTGGCAAAGCCACCCAGCAGCTGGGTCCAGGTGTCCATCAGCATGATTGATGCGTCTTTCTTACAGCCAGCGGGTGCCGGTCAGGCTGGGCAGGTTGATGCCCAGCAGCAGGGTGAAGAGCCAGAACACCGGCGCCGTCAGACACAGCCCGGTGACGGTGTCTTTCAGCGTCTGCGCCACATGGCCCGCGGGCTTGCCCTCGGCGATGCGCAGGCCGCGCACGGCCAGCACAAAGCACAGCAGGCAGGACAGCACGAAACCCAACTTCACCATGAGCAGCGCGTTCAGACCGATGCCCGCGCTGACCCAGGCCCAGGCGTGCCAGTCGGGCCGCTCGGCGCCGGAAGGCTCTTCCAGGTGCTGGAAACCGCCGCGCCAGGCCTGCAGGCACAGCAGCACCCCGCACAGCACCAGCGCAGCGCTGACCACCCAGGGCAGGAAGTTGCTGCCGATGCCCGCATAGCCCGATTCCGGCGCGATCATGGCGGCGCCTGCGCCCAGGCCCAGCCCCAGCAGCAGCACTGCGACCGCGAGGGCCCGCTGCTGCTTCAGGTGAAAGGGCTTGAGCGGCTCGTGGCCCGGCCGGTTGGGCGCGAACGACGAGGTGTTGGCGTTGGCCTTCATCCCAGCATGCCGGACTTGACCATGATGGCGCGCAGCGAGGCGAAGTCCTGGGTGACGAAATCGTCAAAGGCCTTGCCAGTCAGCAGGGCAGGGGTCCAGGAGTTCTTCTGCAGCGCTTCTTTCCAGGAAGGCGTCTGCGTGGCCTTGATCACGGCCTGCGTCAGCGCCTCGCGCTGCGCCGGAGTGACGCCTGGAGCCGCGTACACGCCGCGCCAGTTGCCGATGACGACATCCACGCCCTGCTCCTTGAGCGTCGGCACGTTGATGCCCGGCTGGCGTTTGTCGGCGGTGATGCCGATGGCGCGCATCTTGCCCGATTCGATGTACTGCTGGAACTCGCTGTAGCCGCTTCCACCCACCGTGACGTTGTTGCCCAGAATGGCCGCCGTGGCCTCACCGCCCCCCTTGAAGGGGATGTAATTGATCTTGTCGGCGCCAAGACCGAGGAAGCGGGCGATCATGGCGGCCGCGACGTGTTCGGTCGAACCCTTGATGCCGCCGCCCCATTTCACGCTGCCCGGATCTTTCCGGAGCTGGTCCACCAGATCCTTCATGGATTTGATGGGCGATTCGGCCGGGACCACGAAGACGTTGTACTCGCTGGTCAGGCGCGCCACGGGCGTGGCCTGCGTGACCGAGAAGGGCGAGCGCGAACTGATGATGCCGCCCAACATCACGGCGCCCATCATCATCAGGGCGTTGGGGTCGCCCTTGCTGGCGTTGAGGAACTGCGCCAGACCCAGCGTGCCGGAGGCGCCGCCCTTGTTCTCGTAGGTGACGGCGCTGTAGAGGCCGGCCTCCTGCAGCGATTTGCCCAAGGCCCGTGCCGTGGTGTCCCAGCCGCCGCCCGGGTTGGACGGCACCATGAACTTCAGCGTCTCGGCCGCTTGCACAGACTGCGCACCCAGCAGGGCCGCCGCCAGCGGGCTGGCCCCAACCCCGCCCAGCAGCATGGATTTCAGAAAAGTGCGGCGCATGGAAACTCCTGGAAGTGGGAAATGACCTGTCAAAAAACGAACAGGCATTTCACCAGAAGAGTGACAGCGCACGCATTGGGGCTAACCCCGGGACGGGCCCACAACAGCCCCGGGATCAGCCGCCGTCAAACATCGGGTCACACGTCCAGATTCGTCGCCTGCAGCGCGTTGTCCTGGATGAAGAGCTTGCGGGGCTCGACCTCGTCGCCCATCAGCATGGTAAAGATGCGGTCGGCCTCGATGGCGTCCTTGATCTCCACTTTCAGCAGGCGGCGCACGGTGGGGTCCATGGTGGTTTCCCACAGCTGCTCGGGGTTCATCTCGCCCAGACCCTTGTAGCGCTGGCGCGAAACCAGCGACACGGCCAGGTCCTGCAGCCAGTTCATGCCGGTGTCCAGGCTGCCAGTGACCAGGGTCTTGCGCCGCTCGCCCTCGCCGCGCTCGATCACCATCTGCGTGCCCAGCAGACCGCGCAGGTGCGCGCCGATGGCGCAGAGCTGGCGGCAGTCGTCGCCGTCCACGAATTCCTTGGTCAGCAGCGACGCCTTCTCGTTGCCGTGGATGAATTTGCTCACGCGCACGGCCGGCAGCTCGGTCTTGGGATGAATGAGCGCCTGGGCGTGCAGGCCCGGGTTGGCGGCCTGGATGGCCGCCGCCGTGGTCTGGGCGGTCTCCAGCGTGTCCAGAACGGGCTGTACGCCGCCCAAAAGCACTTCCAGCACGTCCAGGTCGATCATGGCCACCAGGCGCGCCTTGAGGGCCTGCAGGCGCAGATACTCGTCCACCAGCTCGCGCAGGGCGGGGCCTTCGATGGTGCTGCCCGATCCGGCGTCGCCCACGCGGATCGAAGCGCCGTCCATGGCCACTTCGGTCAGGAAGGCATCCAGATCGCTCTGGTCTTTGAGATAGCGTTCCGATTTGCCCTGCTTGACCTTGTAGAGCGGCGGCTGGGCGATGTAGATGTGCCCGGCCTCGACCAGCTCGGGCATCTGGCGGTAGAAAAACGTCAGCAGCAGGGTGCGAATGTGTGCGCCGTCCACGTCCGCGTCGGTCATGATGATGATGCGGTGGTAACGCAGTTTGGCCAGCGAAAACTCGTCGCTGCCAATGCCCGTGCCCAGCGCGGTGATCAGGGTCAGGATGGCGTCGCTGGAGAGCAGCTTTTCGTAGCGCGCTTTTTCCACGTTCAGGATCTTGCCGCGCAGGGGCAGGATGGCCTGGAACTTGCGGTCACGGCCCTGCTTGGCACTGCCGCCGGCGGAATCGCCCTCGACGATGTAGATCTCGCACTGGCTGGGGTCTTTTTCCTGACAGTCGGCCAGTTTGCCCGGCAGGCCCATGCCGTCCAGCACACCTTTGCGGCGCGTCATTTCGCGCGCTTTGCGGGCGGCATCGCGGGCGCGGGCGGCGTCAACGATCTTGTTGCAGATGATTTTGGCGTCGTTCGGGTTCTCAAGCAGGTAGTCGCTGAGCGATTTGGCCACGCATTCCTCGACCGGGCCGCGCACCTCGCTGGAGACCAGCTTGTCCTTGGTCTGGCTGGAGAATTTGGGCTCCGGCACCTTGACGCTGAGCACGCAGGACAGGCCTTCGCGCATGTCGTCGCCCGAGATGTCCAGCTTGTGCTTCTTGAGCAGCTCGTTGTCCTCGATGTACTTGTTGATGACGCGCGTCATCGCCGCGCGCAGGCCGGTCAGGTGGGTGCCACCGTCGCGCTGCGGGATGTTGTTGGTGTAGCACAACACGCTCTCGGCGTAGCTGTCGTTCCACTGCATGGCCACCTCGCAGGCCACGGGCGTGCCGATGTCGCTGATGCGCTCGGTCGCGGCGTAGAACACCGTCGGATGCAGGACTTTTTTGGTCTTGTTGATGTAGTCGACAAAGCCCTTGACGCCACCATCGAAGGCGAACACGTCGTTGCGGTTGTGACGCTCGTCGCGCAGCTCGATGCGGATGCCGTTGTTCAGGAACGACAGCTCGCGCAGGCGCTTGAGCAGGATGTCGTAATCGAACTCGACCGTGGAAAAAATCTCGGTATCGGGCAGAAAGTGCACCTCGGTGCCCGTGCGTTCGCTGGCGCCCAGCGCGCGCATGGGTCGCACCAGTGCGCCGTCGCGCTCGATCACGTCCAGGCCCATGGGCACGCCGCGCTCGAATTCGATGGCGTTTTTCTGCCCGTCGCGTCGCACGGTCAGCTTCAGCCAGCGCGACAGGGCGTTGACGCAGCTCACGCCCACGCCGTGCAGACCGCCCGACACCTTGTAGCTGTTCTGGTTGAACTTGCCCCCCGCATGAAGCTCTGTCAGCGCGATTTCGGCGGCCGAGCGCTTGGGCTCATTCTTGTCATCCATTTTGACCGAGGTGGGTATCCCTCGGCCGTTGTCCAGGACGCTGATCGAATTGTCGCTGTGTATGGTCACGACAATATCGTCGCAATGTCCGGCCAGCGCCTCGTCGATGGAGTTGTCGACCACCTCGAACACCAGGTGGTGCAGACCGGTACCGTCTGACGTATCACCGATATACATGCCAGGGCGCTTGCGCACGGCTTCCAGTCCTTCAAGAATCTGGATGGCATCGCTGCCGTAATCGCTGGGGGTATCACTGGGGGAAGAACTCATGGACTGTCCTGAAAATAAGGGCGGCTGACCGGATTGGCGGTAAATGGTCAGATCTTCATCGACATGACGACGTAAATATTCTCTCCGTCGGCCCGGTCGGTTTCCCGGAACAGCGCCGGGGTGTTGGCATCTTTGACGGAGACTTCGATCTCCTGCCCTTTGGCCGTGGTCAGATATTGCAGCACATAATTCACATTCAGGCCAATTTCCAGGCTGGATGGGATATCTGCGGATTCAATGAATTCACGACCTTCTTCATTCTCGTTGTTGATGGCGTGCAGCGCCAGACCTTCCGGGCTGAACAGAAACTTGATGCCTTTGAACTTGTCTGATGTGAACAGTTCCACCCGTTTCAGCGCCTGCAACAGCGTCTCACGGCGCAGGGTCATTCGGCTGAGCCCTTCACGGGGAATGACTTTGTCGACGTTGGGAAATTTGCCATCGATGCATTTGGTGCGAAATTTCACGCCATTGGCAAAATGACATTCAATGCTGTTGCCCTGGCTGTAAAAGGCAATTTTCTCGCCCTCTGTCTGCTTGGCAAATCGCATGATTTCCTGGACGGCCTTGGCCTGCAGAATCCATTCAATGTCCTGTTTATCACCGTCGTGTGGCAGCCGGGTGATGGCCATGCGGTGACCGTCGGTTGCAGAGAATTTCAGCTGGCCCTGTTCGTCAAAAGTCAGGTTCAGGCCATTGAGGTAATAGCGGACATCCTGCACTGCCATGGCAAAACTGGTGGATTCGATGCCGGCGATGATGTTCTTGCTGCTGATGTCCAGACGCTTTTGATCGCTTTGCTCCGGATTCTCTGCAAATGGTTCGTGGGGATAATCTTCCACGCTCAGGCACGAGAAATCAAAGTGCGAACGTCCGATGCTCAGTCGGATCCGATGGTCTGAAATCTCAAAACCGATCAGCGCATCCGGGTTCGAGGTTTTCAGGATGTCCAGCAGCCGTTTGCCGTTGATCAGGAAAGAAAAGGGCTGTGCCACATCGACATCCACGTCTTCCCGGGTGTACTGCACCTGGTTCTGGATGTCGTTCACGTAGAACACCACGCGCCGGTTCGCGACGCTGACCAGCACCGACGAGAGCAGGTGGATGTTGTTCTTGCGGTCGAGCAGCGTGTGCGTGTTGCTCAGACCGTCTATGACTATGTGATTGGATATTTTAAAAGTCGTCGTTGTCATAGAGAGTCCATTGTGCCGTGAATAAGATTAAAAACTTTTAAAAACAACAACTTGGAGAAAATTTTGCTGTGCATAAGTGCACTGGCAGAACCTGTCCGGATTGGGGATAAGTGGGCGATCATAGCAGCGCCTGTGCATAGGATGGCGTTGTTCACAGACTGTCCACGGGGCTGTCCACACCCTTATTCCTTGATCATCTGTTCCAGCAGGTGCAGTTCCTTGTTCAGGTCGCTGTTCAGGTTGCGTTCGGAGGTGATTTTTTTCACGGCATGAATGATGGTCGTGTGGTCCTTGCCGCCAAAGTGGCCCCCGATGTCGGGGTAGCTCATCTGGATCAGCTCACGGATCAGATACATCGCGATCTGGCGGGGTTTGGCGATTTTGGCCGTGCGCACCTTGCTGTGCATGTCGCTGATTTTGATGTTGTAAAACTCGGCCACCTTGCGCTGGATGATTTCGGCCGATATTTGCGTATTCTGAACCTGAAGGATGTTCTTCAGGGCCTGCTTGACAAAATCAATGCTGATATCGCTGTCGCTGATGCCGTAAGCTTTCTTTTGGGCGACCAGGGTTTTGACGGCGCCGTGCAGTTCACGCACGTTGTTCTTGAAATTCTGTGCAATAAAAAAAGCCACCTCGTTTTTCAGCGCAATGCCGACTTCGCGGCCGCGCTGCAGCAGGATGGAAACGCGCATTTCGATTTCTGGCGGCTCGATATAAACCTCGACACCGGCCATAAAGCGGCTGCTCAGGCGCTCGGACACTTTCAGTTTTTTGACAAAGGTGTCGCTCGTCAGGACCACCTGGCTTTTGCGCGCCAGCATGCCTTCAAAAATATGAAAGAACTCTTCCTGCGTACGCTCTTTGCCGGCGATGTGCTGAACATCATCGATCAGCAGCAGATCCAGGTCGGAGTATTTTTCCTTGATCAGATCGTAGGTCTTGTTCTGGTAGTTGCTGACCACGTCGGTGACAAAATCGGTGGCTGATACGTAGAACACCTTCATTTCTTTGTTCTTTTCGTGCAGGGCATTGCCGATCGCGTGCATCAGGTGGGTCTTTCCCAGCCCCACACCCCCGCAGATGTACAGCGGGTTGAAGCTCGGACCGTCACCCGCCACAATCTGTCGCCCGATGGAGGTGGCCAGCAGGTTGGATTTGCCGCCCACGAAATTGTCAAACGTGAACTGGGATTTGAGGTTGGTTTTGCGCGATTTGCGCCGCCCGTCTTTTTTGGGCCCGCTGCTCTCGGCATCGGCTGATGCCGGTTCGGGGGAATTTTTCTCGGGCTGCGCCGGCCTGATCCCGGGAGGGCCCTCTGTCCGTGATATTGCCGGTTTGGCTGGCCGTGTGCCTGCAGGCGCAGGACCCGCTGTCATGCCTGGCGCTGCAGGCATCGACGAAACCGGTTTCGGGCGAACGATGATCTGGATCGCACCTTCAAAGCCGAACTCTTTGAGCGTCTGCGTGATGCGTGGCTGAAGATTACGCTTGATATAATCCTGAGCGATCCGGTTGGAGACGTACAGGCAGTATGTGTCGTCCGCGATCAGTTCTCCGGTGACTGGGCGGATCCAGGTATTGAAAAGCGGAGCCGGAATATCCTGGGTCAAACGGTCTTTGACGGATTCCCAGTCGACGGGTGAAGCTGGCATGGAAAGCGCTTGACACGAAGCCAAGTTGTGATACAATGAAGGGTTTTCTTTTGACCAAAAGCATCTGCTGGCAGGTCAAAGCAAAAAGGAAATGTCAGCAGGTGGGTCAGCCGATGTGGGCTAACACTCTGGTTCAGGCAGCGCCTGCAGCAGACACCTCACCGACAAGCTCCGGCACAGAACATCAAAACAGAAATCTTGAAGACAAAAGGTGATTCTCTTGAGAAAAAGCTTTTTTGTCAATTCCGACTTATTTTTGAATCTTTATCAGGTGAGTGATTATGAAACGCACGTATCAACCTTCCAAAATCCGTCGCGCCCGCACCCATGGCTTTCTGGTCCGCATGAAATCCAAGGGTGGCCGTCAGGTGATTAATTCGCGTCGCGCCAAAGGCCGCAAGCGGATTGGTCTTTGATTACCTGATTCTGCCAAATCCCAGTTGATGGCGCGCTGATTTTGAATCCTGCGCACTGCATTTCCGGTCTTTCGCTCGGCGTGAAAGACCGGATTCTTGTTTCTGGGCGGAGCGGTGTATGGCTCTGAAAAAAGGCGCCATGGCGTCGCAGGTGAGTGATTGTCTGAAATCACCCATCCGGGCCTCTGGCGATCATTTCAGAATCAATATGCTGGTGTCCGCTGCGGGTGAGCAGCCCGCTGCGGAGCTGGTGATCAGCGTGCCCAAGCGCTGGGTGAAGCGCGCGATTGACCGCAACACCATCAAGCGGCTGGGCCGTGTGTGGTGGAGCGGCTTTGTTCGCCTGGAGCATCCCGTGGCGCCACGCATGGCTTTTGTGCAGATCAGTCCCAAGCTGCTGCAATCCTGCCGTGACAAGCGTCAGGGTGCACTGGCGCACGCCTTGTGGAAGCAGCAGCTCGCGCAGGAGTTCCAGCGGCTGGGCGAGCGCCTGAAGGCGCGCTGTGCCAAAGTGCAAGGGCCGGTGCCTCATCAGCCGCATGGGCCATGCGAGCTGCTCCGGGCGTCGCCAGCATGCTGAGGCGGGCGCTTTCGGCGCTGCTTCTGGGCCTCATCCGGGGCTACCAGTGGGGCATCAGTCCGATGCTGGCCCCGCGCTGCCGCTATCTGCCCACCTGTTCGGCGTATGGGCTTGAGGCCATTCGCCAGCACGGGCCTTATCTGGGCAGTTGTCTGGCTGTACGCCGCCTCTGCCGCTGTCACCCGTGGTCGCCTGGCGGCTGGGATCCTGTGCCCGAAAGGGCGTCGTGTTTGGGTTTTTTCCGGTTTTAGAGTATGAATGACATCCGCAGAACCATATTGCTGTTCATTTTGTCCGTTTCACTGGTTTTCCTGTGGGATGGCTGGCAGCGTTATACCGGGCATCCGTCGATGTTCTCCCCTGAACCCGCCAAAACGCAGACGGCCGATGCAGCGGCCAAGCCCCAGCAGGACAACCAGGCGCTGCCGCCTGCTGCGGGGTCAGCAGGCGCTGCAGCGGCCACGCCCGCAGCCCCGGCGCCCGGGACGCCGTCCGGCATCACGCTGAAGGACGGTGACACCGTCACCATCAACACCGATGTGGTCGAGGCGACGTTTGCGAAGCAGGGCGCCACGCTGGTGAAGCTGCGCCTGAAAAACTACCCCACGCAGGCCGACAAGTCGCGCAGCGAGATGCTGTTCGATTACTCCCCCGAGCGCACCTACTGGGCGCAGTCGGGCCTGATCGGCGCGGGCGGCAAGGATCTGCCCAACCAGTTCACGGCCATGCAGTGGGTCCAGGGCCCGGTCACGCCGGGCAGCGACGGCAAGGTGTCGGTGGTGTTCCAGTCGCCAGTGGTCAACGGCGTGCAGCTCAACAAGACCTTTGTGTTTGACAAGGACACCTACGCGGTCCAGGTGAAGCACGAGGTCGTCAATACCTCGGGCGAAGCGGTATCGCCATTCCTCTTCCTGCAGCTGCTGCGCGATGGCAATCCGCCGGACGATCATTCGTCCTTCTATTCCACGTTCACGGGCCCAGGCTTTTATACCGAAGAAGCCAAATACCACAAGATCAATTTCAAGGATATTGACAAGAACAGCGCAGTATTTCCCAGCGCCTACGCCGATGGCTGGGTGGGCATGATCCAGCATTACTTTGTGTCGGCCTGGGTGGTGCCCAACAATCTGCAGCGCCATTTCAAATTCAGCAAGGTTTCCAACAACCTGTATTCGGCCGCCAGCGTGATCCAGCTGCCCAGCATTGCACCGGGCCAGCGCTACAGCCTGGACGCGCAGCTCTATGCCGGTCCGCAGCTGGAGAATGTCCTGGCCGCCACCGCGCCGGGGCTGGAACTGGTCAAGGATTACGGCTTCCTCACCCTGCTGGCCAAGCCGCTCTACTGGGTGCTGCACCACATTCACAGCATCCTGGGCAACTGGGGCTGGTCGATTGTCGTGCTGGTGATCCTGCTGAAACTGGCGTTTTTCAAGCTCAACGCCAGCGCCTACAAATCCATGGCCAAGATGAAGGCTGTGGCGCCGCGCGTGCAGCTGCTGCGCGACCAGCACAAGGACGATCCGCAGAAAATGCAGCAGGAAATGATGCGCATCTACCGCGAGGAAAAGGTCAACCCCGTCGGCGGCTGCCTGCCCATCGTGCTGCAGATGCCGTTTTTCATCTCGCTGTACTGGGTGCTGCTGTCCACCGTTGAGATGCGCGGTGCGCCCTGGATGCTGTGGATCAGCGATCTGTCGGTGCGCGATCCTTACTTCATCCTGCCGCTGCTGATGGCGGCGTCCAGCATGCTGCAGGTGGCGCTCAACCCCAAGCCGGCCGACCCCATGCAGGCCAAAATGATGTGGATGATGCCGCTGATTTTCAGCGTGATGTTCTTCTTCTTCCCCGCTGGTCTGGTGCTGTACTGGCTGACGAACAACATCCTGTCCATCGCCCAGCAGTGGATCATCAACCGCAAGCTGGGCGTGGTCTGAACCCGCAAACGCCATGACGCTGACTGAGCTGCGCTACATCGTTGCGGTCGCCCGCGAGCTGCATTTCGGCCGCGCGGCCGAAGCCTGCGACGTATCGCAGCCCACGCTCAGCGTTGGCATCAAGAAGCTGGAGGACGAGCTGGGCTGCCGCATTTTCGAGCGCGGCACGGGCGAAGTCCATCTGACCACCGTCGGTCGGCGCATCGTCGATCAGGCGCTGGTCGTGCTGGAGCAGTCGACGGTGATCCATGAGCTGGCCCGCGACGCCGACACCGAACTGGCCAGTGCCGTGCACCTGGGCGCCATTTTCACGATTGCGCCCTATCTGCTGCCGCACATCCTGCCGCAGCTGCGTCGTGTGGCGCCGGGCATGCGCTGGCTGATCCAGGAGAACTACACCAGCCGCCTGCTCGAGCAGGTGCGTTCGGGTGAGCTGGACTGCGCCATCGTGGCCGAACCCATCGACGCGGCGCACCTCAGCGTCAGCCCGCTTTACGACGAGGCGCTCTTTGTGGCGCTGCCTTCCGCGCACCCGCTGGCGCAGCGCGGCACGCCGGTGCACCCGGCCGACATCCGCGACGACCCCATGCTGCTGCTGGGCAGCGGCCACTGCTTCCGCGAGCATGTGCTGGCGGTCTCGCCCGAATTCTCGCCCCTGGTCTCCGAGCGGCGCGGCATTCGCCACAACTTCGAAGGCACCAGCCTGGAAACCATCCGCTACATGGTCGCCAGCGGCCTGGGCATCACGCTGATGCCGGCGCTGGCGCTGGCGGCCGATCCCCGCGCAGACGTGGTCTATCTGCCCTTTGCCGGGATGACGCCCAAGCGCCGCGTGGTGCTGATCTGCCGCAAATCGTTCAACCGCATGCCGGTGCTGGAGCGCATCCGCCAGGCCCTGCGCCAGGAGGCCCACGCCGGGCTGGAGTTGCTGGACTGAAGGAAACGCCATGGATTTCGCCTACCGCTTTGACGTGATCGTGGTCGGCGGCGGCCACGCCGGGACGGAAGCCGCGCTGGCCGCCAGCCGCATGGGCTGCCGCACGCTGCTGCTCACGCACAACATCGAAACGCTGGGGCAGATGAGCTGTAACCCCAGCATCGGGGGCATCGGCAAGGGCCACATCGTCAAAGAGGTGGACGCGCTGGGCGGCCTGATGGCTGAGGCGACCGACCATGCCGGCATCCAGTTCCGCATCCTCAACGACTCGAAAGGCCCGGCGGTGCGCGCCACACGGGCGCAGGCCGACCGCCTGCTCTACAAGGCTTATGTGCGACGCACGCTGGAGAACGCGCCCGGCCTGCTGCTGTTCCAGCAGGCGGTGGACGACGTGCTGGTTGAGGGCGGCCGCGTCACGGGCGTGTGCACGCAAAGCGGCATCGTCTTCCACGCGCCCACGGTGGTGCTGACGGCGGGCACTTTCCTCAACGGCGTGGTCCATGTGGGCCTGCAGCAGCACAGCGCAGGCCGCGCGGGCGACCCGTCGGCGTTGCGCCTGTCGGATCGCCTGAAAGAGCTCAAACTGCCGCAGGATCGCCTGAAAACCGGCACGCCACCGCGCATAGATGGCCGCAGCATCAACTTTGACGTGCTCGAGCGCCAGCCCGGCGACGGCATGCCCGGCAATGACGGCAGCGCGCCGCGTCGCCCGCTGCCGGTGTTCAGCTTTCTGGGCGATGCCGCGCAGCATCCGCAGCAGCTGCCGTGCTGGATCGCGCACACCAGCACCGCCACGCACGACATCCTGCGCGAAGGCTTTGACCGCAGCCCCATGTTCACCGGCGTGATCGGCGGCGTGGGCCCGCGCTACTGCCCCAGCATCGAGGACAAGATCAACCGCTTCGCCGACAAGGACAGCCACCAGATCTTCCTGGAGCCCGAAGGGCTGACCACGCACGAGTTCTATCCCAACGGCATCTCGACCTCGCTGCCCTTTGACATTCAGTGGCGTGCCGTGCGCTCGATCCGTGGCCTGGAAAACGCGCACATCCTGCGGCCCGGCTACGCCATCGAGTACGACTATTTCGACCCGCGCCACCTGCACGCCACGCTGGAAACGCGCGCCATCCAGGGCCTGTTTTTCGCCGGACAGATCAACGGCACCACGGGCTACGAAGAGGCCGCCGGACAGGGCCTGGTCGCCGGGGCCAACGCCGCCGCGCAGGTGCTGGGCCGCGATCCGCTGGTGCTGCAGCGCCACGAGGCCTACATCGGCGTGCTGGTCAACGACCTGACCACGCGTGGCGTGACCGAGCCTTACCGCATGTTCACCAGCCGCGCCGAATACCGCCTGCAGCTGCGCGAGGACAACGCCGATCTGCGCCTGACCGAACGCGGCCGCGCGCTGGGCCTGGTGAATGACACACGCTGGGATTTCTTCCAGCGCAAGCGCGACGCACTGGAAACCCAGCGCCAGCGTCTGGCCAGCACCTGGGTGCAGGCCGGTGCGCTGGACGAGGCCAGCGCCACGCGCCTGGTGGGCGCGCCGCTCACGCGCGAGTACGCGCTGGCCGATCTGCTCAAGCGCCCGGGTGTGACCTGGCAGACGCTGGACGATCTGGCCGCGCACCTGGGCTGGGACGACAGCCGCCACAGCCCGCGTGCCGCGCAGCAGGACCAGCTCGGCGCCGCCCTGGCCGATCAGGTGATCGAGCAGCTGGAAATCGAAACCCGCTACGCCGGGTACATCCGCAAGCAGGCCGAGGAGATCGAACGCCTGGCCCACCTGCAGGGCGTGGCGCTGCCCGCCGATTTTGATTACGCCAGCCTGCCCAGTCTGGGGATAGAGGCTGCGCAGCGCCTGAACCAGGCGCGCCCGGCCACGCTGCACGATGCGGCGCAGGTGTCGGGCATCACCCCGGCGACGCTGGCGCTGCTGATGGTCCACTTCCGCAAGCGGCGGGCCGCCGCAACGGCCGCGTGACCGCCGCGAACCGCCCGGGTCCTGCCCTGGCACCGGACAGCGGCATCGCTGACCGCATTCAGGCGCAGGCGCAGCAGTGCGGCGTGTCGCTGCCGGACGGCGCCGCGCCGCGTCTGGCGCACTACCTGGCGCTGCTCCAGCAGTGGAACCGCGTTTACAACCTGACCGCGGTCGAAGGCCTGGACGCCAGCCTGACGCTGCATCTGGCCGACTGCCTGGCCGTGCTGCCCGCGCTGGCCGACCTGCACGCCCGCATCACGCCCTGCGCCGGGACAGGCCAGGCGCTGGAGCAGCTGGACGTGGGCAGTGGCGGCGGTCTGCCGGTCATCGTTTTTGCGCTGGCGCTGCCGCAGGTCAACTTCACCTGCGTGGACACGGTTCAGAAAAAATGCGCCTTCCTGGAGCAGGCCGCGCTGCAGCTCAAACTGGCCAACCTGCGCGTGGTTCACGCCCGTGTTGAGCAGATGCGGCCCGGCCAGCGCGGTCGGCCCACGCAGTTTGACGTGGTCTCGGCCCGTGCCTTCGCTGCGCTGGACAAGCTGGTGCGCCTGAGCCAGCCGCTGCTGGCGCCGGGCGGCTGGTGGTTCGCCATGAAAGGCCAGCCGCCGCACGACGAGATCGCCACTCTGGCCGCCAGTGGCCTGCTCGCGGCGCAGGCGCAGCCGCACATTCAGGGCGTGACGGTGCCCGGACTGGACGCCCAGCGCTGCATCGTCACCGTGCCCCATCTCCCGAACACGAGGCCCAAGCCATGAGCACCATCCTGTGCATCGCCAACCAGAAGGGCGGTGTGGGCAAAACCACCACCACGGTCAACCTGGCCGCCGGCCTGACCCAGCTGGGCCAGCGCGTGCTGGTCGTCGACCTCGACCCCCAGGGCAACGCCACCATGGGCTCGGGTGTGGACAAGACCGCGCTGCGCCCCACGATTTACGATCTGCTGCTGGGCCAATCCGCCGCGCGCGACTGCATTCTGGACGCGGGCGAGACCGGCTACCGCATCATCGGCAGCAACCGCGATCTGGCCGCCGCCGAAATCGAGCTGGTCGATCTGCCGCGCCGCAACCTGCGTCTGGCTGACGCGCTGGCGCCGGTGCAGGACGATTTCGACCAGATCCTGATCGACTGCCCGCCCAGCCTCTCCCTGCTCTCGCTCAACGGGTTTTGCTGCGCGCACGGCGTGGTCGTGCCCATGCAGTGCGAATACTTCGCCCTGGAAGGCCTGACCGATCTGATGAATACGGTGCGCCAGGTCAAGGCCAAACTCAACCCCAAACTGAAGCTGGTGGCGCTGTTGCGCGTGATGTTCGACCCGCGCGTCAGCCTGCAGGCCGAGGTGGCCGAGCAGGTCAAGGCCCACTTTGGCGACCGCGTCTTTGACGCCGTCATCCCGCGCAACGTGCGCTTGGCCGAAGCGCCCAGCTTTGGCCTGCCGGGCGTGCTCTTCGACAAATCCTCCAAAGGCGCCAAAGCCTACATGGCCTTCGCGCAGGAGATGCTGGACAAGCTGCCGGGGTTTATGGCCAAAAGTGCGTAAAAGCGCTGCCTGAGGGTCAGATGATCGCGTCCGGGCAATCCCGGGTGACGTGCGCAGGGCGGCGGAGCACAATCAGTGCTTTGCTTCTCAGGAGATGACCATGCCGCAACCGATCACCCCCCGCCGCTGGGCCGCCACGTTGTCCGCCCTGGGCGCCGCGCTGCTGCTGTCGGCCTGTGCGACGGCGCCGGGCCAAGTGGCGTCGGCTACGCCCGCGGCCCGCTTTGACGCCCGTATGCTGGATTACAGCAAGGCGCCCGCCAGCGTGCGCTGGACGACGGTGGACGAGATCGCCCGCTCGCTGCAGGGCCAGCCGCCGATGAATGTGGGTTTTGACGTGGACGACACGGTGCTGTACAGCTCGCCGTGCTTCTTCTATGGCCAGCAGAAGTATTCGCCCGGCAAGAACGACTATCTGGGCAACCAGGCTTTCTGGGACGACATCAACGCGAGCTGCGACCAGTACTCCGTCCCCAAGGACGTGGCGCGTGCGCTGATCAACATGCATCAGGCGCGCGGCGACACGATCTACTTCATCACCGCGCGCACGCCCAGCCCGAAAGAAGGCCTGACCGCGACGCTGCAGAAAGATTTCGGCATCAAAAACATGCAGCCGGTGATTTTCACGGGCGATAAACCCGTGGGCGCCCGTTACGCCAAGACGCCGGCCATCCGCCAGACGAAACTCTCGATCTACTACGGCGACGCCAACAGCGACATCCAGGCCGCTCAGGAAGCCGGCATCCGCGCCATTCGCGTGCTGCGCGCGCCCAACTCGACCTACACCCCGCTGCCCGACAACGGCCAGCTGGGCGAGGAAGTGATCCGCGATTCGGCGTGGTGATTGGGGTGATGGGCGAGGGCTGAAGCGCTGTCGCTTCAGGTGTCGCTCGACACCCTGATGCTCGGGAACTTGTGCGAGTAATCCTTGCCCTGGCTGGCGATGGCGCGGCCCACGCGCTGGGCGAGCTGCAGGTAGAGGCGGGCGGCGGGGCTGTCGGGCTGGCTGACGACGGTGGGCTGGCCCGCGTCGGTCTGGGCGCGGATGTGCGCAGCCAGCGGTAGCTGGGCCAGCAGCGGCACGCCGAAATCCTGGGCCATGGTCTGGCCGCCGCCCTCGCCGAAAATGGCCTCGGCGTGACCGCAGTTGGGACAGCAGTAGACGGCCATGTTCTCGACCACGCCCAGCACGGGCACGTTGACTTTCTCGAACATGCGCAGGCCTTTGCGCGCGTCCAGCAGCGCGATGTCCTGCGGCGTGGTCACGATGACGGCGCCGGTCAGCGGCACGCGCTGGCTCAGGGTCAGGGCGATATCGCCGGTGCCCGGCGGCATGTCGACGATGAGGTAATCCAGGTCTTTCCACTGCGTCTGGCGCAGCAGCTGGTCCAGCGCCTGTGTGGCCATGGGGCCGCGCCAGATCATGGGGCTGTCGGCGTCGATCAGCAGGCCCATGGAAATCATCTGCACCCCATGGCCGACCAGCGGCTGCATGGTTTTGCCGTCGTCGCTGTGCGGGCGCTCGTTCACGCCCAGCATCATGGGCTGGCTGGGGCCGTAAATGTCGGCGTCCAGAATGCCGACGTGCGCACCCTCCTGCGCCAGCGCCAGCGCCAGGTTGACGGCGGTGGTGCTCTTGCCCACGCCGCCCTTGCCCGAGGCCACGGCGATGATGTTTTTCACGCCCGGCAGCAGCGGGTTGCCGGGGCGGACGGCGTGCGCGGCGATGCGCGTCTGCCAGTGCAGCACAACGCGCGCTCCGGCCACGCCAGCAGCCTGCAGACCCTGGGCCAGCAGGGGCGAAAGCGCCTGCGTCCATTCGGCGTGGCGGCTGCGCGCCGGGTAGGGCACGGCCGTTTCCAGCGTCCAGATGTGGCCCTGGATCTGCCAGCGCTCGGCCACCGCCTGATCCAGCGGAGTCTGGCCCAGGGCGTCGGTCCAGCCGCGCAGGGTGGATTGCGCCCAGGCCAGGCGGGCGGCTTCGTCGTCAGGAGAGAAATCAGGGGAGGGCACGGGGGCTTGCGTCACAGGACAGCTCCGGAAAAAGGAAGGGATAGCGGGGGCAGGGCACCTACAATACCGCTTTCGCGCCCTCGATGACGCCCGCCGGCCTTTTGGTCCCTGCCCATGTCCCGCAAGATTTTCGTCACCACCGCCCTGCCCTACGCCAACGCGCCCTTTCACATGGGCCACATGATGGAGTACATCCAGGCCGACATCTGGGTGCGCAGCCAGCGCATGGCGGGGCACGCGGTGTATTTTATGGGCGCCGATGACGCCCACGGCGCGCCCATCATGATCGCGGCCGACAAGGCCGGTATCACGCCACAGGAATTCGTCGCGCGCATCGCCGCCGGACGCAAGCCCTATCTGGACGGCTTTCACATCAGCCACGACAGCTGGCACAGCACCGACGGCCCCGAGAATCACACCCTGTCGCAGAACATCTACCGCGCGCTGCGCGATGCGGGTTTGATCCGCTCCGAGGTGATCGAGCAGTTCTTCGACCCGGTCAAGGCCATGTTCCTGCCCGACCGCTTCGTCAAGGGCGAATGTCCGCGCTGCCATGCGGCCGACCAGTACGGCGACAACTGCGAGAACTGCGGCGCCGTTTACTCGCCCACCGAGCTCATCAAGCCCTACTCCGCCCTGTCGGGCAGCACGCCGGTGATGAAGGCCAGCGAGCACTTTTTCTTCCGGCTCTCCGACCCGCGCTGCCAGCAGTTCCTGCAGGACTGGACGCGCCAGGCGGTCGAATCGGGCGGCCTGCAGCCCGAGGTCTACAACAAGATCAAGGAATGGTTTGCGCCCGGCGAAGACGGCAAAAGCCAGCTCAGTGACTGGGACATCAGCCGCGACGCGCCTTATTTCGGCATCGAGATCCCGGATGCGCCGGGCAAATACTTCTACGTCTGGCTGGACGCGCCCATCGGCTACCTGGCCGCGCTCAAGCATTTCCTGGACGGCGGTGGCCGCGCCGTGGGCAGCAGCACCAGCCCGGTGTTCGAGGATTTCATCGCCGATCCGCAGGTCGAGCAGGTGCACTTCATCGGCAAGGACATCACCTACTTCCACACCCTGTTCTGGCCGGCCATGCTGCATTTCAGCGGCCGCAAAACGCCCTCGCAGATCCACGTCCACGGCTTTGTCACCGTCCACGGCGGCAAGATGAGCAAAAGCCGCGGCACCGGCATCTCGCCCATGCAGTATCTGGAACTGGGCCTGAACGCGCAGTGGCTGCGCTACTACATGGCGGCCAAGCTCAACCCGCGCGTGGAAGACATCGATTTCAACCCGGAAGATTTCGTGCTGCGCGTCAACAGCGACCTGATTGGCAAGTACGTCAACATCGCCAGCCGCGCCGCCGGTTTCATCAGCAAGCGCTTTGACGGGGTCCTGACCGCCGAGGTCGGCCCTGAGGGCGCCGCGTTGCTGGCGGCGTTGCAGGACGCGCTGCCCGGCATTGCGCGCCTGTACGATCAGCGCGATTTCGCCCGCGCCCTGCGCGAACTGATGGCGCTGGCCGACCGCATCAATGCCTATGTCGATACGCACAAGCCTTGGGAGCTGGCCAAACAGGAGGGCCAGGAGGCCGCGCTGCAGGCTGTGTGCAGCGTCTGCCTGCAGGCCTTCCGCCTGCTGACGCTGGGCCTCAAGCCCGTGCTGCCCGCGCTGGCCGGGCAGGTCGAGGCCTGGCTGCAGATCGCGCCGCTGGTCTGGGCGGATGCGGCGCAGCTGATGCCCGGCGGCCACCGCGTGGGCGTTTACCAGCACCTGATGCAGCGCGTGGACGCCAAGGTGCTGGACGAGCTGCTGACGCCTCCCGCGCCTGTGGCGGATGCGTCCGAGGCCGCTGCGGGGGCTGACGCAGCCGCGAACGATCTCCCCGGTGGCGAAGCCATCGCGCCCGAGATGACCATCGACGATTTCACCCGGGTCGATCTGCGCATCGCGCGCATTGTTTCGGCGGAGAAGGTCGAAGGCAGCACCAAGCTGCTGCGCCTGATGCTGGACGTGGGCGAGCCCGAGCCGCGCCAGGTCTTCAGCGGCATCCAGGCGGCCTACGATCCGGCCACGCTGGCCGGGCGTTTGACGGTGCTGGTGGCCAACCTGGCGCCGCGCAAAATGAAGTTTGGCGTCAGCCAGGGCATGGTGCTGTGCGCCAGCCATGCCGACGCCAAAGCCCAGCCCGGCCTGTATCTGCTGTCGCCCGACAGCGGTGCCCAGCCGGGCATGAGAATCTCTTAAAATCAGTCTCTTAACCTTCTTCCGGTGCCCGTCATGCCCCTCTTCTGGAAACCCTATCGGTCCGAAGTCACCCAGTTTCTGGACACGCTGAAACAGCAGCGTCCGCAGCTGGAAGCCGAGCAGAAGGCCGGTCGCGCCCTGCTGTGGGACAAAGCGCCCGCCAACCCCGAGCAGCGCAGCGGTTTCGAGGCCGCCCGCGTGCCGCAGCAGCCTTACGTCTACCAGACCGCGCCGCAACCGCTGGATGGTTCGGCCTAAGACGTGACGGCCCGTCTGAACGACGAGCCCGGCGTCCACGCGCGACTTTACGGCGAGCCCCTGCACCAGTTGCCGGGCGATCTCTACATCCCGCCGGACGCGCTCGAAATCTTTCTGGAGGCCTTTGAAGGCCCGCTGGATCTGCTGCTCTACCTGATCCGCAAGCAGAACTTCAACATCCTGGACATCCCCATGGCGCGGCTGACGCGCCAGTACCTGGCGTACGTGGAAGAGATCCGCCAGCGCAATCTCGAGCTGGCCAGCGACTACCTGCTGATGGCAGCGATGCTGATCGAGATCAAATCGAGGATGCTGCTGCCGCGCGCCCGCGCCGCCGAACCCGCCGAAGCCGAAGACCCGCGCGCCGAGCTGGTGCGCCGCCTGCAGGAGTACGAGCGCATCAAGGCCGGGGCGCAGAGCCTGGCCGATCTGCCGCAGGCTGGGCGCGAGTTCTGGCCGGTGCAGGTGCTGATCGAGCGCAGCGGCGCGCCGCGCTTCCCCGACGTCCATCCGGACGATCTGCTGGCCGCCTGGCGCGACATCCTGCGCCGCGCCCGCCTGACCCGCCACCACCAGATCGCGCCGGAATCGCTCTCGGTCCGCGAGCACATGTCCCTGCTGCTGCGCCGCCTGCAAAGCACCCGCTTCGCCGAGTTCGCCGAGCTGTTCGACCCGGCTTTGGGCATCCCGGGCGTCGTGGTCACCTTCGTGGCGCTGCTCGAACTGGCCAAAGAGCAGCTGGTCGACATCACCCAGGCTGGCGCCTTCGCACCGATTTATGTGCGCCTGGCGTACCGGCAGCAGGTGCTGGGGGACAGCGAAGACGGCGTCGCTGACGAAGACGGAAAGGCGCTTACGGCGTCGTGAAATCCAGCCGCATCGCGTGCGAATAGTCGCGTTGCGGGCCGTACCAGACGTCGGCGCCCAGCGCGGGGCCGTTGGGCAGGTCTTCCGTTTCCAGGCACAGCGCCGCGCCGGCCGTGTGGGCGGCGCCCAGGGGCTGTGCGGTGGGCTGCAGGCCACCCGCGCCGTAAAGGTGCAGCAGCGGCCGGTCGGTGGAGAGCGTCAGCGCCAGATCCGCCACCGCCAGACGGGCCACGCGGCGCAGGCCGGTGGCGGGCGGCGTCAGTACCAGCGCAGCGTCCAGCGCCGTGTCGGCGGCGGTGAGGGCGCGGCCCGCGTGGAAATCCAGCGTGCTACCTGCCGTGGGCTGTGCAGGCAGGGGCAGTTCGCGCGCGTCGGTCGGCAGCCAGGCCAGCGCGTCGGCCTGCAGGTGGTGGCCCCGCAGGTGGCCGCTGGCGTCCAGGTTCCAGTAGCTGTGCTGCAGCAGGTTGACCGGGCTGGGGCGATCCAGACTGGCCTGCGCCTGCCAGACCAGGCTTGCGCCTTCAAGACGGTAGACGACCTGCGCCTGGCAGCGGCCGGGAAAACCCATGTCGCCCGCCGCGCTGTCCAGGAGCAAAGTGACCTGGCTGCTGTCCTGCGCCGGAGCGACCGTCCAGTCGCGCTGGCCGAACCCGGCTGCGCCGCCGTGCAGGCAGTGGCCCAGCGGGTGATTGGCGTCCAGCCGCCAGGTCTGTCCGCCCTGCGCCAGCCGCGCTCCGTCCAGACGGTTGGCGTAGCGCCCGCAGACGGCGCCCAGCGACATGCGATCCTGCCGGTAGCTGGCCGGGTCGGCGTAGCCCAGCGTCAGCGGCCGCGGACCGCCCGGCGCTGCGCGCCACCACAGCTGCATCAGCCTGGCGCCGTAGGGCAGCACCCAGGCGATGAGCTGCGGGCTGTGCAGCAGGATGACTCCGGGGGGGGGCTTGAGCGGGTCGGTTTCCGGGATCGTGGACATGGGCAGCTCGGCGCGGGGGCCGCAGAAAAAGGCGTCAGTCGCGATTGTGGTTCAAAGCGGCCCCCGGCGCAGCGCCCAGCCGGTCAGAAGCGGTAGTTGGCCTGCACCGACACCGTGCGCTCCTGGCCGTAGTAGCAGAAGTAATCGCAGGCGCTGACGTACTGGCGGTTGGCCAGGTTGCTGACGTTGAGCTGCCCCGTCCAGCGCGACGTGATCGGGTACTGCGCGGCCACGTCGACCACGGTGTAGGACGGCACCTGCGCCGTGCCGAACTGCCCGCCCACTGACACGCTGCCCGTGCTGGCGCCGACGTAGCGCAGGCTGGGCTGCAGGCGCAGACCCGCCAGTGCGCCGCCCGCCACGGTGTAATCCAGCCCCAGTGTGGCGGCCTGGCGCGGGATCAGCGGCGCGCGGGCGCCGTCGCGCTGGGCGTCGGTCCAGGTGAAGCTGGCGCTGGCGGCCAGGGCGCTGTTCAGGCGCACATCGCCGCTCCATTCCAGACCGCGCACGCGGCTGTCCGCGCCCTGCTTCTGGCTGGCGCCGCCAACGGTGATTAGGGGGTTTTTCTCGGTGATGTCAAAGAGCGCGAGGGCGGTTTTACCGGCCTCGAAGCGGTATTTCAGGCCCAGCTCGGTCTGCTGGCCGATCACTGGCCGGTAGAACTGGCCTGCGTCGCCCGTGACCAGCAGGGGCTGGAACGATTGCGAGAACTGTGCATAAGGCGCCAGGCCGCTGTCGGCCAGATACATCAGGCTGCCCGACCACGAGGTCTGCTGCTGGCTGTAGCTCTGGCTGCTGCCCTGGCTCAGATCGCGCTGCAGCGTGCGCACCCAGTCGTGGCGCACGCCCAGCGCGGCGCGCCAGGGCCCCCACTGCGACTGGTTTTGCGCGTAAACGCCCAGACGCCCGGAGCGGTCCTGCGAGCGTTTGTTCAGGGCCGGATCAATCGGCGTGTAGTTGCCGTAGACCGGGCTGAAAATCGAGATCGGCTGCCCGAAGCCCGAGAACAGATCCTGCGACAGCCCCTGGATGCGGTTGGCCTGCGATTCCACCCCGACCAGCGACTGGTTTTTCACGCCGCCCCAGGACCAGCGGTGCAGCAGCCGCGTATCGACGATGGCGGAATAGGCCGTGCCGTCGCGGAAGACCAGGCCGCGATCCACGCTGGCACCGTCGCTGGCCAGGCCAAATCCGGCGTAGCTGCTGCGTAAAAAGAGCGATTGCGCCTGCACCCGGGCGTTCTGCACCAGCGTGGTGGCTGGGCTGAACTGGTGCGTCAGCTCGTAGCCCAGGCTGAACTGGTCGCGGCTCAGGCGGTCGTAGCCCGGTTCGCCCAGATTGGTGCCGGGGCGTATCGTGCCTCCGGCGGCGGGCACCAGCGTGCCTTCGGCGGGCAGAAAGCCGCTGGTGCGCTGGCCGCTGTCGCGCTGCGCGCTGGCCAGCAGGGTCAGCTGCGTCTGCGGCGAGAGCTGCAGTGCCAGGCTGGGCGCCAGGTAAAAGCGGTTCATGGCGCTGCGATCCACGCTGCCGTCGCGGCGCGAAACCAGGCCCACGACGCGGTAGCGCACGTCCGCATCGTTCTGCCAGGCGCGGCTCACGTCCACGCCCGCGCTCAGGCCCAGCGGCGAGGCCAGGCTGACAAAAGCCTGCGTCAGCGGCTTGCGCGTGGGGCGCTTGCTGACACTGTTGATGATGCCGCCCGGGCTGGCGTCGCCATACAGCGAGGAGCTGGGGCCACGGATCAGCTCGACGGCCTCCAGGCCCCAGGGCTCGGTGCTGGCCCAATAGTAGCCGTCCTTGATCTGGCGGATGCCGTCCTGGTAGTTCACCGCGTCAAAGCCGCGCACCTTGAACCAGTCGTTGCCGTTGTCCGAGCCATAGGGCTGGGACAGCACCCCGGCTTCGCCGCGCAGGGCTTCGTCCAGTTTGGTCACGCCCGCGTCCTGCATCTGCTGCGCGGACACCGCGCTGGTCGATCTGGCGTCGTACAGGCTGACGCTGCCCACCTTGCTGACGGTGCCGGTGACGCGTACGGCTTCCAGCTGCGCCCAGGCGCCGGTGCTGAAGGTGGCGCTGGCGGCCAGGGCCACACAGGCCAGGGGAAGGTTGGGGCGGATCATCGGGAGTCCTTTGCAGAAAAATCAGGGGAGAAGGGGATCAGTCGGCGGCTTGAAGGGCGGCGTGTCGGTTTCAGGGCGCGGGGGCCAGCGGCGCCTGCAGGTGGGCGATGGCGCCCTGGCTGGCGCGCTCGCGCGCCGCGCCGTGCAGTTCGGTCAGCACGCCCTGGCGCATTTCGAACAGGCGGTCGGCCTGGCCGAAATAGGCGTCGTCGTGGCAGATAGCGAACACGGTCCAGCCGCGCTGGCGCATCAGCGGCAGTAGCTGGTGGTAAAAAACGTGGCGAAAGTGCGGATCCTGGTCGGCGGCCCATTCGTCCAGCACGATCAGCGGGCGCTCTTCCAGCAGGGCCAGCAGCAGCGCCAGGCGTTTGCGTTGCCCTTGGGACAGAGCCAGCGAGGCCACGGTGCCGCCGCTGCAGTCCACTTTGTCCTGCAGGCGCAGGGCCTCCAGCCACTCCTGGACGCGCTCGGGCGCGGCGCTGTCGCCCCCCGGACCCAGCAGCTGGTCGAACAGGTGCACGTCGGAGAACACCGCCGAAAACAGGGCACGGTACTGCGGCAGCCGCTCGCGGGTGATCGCCTGGCCGTCCAGCAGGATCTGGCCGCTGTGCGGCATCAGCAGGCCGCACAGAAGCAGCGCCAGGGTGGATTTGCCGCTGCCGTTGTCGCCCACGCAAAAGCAGATCTGGCCGCGCTCCAGCGTCAGGCTGACCTCGCTCAGTGCAAAGCCGGGCGCGCCTTCGCGCTGCGGATGACGAAAGCCCACGCGCTGCAGCGCCAGCCGCTGCCAGTCTGACGCGGGCATCGGGCCTGGGGACTGCAGCGCAGCGCCTTCGCCCTGCAACGCCAGGCTGCGGATGCGCGCCAGCGCCACCTGCGCGGCCTGCAGCGTGGACAGCGCCCCCACCGCCGAAATCAGCGGCGTGCGGATGAAAAGCACCGTCAGCGCCACGCTGGTGGCGACGCCCACACTGATCCACTGCACCGACAGGGCACAGAAATACACCGCGCCGACCGCGCCCAGCAGCATGGCGCTGGTCCAGTGGTGGGCCAGGAAGTGAAAGCTGTCCGCCCGCACGATGTGCTCGCGGTAGCCTTCGGCCTGCGGCAGCAGTGCGCGCTGGTACCAGCGTGCGGCGCGCTGGCGGTTCAGCGCCAGCTCGCGCGCGCCCCGGATCAGGGTGTCGTACTGGCCCAGCAGCCGGGCCTCGTGATCGCGCAGGTGGTCCAGGTGTGCGTACACGCGCTTCACTGCCCAAGCGCCGCCCACCAGCGTTGCGCCTATCCACAGCAGCGTCAGCGCGGTGAGCAGCGGCGACAGCCACAGCAGATAGCCCAGCGCACCCAGCAGGAAAAGTCCGCCCTGCAGCAGTTCGGGCAGACGCACCACGGCGGTGGTGATGTGCTGCAGATCGCCCGTCAGGCTGGCCAGCAGCGGGGCGGGGCCGATCTGCTGCAGGCGCTGCAGATCGGTGTGCAGCATGTCGCGCGCCAGGCGCAGGCGCAGCTCCATGACAAAGCGGTGGCCCAGCCGCGTCAGCGTCCACTGCGACAGCGTGCTGCCCGCCAGCCAGGCCAGCAGCATCAGCAGGAAGAGGGCCAGCGGCGCGCCCAGCGTGTCGGGCGCCAGACCCTCGCCCTGCGCCAGCACCAGCAGGCGGTTGACGCTGTACAGCACGGCGATGCCTACGGCGCTGGACAGCAGCGACAGCGCCATCACACCCGCACACTGCCGGGGCCGAAAGCGCACCAGCGCGGCCAGCAGCGACAGCGTGGCAGGGGGCCGGGCGGCCGGGGCCGAAGAAGAATCGATCATGGGGAAAGGGTCAGAGGCGGCGCATCAGCACCAGAAAAAAAGCACCGCCCGCCAGCGAAGCCATCAGCCCGGCGGGAATCTCGTAAGGCGACCACAGCGTGCGGCCCAGCGCGTCGGCCAGCACCATCAGCGCGGCGCCCAGCAGTGGCGCGGCACGCAGCTGCGCGCGCGCCTGCGCCAGGCCCAGCAGGCGTGTCAGGTGCGGAGCCAGCAGGCCGATGAAGCTCAAGGGGCCGACCAGCAGTGTGGCCAGCGCGGTCAGCCCGGCAGCCAGACCCATCAGGGTCCAGCGCAGGCGCGACACGGGCGCACCCAGGGCCTGCGCCATAGTGGGCCCCAGCCCCAGGATCTCCAGACCGCGCACCAGGCGCAGCACGGGCCAGGCCAGCGCGGCCAGGGCGGCGCTGGCGGCCAGGGCCAGCGCCGGGGTGGTGTAGTAGGTCGAGCCCGACATCCAGGCCAGCACCTGCTGTCCGCGCGGATCGCCGCCCGCCAGCACCAGGCGCTGTCCGCTGTCCAGCAGCGCGGCCAGCGCCATGCCGGTCAGCAGAACGCGCTCCGGCGCCAGCCCCTGACGCAGGTTGAGCGCAGCCAGCAGACCCATCACCGCCAGCGCGCCCAGCAGCCCGGCCGGCAAGGCCCAGGTGCCGTAGAGCGTGGGCGCCATCATCAGCACCGCCAGCACGCCCAGGCCCGCCCCGGCGGACACGCCCATCAGCTCGGGCCCCGCCATCGGGTTGCCCGACACGCGCTGAAGCAGCACCCCAGCCCAGGCCAGCATGGCCCCGGCTACGGCAGCGCCCAGCACGCGGGGCCACAGCCAGGGCGTGGCCAGCGGGGCGATCCATGCCGTCCCGCCCGCTGGCGAATGCGTCAGCGCGAAAGCCAGCGCCAGCAGCAGGGCCACGACGAGCGCGGCCCAGAGGATCACACTGGCGCGCCCGCCGACCTGCCGGGGCGTCTGGCGTGGGGCCGTCTGCGGGGGCGTGCTGGGGCCAGGCTGTGCGCGGCGTCGCAGCAGCAGGACGATCAGCAGCGGTCCGCCCAGCAGGCTGGTCAGCGCACCGGTGGCGATGTCCCGCCCCAAAGCCCAGCCCAGCGACTGCACGGCCAGATCGGCTGCCCACAGCAGGACCGCACCTGTGGCCATGCAGGCCAGCAGACGCTGTCGCACAGTGCGCAGGTTCAGGGCGCGCACCGCCGCTGGGGCCGCCAGGCCGATGAAGCCCAGCATGCCCACGGTGCTGATCACGCCGGCGGTCAGCACGGCAGCCAGCCCCAGAGCACCCAGCCGGATCGCTGTCACCGGGACGCCCCGGTGCTGCGCGTCCTGGCCCAGCACGGTCAGCAGGTGCAGCGGGGTGTGCAGCGCCCACACCGTGATCGCGCCCAGCGCTGTCACGGCCAGCAGGCCCTGGATATCGCGCCAGAACGGCTGGTTCAGCGTGCCCAGGCCCCACAGCAGCACGCCGTGAAAGGCCTCGGGGCGCAGCATCAGCAGCACGCTGCCAACGGCGCCCAGCGTCAGATTGATGACCAGACCGGCCAGCACCACGGCGGTGGGCTCCAGCCCCCGGTGCCAGGACAGTGTCAGCACGCCCGCCATCGCCGCCACGGCCCCCAGCCAGGCCAGCGCCGGGGCGGCAGGCAGACCCGCCGGGGCCAGCCACAGGCCCAGCAGCAGCGCCAGCTGCGCGCCGCTGGCCGCCCCCAGCGTTGTCGGCGAGGCCAGCGGGTTGCGCAGCACGGTCTGCAGCAGCCAGCCCGCCAGGCCCAGCGCCGCGCCCGCCACCAGGGCCATCGCCAGGCGCGGCAGATGGGCGTCCTGCAGCAGCAGCGGGGCCAGCACCGGGTCCAGGTGGCCATCCGCCAGCCGGGGCAGTGCGTGTGCCACCAGCATGGCCCACAGGGCCAGCAGGAGGGTCGTCAGCCCGATCGCTGACCCGGGGAAGGCGGTCGTGCGGCGCAGCGTCATGCGGGGGCTCCGCTGGGCTGTGTGGGCGCATCGGACCAGCCGCCGGGCAGACGGCCGTCCAGCGCCTGGATCAGCAGCCCGGCAAAGCGCAGCGCAGAAGGCAGGGCGCCAAAGCTCCAGACCCGGGGCAGCGTGGCCACCTGGCGGCGGCGCACAAAGGGCAGGTTCTGCCACAGCGGGTTGGCGGTGAGCTGGCGCGACAGATCGCGGGGCAGCGGCGGGATCACCAGCGCCCGCGTGTCCGGCACCACGCCCAGCAGGCGCTCCAGCGTTACGGTGTCCGAGCCCCACATTGACACGGGCGCTTGCCAGGCGTTGGGCAGGCCCAGCCGCGCCAGTGCGGCGCCAAACACGCTGCTGTCGCCGTACACGCGCACGCTGCGCGCGTCCACGCACTGCAGCACCAGCACGGGCTGCTGGCGCTGGCGCACCACGGCAGGGTGGCGTGCGGCCTGGTCCATCCAGGCGTTGGCTGTCTGCAGCCAGCGTGTCGCGGCCTGCGGCTGCAGCAGCAGTCGGGCCACATCGCGCGTGCGCGCCGAGAAGCGCGTCCAGGGAGGTGTGCGGTCCGGGTCGGCTGCGCCGTAAAAATCCAGCAGGCGCACGGGTGCGATCGCCGCCACCAGCGGGGTGACGCTGGCCAGCAGGCTGCTGCTCAGGATGAGATCGGGCCGGATTTGCGCCAGCACCTCACGGCTGGGCTGCACGCGCAGGCCGACATCCCGGGTGGATGCGGGCACGGCCGGTTCGCCAACCCAGTCGGCGTAGGCGCGGCGATCGGCCAGCCCGGCCAGCGGCAGGCCCAGGCTCAGCGCGGTTTCGGCTATCGTCCAGTCCAGACAGACCACGCGCAGCGGCGCACGGGCTTGGGAGAAGGCCCATGCCGGGCCGAGCGCAGCAGCGGTGGCGCAGCCCGTGGCGCGCAGCAGCCGGCGGCGGCCCGCTGAGGGGAGGGAATCTGCGGCCATCGGCATCTCAGACAAAGGCCACCGGCACCGCGTGGCCGGGGTGGGGCACCACCTGCATGCGCACGCCGTAAATGGCTTCGAGCTGGGCAGGCGTCATCAGATCCTGCGGCGACCCCTGGAACACCAGCCGCCCCTGGCGGAGCGCGAGCAGCTCGTCGCAGTAGCGTGCGGCCAGGTTGATGTCGTGAATGACCATGACCACACCCAGACCGCGTTCGCGTACCAGTCGCTGCACCAGCGCCATCACGTCCACCTGGTGGGCGATGTCCAGCGCGGCGAGGGGTTCGTCCATCAGCAGGAAAGGGCTTTGCTGCGCCAGCAGCACGGCCAGCCAGGCGCGCTGGCGCTCACCCCCCGACAGGCTGGCAACGGTGCGGTCGGCATCGTCCTGCATCTGCGTGTCGGCCAGCGCCTGGTCGATGAGGGCGTGATCGTGCGGCTGCAGCCGACCCAGCAGGCCGCACCAGGGGTAGCGGCCCAGCGCGACCAGATCGCGCACGCGTGTGTGGTCGTCCAGCGCGGGCGTGTGCTGCGGCAGGTAGGCGACCTGGCGGGCGAAATCGCGCACGCTCCAGTCCGTCAGCGCCCGGCCCTGGCAGCGCAGCGTGCCTTGGCTGGGGGCCAGCTCGCGCGCCAAAAGGCGGATCAGGGTGGATTTGCCCGAGCCGTTGTGGCCCAGCAGGCCGTAAAAGCGGTCGGGCAGGAACTGGCCGTCAAAAGGGTGCAGCAGCGTGCGCTGACGCACCGCAACAGCGGCCTGTGTGAGCTCGAACATGGCGATCGGATGAAAAAAGATCGCGCATGATAACGAGAGCTGTTTTCATTCGAAAGCAAAATTCATCAAACCTGACCCGATTGTGGGGTCAGGCGAGCCGCGCCTCAGCTTCGGTAATCGGCGTTGATGCTGACGTAATCGTGGCTCAGGTCGCAGGTCCAGACGGTGGCGCTGGCGTCGCCGCGGTGCAGGTGCAGGTGGACACGGATGTCGCTGGGCTGCATGACGCGCTGGCCATCGGCCTCGGTGTAGCTGGCCAGGCGCCCGCCGCTGCGCACCACATCGACATCGCCCAGCGACAGATCGACGCGGCTCACGTCCAGATCGTCGATCCCGGCGTAGCCCACGGCGGCCAGGATGCGGCCCAGGTTGGGGTCGCTGGCGAAGAACGCCGTTTTGACCAGCGGCGAATGCGCCACGGCCTTGGCGACGCGCAGGCATTCGTCTTCGGTCTGGCCGCCATCGACGGTGATTTCGATGAATTTGGTGGCGCCTTCGCCGTCGCGCACGATGCTCTGCGCCAGGTGCTGAGACACCGCCAGCAGCGCCGCGCCGAGCTGCTGTCCGGCGGGGCTGGCGGCGTCAGAAATCAGCGGGTTACCGGCCTGACCGGTGGCCATGACGACAAAGCTGTCGTTGGTGCTGGTGTCGCCGTCGATGGTGATGCGGTTGAACGAGGCGTTGGCGGCGGAGCGGGTGAGCGCGTCCAGCACCTGGCTGCTCACGGCCGCATCGGTGGCCACATAGCCCAGCATGGTCGCCATATTGGGGTGGATCATGCCCGCACCCTTGCTGATGCCGGTGACGGTGATGCGCTGGCCGTCGATCTCGATCTGGCGCGACACGGCCTTGGGCAGGGTGTCGGTGGTCATGATGGCTTCGGCCGCCCAGGCCCAGGCCTGTCCGCTGTCCTGACCCACGACCAGCGCCTTCAGCGCAGCAGGCAGACCGGCGACGATGCGGTCCACGGGCAGCGGCTCCATGATGACGCCCGTCGAAAAGGGCAGCACCTGGTCGGCGCTCAGGCCCATCAGGGCGGCCAGTGCCTCGCAGGTCTGCTGCGTGTGCGCCAGGCCCGGTTCGCCTGTGCCCGCGTTGGCGTTGCCGGTGTTGATGACCAGGGCGCGCACGCCGCCGCTGCTTTTCTGCGCGGCCACGTGCTTGCGCGCGACCTGAACGGGCGCGGCGCAGAAGCGGTTGCGCGTGAACACGGCCGACACCTGGCTGCCGGGCGCCAGCTCAAACACGGTGACATCGCGGCGTCCGGGTTTTTTCACCCCGGCCATGGCGGTGCCGATGCGCACGCCGCGCACGGGCAGCAGGTCTTCGACGCGGGGGGCTGACAGGTTCACCGACATGCGATCCGCCTTTCTGCGGGAGTCAAAACGTGCGTGCGATTGTAGTGCGCGCGCTCGCGGCTTTTGGCTTTTGATCAGGGCCGCTGGTCGGTCGAGGGCTTCTTCCAGAGGTTGATGCCGCCGTCCACCGCGTGCTGGTCGATGGCGGCCAGTTCGTCCGCGCTGAAATCGAGCCGCTTGAGCGCCCCGGCCAGTTCGGAGATCTGCGCCGGACGGCTGGCGCCGATCAGCGCCGAGGTCATGCTGCCGTGGCGCAGCACCCAGGCCACGGCCATCTGCGCCAGGCTCTGGCCGCGCGCGGCGGCGATTTCGCCCAGGGCGCGCACGTGCTTGAGGTTCTGCTCGCTGAGGTGATCGCGCGACAGCGATCCGCCGCCCGGGCGGTTGATGCGTGCGTCCTGCGGGATCCCGCCCAGGTATTTGTCGGTCAGCAGGCCCTGCGCCAGCGGGCTGAAGGCGATGCAGCCCACGCCAAGGCTGTCCAGCGTGTCCAGCAGATCCTCTTCCACCCAGCGGTTGAGCAGGCTGTAGGACGGCTGGTGGATGAGCAGCGGCACGCCCATGCTTTTCAGGATCGCGTGCGCCTCCCGCGTTTTGCCCGGCGAGTAGCTGGACACGCCCACATACAGCGCCTTGCCCTGCTGCACGGCGCTGGCCAGTGCGCCGCAGGTTTCTTCCAGCGGCGTGTCGGGGTCGAAGCGGTGGCTGTAGAAGATGTCGACGTAATCCAGGCCCATGCGCTTGAGGCTCTGGTCCAGGCTGGCGAGCACATATTTGCGCGATCCGCCGCCCTGGCCGTAAGGGCCGGGCCACATGTCCCAGCCGGCTTTGCTGGAGATGAGCAGCTCGTCGCGGTAGGGGCGGAAATCGCGGCGCATGTGCTCGCCGAAGTTGGTCTCGGCGCTGCCGTAGGGCGGGCCGTAGTTGTTGGCCAGATCGAAGTGGGTGATGCCCAGGTCAAACGCCGTGCGCAGCATGGCGCGCTGGGTCTCCATGGGCGTGGTGTCGCCAAAGTTGTGCCACAGGCCCAGGGTGATGGCGGGCAGCTTCAGGCCACTGCGCCCGCTGTTGCGGTAGGCCATGCGGCCGTCGTAGCGGGCGGGGTCGGCGGTGTAGGGGGTGGCGGTCATGGGGGGCTCCTGGGTGTTCTTGATGATGCCGCAAGGATAAACCGCCCGCACGGGATCGCGCAGCGCGCAGCAAAAAGGGCGCAGGGCCGGGTGTGGCCTTGCGCCCTGTCCGGGCTTGTGCGCTTCAGGGAATCAGAAGCGGTAACCCACCCCCAGGCTCACCGTCAGCGGATCCAGGCGCACGTCCATGGACTGGCCGGTGGACAGCGTGGTTTTGGTCTTCAGGAAGGTCTTGGCGACCATGGCGTCCAGGTAAAGCTTCTCGGTCAGATTAACGGTGCCACCGATCTGGATCGTGCCGGTCAGCTTGGACTGCACCTTGGCCGTGGTCGGGCGGCCCAGGTTCATGCCGGAGAGTTGCGGCGTGGTCTGCGCGTCAAAGAAGTAGGCGTAGGTGGGGCCTGCTCCGACGTACGGGCGGAACATGTCGCCCTTCTGGCCGAAGTGATACTGCGCAAACACGGTGGCGGGCAGCACCTTGACGGTCATGATGGTGCCGACGCCAGCCACTTTGCCTGCGCCCACCACATCGTGCTTGAAGGGCAGGGCCAGAGGAACGTCAAAAGCCAGGTGGTCGTCGGCCCACAGGGTGATGCCGCCAGACAGGCTGGTCGCGGGTTTGACGTCGGATTTCGTCCCGGCCTCGCTCGGCGCGGTCAGGTTGCTGCTGGTCACGTCCGGGCGAATCTGCGTGACGCCGATGCGTCCGGACAGCTTCAGGCTGGACAGGTCGGGCATGTCGAAGGCCAGCGCGGGAGCGCTGGTGATTGCGCCCAGGGCGGCAATGGCCGACAGGGCGGCGATGCGGATGCGTTTCATGGTGTGCGCCTTCAAAGTTTAGAACCAGCCTTTTTGCGCCAGTGTCCGCGACACCAGGGCACCCATCAGCGAATGGCCGTAGGGGGTGGGGTGGAAGCCGTCGGAGAAGGCATACCGCTGCCACCAGCCTGCCGTTTTGCCTGCGATGGCGTCCAGATTGGCGGCGGTGCAGGTGGCAAAGCTGTAGGAGGGCAGACCACTGGAATCGCGACCGGTGGCCGGGCAGGCCGTATCGGTGACGTTGGCCAGATCAAACTGAGCCGGGTCGGCGATCTGCGCGTTGAACTCGGTGTAGAAATCAACCAGCGCGATGCGGCTGTCGCTGCCCAGCGCGGCCGCCAGGGCCGTGTTGTAGGCCACAACCCAGCCCGAGGTCAGTGCGCGTGCCTTGGCGGCGGCATCGGCCCCTGCTGCGGCAGCGACGGCGTCACTGGCGCCCTGGGCTTTGGCCCCGGCCGTGGTCCGGGCCTGAACGCCGGACAGCAGGGCGGTGAAGCGCGGGGTTTTGCTCACGTCCGGCGTGTTGAGCACGGCCACGTGCGAGGCGCCTTTGTCCAGCAGGTCAGATTTGATTTTGGCGGCGAACACATTGGCCAGCGCCGTCAGGTAAGCCCCACCGGCTTGGGCCGAGTCCTTCTGGGCCAGCGCGGCCAGCGCCGGAGCACTGGCACTGCCCAGCGAGCCCAGCAGCGCCTGGAAGCCGGCAGGGCTTCCCGCCTGCGCCTGAAGGGCCGCACCCACCAGGTCGGCGACATCGTTGCCGCCGCCATCGAGCAGGATCAGGTCGGTCGCCTTGAAGCTGCCTTTGTTGGCGGCAGCCTCGGTGATCTGTTTCTGGATGGAGTCGGCCTTGGCGTTGCCCGTGGAAGCTGCGTTGATGCGCGCGCCCGACACGGCATAGCTGTTGCAGCTGGCCGAGGTGACTGTCGTGTCAGCCGGGTTGTAGTAGGAGCACAGCGTCCCGCCGATGCCCATGCCCTGCGCGACCCGCTCGGTCCAGACGACCGTGGGTTCGTTGCTGCTGCCCGTGATGGTCGCCAGCGTGCCTGCGACGTGTGAGCCATCGGCGGCTTTCAGCCCGACCGACGCCAGGCTGTCGCCCATGGTGATGACATTGGTCAGACCGGCGCGGTTGGCCGGCGCGTCAGAGCCCCCGCCTCCGCAGGCGGTCAGCAGGGCGGCGGTGGCCAGGGCCGCCAGTTTCCAAGTGTGTTGCATCGAGTGCCTCCGTAAAAATGAACGACTGTGCGCTTTTAACTGAGCGCATCTTAATGCCTGCTCTGGCCGGGCGCCTCAGGGGTATTCCCCAAGGCGACCCACCGGTTCGTGCGGTTTTACTGCGCGCCGGGAATATTGCCTTCCACGCCCTGCACGTAGAAGTTGATGCCGCTCAGGAAAGCATCGTCTGCCACCTTGCCGGCGGGCAGGACTTCGTCGCCCTTCTGGTTGCGGATCGGGCCTTTCCAGATCACCAGGCTACCGTCTTTCAGGCCCGCCTTGGCGGCTTCGACCTTGGCTTTCAGCTCCGCGGGCACCTTGTCGCTGATCGAGACCAGATCGATCGCGCCTTCTTTCACGCCCCACCAGGTCTTCTGGTTGCCTTTGACCTCACCCTTGAGCGCCTGCTCAATCGCCTGCTTGTAGTAGGGCGTCCAGTTGATCACCGCCGAGGCCAGGTGGGCTTTGGGGCCGTAGGCCGTCATGTCGCTGTCCCAGCCAAAGCCGTACTTGCCGTTTTTCTCGGCGGTCTGCAGCACGGCCGACGAGTCGGTGTTCTGCATCAGCACGTCGGCGCCGCCGTCGATCAGCGACTGGGCGGCTTCGGTTTCCTTGGGCGGGTTGAACCATTCGTTGACCCAGACCACGCGCGTCTTGATCTTGGGGTTGGTGCTTTGCGCGCCCAGCGTGAAGCTGTTGATGTTGCGGATCACTTCCGGGATGGGGATGGACGCGACCACGCCCACGGTGCCGGTCTTGCTCATGCCGCCTGCGATGACGCCCGCCAGGTAAGCGCCCTGGAAGGTGCGCGCGTCGTAGGTGTTCATGTTGGCGGCGGTCTTGAAGCCGGTGGCGTGCTCGAACTGCACGCCCGGATTGTCCTGCGCCACCTTGAGCATGGGCTCCATGTAGCCGAAGGTGGTGCCGAACACCAGGGTGTTGCCCTGGCTGACCAGATCGCGGAAGACGCGCTCGGCGTCCGCGCCTTCGGGCACTTTCTCGACGAAGCTGGTGACGATCTTGTCGCCAAACTCGGCCTGCACGGCCTTGCGCGCCTGATCGTGGGCGTACGTCCAGCCGCCGTCACCGACGGGGCCGACGTAGGCGAAAGCGACCTTCAGCGGGCCTTTGGGCGCAGCGGCTGCGGCCTCGGCGGCCGGAGCTGGTGCGCTGGCGGCGGGCGCGGCCGATTCGGTTTTGGGCGAGCAGGCGGCCAGTGTGGCCAGAGCGGCGGCCGCAGCGGTGGTGGCCAGCAGGCCCAGGCGGGGAGAGAGCGTCATGGTCAGGCTTTCGAGGGTGAGAGAGTGAAAGGATGAAAAGCGGAATCAGTGTCCCGGCCGGAAAGGCTGGCCCAGTGAGGCGGGCATGTTGCGGCGTATCCATTGCGCGTCGCTGGAGATCAGCACCAGCACCACGATGGTCACCAGGTAGGGCAGCATGGACAGCAGCGCGGGCGACAGGTTCAGGCCCTGTCCCTGCCAGTAAAACTGCAGCATGGTCACGCCGCCAAACAGCCAGGCGCCGACCAGCACGCGGACGGGCCGCCAGGTGGCGAAGGTGGTCAGCGCCAGCGCGATCCAGCCTTTGCCCGCGACCATGCCTTCGACCCACAGCGGCGTGTAGACCAGCGACAGATAGGCGCCCGCCAGGCCGCACAGCGCGCCGCCCGCCAGCGTGGCGCCCAGGCGGATGGCGCGCACCGGATAGCCCAGCGCGTGCGCCGAGGCGGGAGATTCGCCCACTGCGCGCAGCACCAGCCCCCAGCGCTGGCGCTGCAGCCCGTAGGCCAGAAAGGCGGTCAGCGCCATCGTCAGGTAGACCATGGGATGCTGGCGCAGCAGCGCCGGGCCGATCCAGGGGATGTCCGACAGGCCGGGCCAGAACCAGACCGTCGCCGCAGGCAGTTTGGCCTGGACGTAATCCACGCCCAGAAAGGCCGACAGCCCGCCGCCCAGCAGGCTGAGCGCCAGGCCCGTCGCATAGCTGTTGGCCTGCAGGTAGATGATGAGCACGCCCAGCAGCAGCGCCATGCCCACGCCCGCGCCCGCCCCGGCCAGCAGGCCCAGCGTGGTGCTGCCGGTGTGCAGGGTGGTGACGAATCCGGCCAGCGCGGCCATCAGCAGGGTGCCTTCGGCCCCGAGGTTGAGCACGCCTGCGCGCTCGTTGATCAGCAGGCCCAGACCCGCCAGGGCGAGCACGGTGCCGGAATTGAGCGTCGCGGCGATCAGCAGTGCGCTATCCATCAGACGCTCCTGCGGCGCACAAGGCGGTAGTGGATCAGGGCATCACACAGCAGCAGCATGAAGAGCAGTACCCCCTGGAAGACCGTGGTCATGGATTTGGGCAGACCCATGCGCGTCTGCGCCAGTTCGCCGCCGATGTAAAACAGGCTCATCAGGATCCCGGCCAGCACGATGCCCAGCGGATGCAGCCGCCCGACAAAGGCCACGATGATGGCGGCAAAACCGTAGCCCGCAGGCACGTAGAGCGTGAGCTGGCGCAGCGGCCCGGCCACCTCGACCGCGCCCGCCAGGCCCGCCAGCGCGCCGCAGACCAGCAGGCTGCCCCACAGCGCCTGGCGCGAGGAAAACCCTGCATAGCGCGCCGCCGCCGGGGCCAGCCCGCCGACCTGCCAGGCAAACCCGGCCACGGTGCGGAACATCAGCGCCCACAGTCCGATGGCGGCCAGCGGAATCAGCAGCACGCCCAGGTTCAGGCGCAGGCCCTGGAAGGGCCGGGGCAGCTGCGTGGCCGCCGCGAAGGTGATGGACTGCGGAAAGTTGTATCCCTGCGGGTCTTTCCAGGGGCCGTACATCAGGAACTGCAGCAGCAGGATGGCGACGTAGACCAGCATCAGGCTGACCAGAATCTCGTTGGCATTGAAACGGTCGCGCAGCAGGGCCACCAGCGCGGCCCACAGCATGCCGCCGACCATCCCGGCCAGCAGCACCAGGATCCACCAAGGGCCACTGCTGTCCGGCCCGGCCTGCATGCTGACCCAGCCCGCGGCCAGCGCGCCCAGCACAAACTGGCCTTCGGCGCCGATGTTCCAGACGTTGCTGCGAAAGCACAGCGCCAGGCCCAGCGCCAGCAGCGTCAGCGGCACAGCCTTGATGCTGAGCTCCGACAGCCCGGACAGGCTGGACCAGGGCTGGATCAGAAAAAGCTGCAGCGCCTGCAGCGGCGGTTTGCCCAAGGCAGCGAACAGCGCCGTGCCCAGCGCCAGCGTCAGCACCAGGGCGAAAACGGGCGAGAGCAGGCGCAGGACGCGCGGTGGGGTGGTGCGGGCTTCAAGCGTCCACATGGGGGAATTTCTTCATCGGAGGGTGGGGTCTTTGCGGCGCGTCGTCGGCGCCATCGTCGCGGTGGCTGTCCCACAGGCCGGACATCCAGGCGCCGATCTGCGTCATGGTGGTGTCCTGGCAGGCGACGCCGGGCGACAGGCGGCCATTGGCCATGACGTGGATGCGGTCGCTGAGGGCAAAGAGTTCGGTCAGATCCTCGCTGACCACCAGCAGGGCGCAGCCCTGGTCGCGCAGGGCCAGCAGGGCGCGGTGGATGTGCGACGCGGCGCCCACGTCCACGCCCCAGGTCGGCTGCGAGACCAGCAGCACGCTGGGCGCGGCGTCGATTTCACGGCCGACGATGAATTTCTGCAGGTTGCCGCCCGAAAGCTGCTGCGCCGACGTGCTGGCGCTGGGCGCTTTCACGCCAAAGGTTTTGATGACGCGCTGCGCCAGAGTCAGCGCCTTGTGGCGCAGGATCCAGCCCTGGCGCGTGGTCAGGTCGTCGCGTCGCGTCAGCAGCGTGTTGTCGTGCAGCGACAGGGGCGGCACCGCGCCCCGGCCCAGGCGCTCTTCCGGCACCCAGTGGATCCCAAGGCGGCGGCGCTGCTGCGGACTCATGCGCGCGATGTCGCGGCCATCGAGCTGGACAGCGCCGCCTGCGGTCTCGCCCGCGAGCTGCGCCATCAGCGCTTTCTGGCCGCTGCCCGACACCCCGGCGATGCCGACGATTTCGCCCGCGTGCAGCTCCAGCCGCGCCGTGGGGGTGGTGACGCTCAGGCGCAGATCGCCCCGGCCGCTCTGGCGCGGCGGCAGAGTCGGCGGATCGTTGCCCAGCATCAGGCGGGCCAGCGCGTCGTTGTCGCAGTCGGCGGGGATGACCTCATCCACCACGCGACCGGCGCGCAGCACGGTGCAGACATCGCAGAGCTGACGAATCTCGTCCAGCTTGTGGCTGATGTAGACGATGGCGCAGCCTTCGCTGGCGAGCTGGCGCAGCAGTACAAACAGATCCTGCGCGGCCTGAGGCGTCAGCACCGAGGTGGGTTCGTCCAGAATCAGCAGCTCGGGCTCGGTGAGCAGGGCGCGGACGATTTCCACGCGCTGGCGCTCGCCCACGCTCAGGGTATCGACCAGCGCGTCGGCGTCCAGCGTCAGCTTGAGGCGCTGGCACAGCGCGGTCAGGCGCTGTCGAACTTCGGCGCGGCTCCACTGCGGCGACAGGCCCAGCCAGATGTTGTCCAGCACCGAGAGTGAATCAAACAGCGAAAAATGCTGGAAAACCATGGCGATGCCCAAGGCACGCGCCTGTGCGGGCGAGCGCAGCGTAATGGCTTCGCCCTTCCAGCGTATCGTTCCTGAATCGGGCTGCACCGCGCCGTAGATGATTTTCATCAGCGTCGATTTGCCAGCGCCGTTTTCGCCCAGCAGAGCGTGGATGCGCCCGGCTTCGACGCGCAGGCTGATGCCATCGTTGGCGATGACATTGGGGTAGTGCTTGTGGATGTCGTGCAGTTCGAGGCGGCTCATCGGGGCACTTTGCAGCAAAGCGGCGGCAGTAAAAGACAGCGCCCGCAAGCTCTGGGCTGCGGGCGTCATTATTGTCGCTCATCCGTGAGGCGTCTCCGCCCGGGGCCGCTCCCGACGTGACCGGCCGTTGTAAAACGGCTTCGACTGTTTCACGTGAAACGTCGGCGCTCCGGATGATTGCGGATCGTTACAGGCTCAGGCCCGTGTTCTCGGGCAGACCCAGATGGATGTTCATGGACTGGATGGCCGCGCCCGAAGCGCCTTTGCCCAGGTTGTCCAGACGCGCCATCAGGATGGCCTGCTCGCTGCTGGCAAAGACGAACAGATCGACACGGTTGGTGTTGTTGCAGCTTTGTACCGGGAAGAAGCCGCCGTCCAAGGCGTCCATCGGGTTGAGCGCATGCACGCGGATGTTGGCCTGCCCCGCGTAATGCGCCGCCAGCGTGGCCTGGAGGTGCGCGCCGTCTGCGTTCAGGCCCTTGAGCGGAAGCGGAATGCTCACAGTCAGCCCCTGCGCAAACGGCGCGACGATGGGCATGAAAATCGGCGTGGCGCTTAGGCCGCTGTGCATCCGCATTTCCGGCAGGTGCTTGTGCGCGAGCGACAGACCGTAAGGGCGTGGCGCCATCAGCACTTCGGTGGCGTCGGGCTGCCAGGGCTGGCTCAGCTTGGCCTCGTAATCGGCGATCATGGTTTTGCCGCCACCGCTGTAGCCGGTGATAGACGTGGCGCTGAGCACCGTGTCCGGCGCGATCACACCCGCCTTCACCAGCGGATGCGCCAGCAGGATGAAGCCCGTGGCGTGACAGCCCGGGTTGCTGATGCGGGTGCTGGTGCGGATGGCGTCGCGGTGCTCGGCGCTGAGTTCGGGCAGACCGTAGGCCCAAGCCGGATCAATCCGGTGCGCGGTGCTGGCGTCGATCAGACAGGTTTTGGGATTCGTCGTCAGCGTGGCGGCTTCTTTGCTGGCGGCGTCGGGCAGGCAGAGGAAGGCAATATCAGCCTGATTGAGCATGGCGGCGCGCGCCTGCGGGTCTTTGCGCTTGTCGGGGTCGATCTGGATCAGCGTCAGATCGCTGCGCTGGGCCAGGAGCTGATGGATTTTCAGGCCGGTCGTGCCTTCATGGCCATCGACGAAGACGAGGGGGGTGTTCATGGTGTGCATCTGGGCAGGGGCTACAATCCGCGCAACACACAGGCTGGCGGGGCTTGTTTCACGTGAAACATCCACCCAAGCATAGCGCAAGACCGGAGGGTGGCATGGCAGAGGTAAAGGCGAAACAGCGGCGGTTGGGGCGGGGTTTGAATGCCCTGCTGGAAGATGCTGCCGGTCTGGAAACTGCCCGCGATCCCGCGCAGGAAGCCCTGCGCATGGTCGCGCTGGACGATCTGCAAGCCGGGCGCTACCAGCCGCGCACGCGCATGGACGAAGGCGCGCTGCTGGAGCTGGCCGAAAGCATCAAGAGCCAGGGCGTGATGCAGCCGATTCTGGTGCGCGAGCGCCCGGTCAGCGTCGATGGCCCTCGGTACGAAATCATCGCAGGTGAACGCCGCACACGTGCAGCGCGCCTGGCGGGCCTGAGCGAGGTGCCGGTGCTGGTGCGCGAGGTCGCCGACGAGGCCGTCGCCGTGATGGCGCTGATCGAGAACATCCAGCGCGAAGACCTCAACCCGCTGGAAGAAGCGCAGGGCCTGCAGCGTCTGCTGGACGATTTCGGCATGACGCACGAACAGGCGGCTCAGGCCGTGGGCCGTTCGCGCAGTGCGACCAGCAATGTGCTGCGTCTGCTCAACCTGACCCAGCCGGTTCAGGTGATGCTGATGGCGGGCGACATCGACATGGGCCACGCTCGGGCGCTGCTGGCCGTCACCGACGGCGCGGAGCAGATTCGTCTGGCCAACGAGGTCGTGGCCAAACGCCTGACCGTGCGCAAGACCGAGGCGCTGGTGCAGCAGCATCTGTCGCCGAGCACTGCCAAAGAGAGCGCAGCCAAGGCGGCTCCCGAAAAGCACCGCGACGTGGTGCGCCTGGAAGAGCGCCTGGCCGACCGCCTGACCGCCCCGGCCGAGATCCGTTGGCGCAGCGAGCGCGACAAGACCAGCGGCGCCCAGACCGGCGAAATCGTGCTGAAGTTCGTCGGGCTGGACGGTCTGGGCGCTTTGCTGGAGAAGCTGGGCATTGCCCAGGACGAGTGATCCCGGGCGTACCGTCTCAGAAGCCCGCTCAGTGGCCTGCTTTGGCCGCGCGACGCGCCAGCACGCCCTGGTGCAGGGTGTCCAGAATCTGCAGCGTGTCGTCCCAGCCGATGCAGGCGTCGGTGATGCTCTGGCCGTAAACCAGCTTGGCCGGATCGTGCTGGCCGGGCGTGAATTTCTGCGCGCCGGGCTGCAGGTGGCTTTCGATCATCACGCCGAAAATCTGCCCGCTGCCTGCCGCCATCTGCTGCTGCAGATCGCGCGCCACATCCAGCTGGCGCTCGTGCTTTTTGCTGCTGTTGGCGTGGCTGCAATCCACCATCAGGCGTGGCGCCAGGCCCGCGGCCTGCAGTTCGGTGCAGGCGGCATTGACGAATTCGGCCTCGTAATTGGGTGTTTTGCCGCCGCGCAGGATGATGTGGCAGTCCGGATTGCCCTGGGTCTCGACGATGGCGACCTGGCCGTTCTTGTGCACCGACAGGAAATGGTGCGGCCGCGAGGCCGACTGGATGGCGTCGGTGGCGATCTTGATGTTGCCGTCGGTGCCGTTCTTGAAGCCGATGGGCGCCGACAGGCCGGATGACAGCTCGCGGTGCACCTGGCTTTCCGTCGTGCGCGCGCCGATGGCGCCCCATGAGATCAGATCGCCAATGTACTGCGGCGAAATCACGTCCAGGAACTCCGACCCGGCGGGCATGCCCAGGCGGTTGATCTCCAGCAGCAGCTGGCGCGCGATGCGCAGGCCTTCGTCGATGCGGTAGCTCTCGTCCAGGTAAGGGTCGTTGATCAGGCCCTTCCAGCCCACGGTGGTGCGCGGCTTTTCGAAGTAGACGCGCATGACGATTTCCAGCGTGTCGGCGTAGGCGCTGCGCTGTTCCAGCAGCTTGCGCGCGTACTCCATGGCGGCGGCCGGATCGTGGATGGAGCAGGGCCCGATGATGAGCAGCAGGCGGTCGTCGTCGCCGCTCAGGATCTGGCGGATGGACGAGCGCGTCTGGCTGATCAGACGCTCGACCGGCGTCCCGGCGATGGGGAAGAAGCGGATCAGGTGATCGGGCGAGGGCAAGGGCATGACCGAGCGGATGCGCTGGTCGTCGGTTTCGCTGGTTTTTTCGTAGCCGGGCTGGCTGGTGTACAGGTGCGAGGGTTTGGCGATGGCGGGCGGTGTCATGGGTCTCTCCGGGAAGTGGGTGGGAATGTCTGGGGTAAAAAAAAGCCGCCCTGGGGGCGGCTGTCTGGTGCGGGGGTCTTCAGGCCATCTGGTCCGTGGACACCCCTTCAGCCGCGTGGTGCGCCGAATGGGCAAAAAACCAGAAATAAAAGCGGCTGGAAGAAGTCATAGCGAGCAATGTAGCACAAGCGCGCGGCCCATTCACGCCTGCCGCAGCGCCAGCGCGGCGCTGTAGAGCGCATTGCGCGGCGCGCCGCTCAGGCGGGCGGCTAGCGCCACGGCCTGTTTGACGGGCAGGCCCTCGTCCAGCAGCACGGTCAGGGTGTGCCGGGTCGCTTCGTCCAGATCGCCCGCATCGGCCGTCGCGGCCCGCACCGGGCTGGGGTGCAGGACCAGGGCAAACTCGCCGCGCAGGCGCTGCGCGTCTTCGGCCAGCCAGGCGGCCAGGTCGTGGCTGGGCAGGGTGTGCAGGTGCTCGAACTGCTTGCTCAGCTCGCGGGCCAACGTGAGCGTCAGGGGCGGCAGATCGGCCAGCTGGCGCGCCAGGTCCGCCATGCGGTGCGGCGCCTCGTAGATCACCAGGTTGTGCTGTGCGGCCTGCGCCTGCGCGATCCAGGCCTGCAGCGCGGTGAGGCGTTCGCGCCCTTTGGAGGGCAGGAATCCGGCAAAGACAAAGCCCTGAGCGTGCGCCGTGCCCGCAGGCACACCGCTGGCCGACAGCGCGGTGACAGCGGCACAGGCCCCCGGCAGGGGGATGATGCGCAGCCCGGCCGCACGCACGGCGGCCACCAGATGCGCGCCCGGATCGCTGATGCCGGGCGTGCCCGCGTCCGAAATGCAGGCGATGCGCTCGCCCGCCTGCAGCCTGGCCACCAGCAGGGGGGTCTGGCTGTGCTCGTTGTGCTCGTGCACCGCCACGAGGGGCTTGTGCAGACCCAGCGACTGGAGCAGATTGGCGCTGTTGCGCGTGTCCTCGCAGGCAATGGCGTCCATCAGCGACAGCGTGTACCACGCGCGCAGGCTGATGTCGCCCCGGTTGCCGATGGGCGTCGCCACCACGTAGAGGCAGTGGGTGGGATAGTGCTGCTGGCCGCACAGGGCGTGCGCGGCAGCGGCGAGTTCATTCGAGGAGGACAAAGCCATGATGGACAGACAGGCGGCAGGACAGGAGGCCGAGGACCGCGCGCTGCAGCATCTGCTGTCGATGCGCTGGCGTCTGGTCTGCCGCAATTATCGGTGGGCGCGCGGCCCCAATGCCAAAGGCGGCGAAATTGATCTCATCATGCGCGACCCGCAGGGCACGCTGGTGTTTGTCGAGGTGCGTCAGCGCGGCCGGGGGGACACCGCAGGCGGCGCGCTGGCCAGCGTGAACCGCAGCAAGCAGCGCCACCTGATTTACGCGGCGCGGCGTTTTCTGCTGGGGCTGGCCCAGTGTCCGCCCTGCCGCTTTGACGTGATCGCCATCGACGGCGAGCGCCTGCAGTGGATCGCGGCGGCGTTTGAGGGAGATGGCGCCTGAGTGCCATCCCCGCCGGTTCACAGCGTGCCGCGCTGGATCAGCTCGACCTTGTAGCCGTCCGGGTCTGTCACGAAGGCGATGACCGTGCTGCCGCCTTTGACCGGGCCGGCCTCGCGGGTGACGTTGCCACCGGCCGCCTTGATTTTCTCGCAGGCCGCGTAGGCGTCAGGCACCCCCAGGGCGATGTGGCCGTAGGCCGTGCCCATGTCGTAGGAATCGACGCCCCAGTTGTAGGTCAGTTCGATTTCCGCCTGACCGGGGTTGCCCCCTTCAAACCCAAGGAAGGCCAGCGAGTACTTGTACTCGGGGTTTTCGGAGGTGCGCAGCAGCTGCATGCCCAGCACGCCGGTGTAAAAGTCAATCGAGCGCTGGAGATTGCCCACGCGCAGCATGGTGTGAAGGAATTGCATGGTCTTGTCCGTCAAAGTCAACCGGCCACCATGATACGGCGGGGCGCATCGCCCTGCGCCAGGCCGGGTCAGCCCAGATCGGGCAGGACGGCGTGGCGCAGCGCCGCTTCGTGCAGGCGGTAATCGGGGCAGTGGCGCGCCACGATGGCCCAGAAGCGCGGGCTGTGGTTCATTTCCTGCAGGTGAGCCAGCTCGTGGCAGACGACGTAATCGATCACTTCGGGTGCGAAGTGGATCAGCCGCCAGTTCAGCCGGATGTGGCCCTGCGAGGTGGCGCTGCCCCAGCGCGTGCGGGCGCTGCTGAGGGCGACGCGCGTCACCTGGCCGCCCATGCGCGCCTGCCAGAGCGTCAGCCGCTGGGTGAACAGCGCCAGCGCCTGTGCGCGCAGCCACTGGCGGCAGCGCGGTGCCAGGCGCTCGGGTGCCGCTGCGGGCAGAGTCAGGAGGCCGTCCTCGTGGCGCGCCCGGCGCAGCAGGGCGTCCTGGCGCACGACCAGGGTCCCGCCGAGAAAAGGCAGCTCGCCGCAGTCCTGCCAGCGCTGCTGCGCGGCGCCCTGCTGGCTGCTGCGCTGCGACTGGCGCTGCAGCTTGTCCAGGATCCAGGTGGCCTTGTCCTGCAGCAGGCGGGACAGATCGGGCGCACGCAGGCCTTTGGGCAGCGAGACCAGCAACCCTTTGGCATCGATGCGCAGGCCGATGTGCCGCCGCGCCCGTCCGCCGCGCTTCAGGCGCACTGGCACCGTCTGGCCCTGCAGCACGATCTGCTGAGGGGCCAGGGTCTCGACGGCTGGGGTTTTGCGCAGAAAAGCAGGCATGTCAGGACGTTGTGTTCGGGATCAGCCCCGCCTTGGGCTGCTTAGACTGATAGTGGCTGCGTGGCGGCGCTGTGTCCGGATCATCGCAGACCCATCAATTCAGGGGAAGACTATGAGTGGAAGTGTAAAGCCTGCCCGCCGGGCAGCAAGGGGTGCGGCGTTTGCTGCTGCTGTGGCCGTGCTGCTGGGCAGTGCGCCGGTGTTCGCACAGGAGAGCGGTACGTCGCCGCTGCAGGGCAAGGAAATCTACCTGGGCCTGGGCACCTACGGGGCGACGCTGGGTGTAGGGATTCCAGTGACCCCGCGCGTGGGCTTTCGCGCCGAAGTGTCGGGTCTGCCTTTCCTGAGCGAGGAAGACCGGGGCCAAGCGCGCCTCAGCACCGATCCGTCCGACCTGCGCATCGACGACTTCGATCTGAAATTCGACGCCAGCTACAAGCGCCTGTCCTTCCTGGGCGATTACTACCCGTCGGACAGCAGCGGTTTTCGCCTGACCGGCGGGGTGATGTTCAACCAGCAGTCGGCCCAGGGCAGCGCCAGCATCCTGACCGCCAACGCCACGCGTAATTACGACTACGAGGGGCAGCAGTACAAGGTCGATCTGGATCAGACGCGCTTTGGCGGCGACGTCCGTTTCCCCCGGGTCACGCCGTATGTTGGCATCGGCTGGGGCCACCGCGTCAGCGGCACGGGCCTGAGCTTTTTTGCCGATGCGGGCGTGGCCATCGGGCGGCACACCGTCAATTTCGCGCCGGTAGATCTGAAGTTCACCGTTTACGACGCGGCGGGCAACACGGTGGATAACGCGCAGACGCAGGCCAAACAGGCCGAGGTTCTGGACGCGGCCAACCGCACGGTGCAGGACGAGCGCGACCGGCTGCAGAAAAAGCTCAGCCGCCTGCACGTCTGGCCGCAGATCGGCGTGGGGCTGAGCTACCGCTTCTGACCGTCTTCGCCGTCCGTGCCTTCGCCCAGCAGCGGCGCGTAAATTCCGGCCACGGCGGCGGTCAGCTCGGGCATGTCGCCCAGCAGGGGGAGCAAGTCCAGCTGCACGCCCGGATGCTGCTGTCGAAGGTCGTCGAGCAGCGCAGGAAGATCCTCGCGGATGTGGCTGCCCGCGCCCAGAAACAGCGGCGCCACCGCGATGCGCTGTGCGCCGCTCTGCACGGCGTGGGTGGCGGCTTCGGACAGGCTGGGCGTCATCAGCTCCAGAAAGGCGAGCTGCACGCGCGTGGATTCTGCGCTGGGCAGGCGTTCGCGCAGGGCCTGCGCCATGCGCTCGAAGGGCAGCGCCCAGCGCGGGTCGCGCGAGCCGTGCGCGAACAGGATCAGCGCGGTGACCGGCTGGCCCACGGGGCTGTCCGGCGCGCTCACGCGGCCTCGCCCCAGCCGTCGTCCACCTCGTGCGGGGCGCTGGGCTCGACCAGGACGGCACCGCCGGTGCGGTGACTGGCCGGATCGACGACGATCATGGCGCCCGCGCTGCGGTTGTCGTGATAGGTCTGTAGCGGCAGCGGCTGCTGCGTCTGCCAGACCACGCGGCCGATGTCGTTCACAGCCAGCTCGTCCGTGTCGTGCGCGTGCAGGGTCTGCACGTCCAGGCGGCTGACGATGCGCGTGATGCGCGCCTGCACCCAGCGGTGGCCGTGGCGCAGCCAGTATTTGCGGCCCACGCGGGCGGGTTCGGTGTCCAGCCAGGCCAGGGTGGCGTCGAATTCGCTCTGGCCCGATGCGGCGCTTTCGCCCGCAGGCAGCAGCCAGTCGCCGCGCGAGACATCCAGCTGGCGGTCCAGCACCACGCCCACCGACTGTCCGGCGTGGGCCTCGGTGACGGCTTCGGCGGCGCGCCAGAGCTCCTGCACGGTGGCCGATTCGCCGCTGGGGTAAACGGTCAGCGTGTCGCCCACGCGCACCTGGCCCTGCGCCAGGCGGCCCCAGAAGGTGCGCAGCTGGTGGCCGGTGCCACCGTCGCGGCTGACGTACTGCACGGCCATCAGCGGGGCGCCATCCAGGCGCTCGGTGGTGACGGGCAGCTCTTCCAGCAGCGGCAGCAGGCAGGGGCCGGTGTACCAGGTCCAGACGCTGCTGGGCTGGGTCACGTTGTCGCCGCGAAGCGCCGACACGGGCAGGATGGCGCGCACGGGCAGATCAGCGTGGCGGGCGAATTCGTCCAGCGCGTCGCGCACGGCCTCGAAAGCGGCCTGCGCATCGGCATCGACCGCGTCCAGCTTGTTGATGACAAACACCACGTGCGGCACGCGCAGCAGCTGCGCCAGCAGGCTGTGACGGCGCGTCTGCGGCAGCAGCGCCACGGGGCGCGTGCGCCAGTCCAGCTTGGTGATGTCGACCAGGATGACGGCGACGTCGCTGCTGCTGGCGGCGGTGACCATGTTGCGCGTGTACTGTTCGTGGCCCGGAGCGTCGGCCATGATGAACTTGCGCTTTTTGGTCGCGAAATAGCGGTAGGCCACGTCGATGGTGATGCCCTGTTCGCGCTCGGCCTCCAGGCCGTCGGTCAGCAGCGACAGGTCGATCGCGCTGCCTGCGGCGCGCTGCTCGAGCATGTCGAGCTGGTCGGTCAGCACGGCGCGGCTGTCCAGCAGCAGGCGGCCCATGAGGGTGGATTTGCCGTCGTCCACACTGCCGGCGGTCAGCAGGCGCAGCGCCTTGTGGCGGGCTTCGTCGTCAAGGGCACTCATCAGAAATAGCCTTCTTTCTTGCGCCGCTCCATGGCGGCGTCGGAGGTTTTGTCGTCCATGCGCGTGGCGCCGCGCTCGCTGACCGTCACCGACAGCGTCTCGCGCACGATGTCCTGCGCGGTGGCCGCGTCGCTCAGCACCGGGCAGGTGCAGGTCATGTCGCCGACGGTGCGAAAGCGCACGGTCTGCGTCTCGACGGTTTCGCCCTCCTGCGGCGGGGTCACGTCGGTCAGCGGCACCCACAGGCCCTTGCGCTCGATCACCTGGCGGGCGTGCGCGTAGTAGAGCTGCGGCAGCGGAATGTTCTCGCGGGCGATGTAGAGCCACACATCGAGTTCGGTCCAGTTGCTGATCGGGAAGGCGCGGAAGTTCTCGCCCGGCTTGATGCGGGTGTTGAACAGGCTCCACAGCTCGGGGCGCTGCTCTTTGGGCTGCCACTGGCCGAAGCTGTCGCGGTGGCTGAAGATGCGTTCCTTGGCGCGCGCCTTGTCCTCGTCGCGGCGTGCACCGCCGATCAGGCAGTCGAAGCGGTGCTCTTCGATGGCCTCCAGCAGCGTCACGCTCTGGTGCGGGTTGCGGCTTTCCATGGGGTGCGCCAGTCGCACGGTGCCGCGCGCCATCGAATCCTCCAGATGTGCGACGATCAGGCGCTCGCCCAGCTCGCCGATGCGCGCGTCGCGGAACTGGATCACTTCCGGGAAGTTGTGCCCGGTGTCGACGTGCAGCAGCGGAAACGGCAGCTGGCCGACCAGCGCGCTGCTGCCGTCCGCCTGCTGGCGGCGCTTCTTGAAGGCTTTTTCGGCCAGATGCAGCACCACGCACGAATCCTTGCCGCTGGAAAACAGCAGCGCCGGGCGCTCGAAACTGGCCGCGACTTCGCGCAGGATGTAGATGGACTCTTCTTCCAGCGCGTCCAGATGGCTGTGATCCAGATCGGACAGCAGGTTGCCAGGAAGGATGGGATGTGGTGCGTTCATGGGCGGCGGTCCGGCAGGGCGGAAACGGTGGGGGCAGCGCTGGCGTCGTCATGGACGTGCAGGCCGCATTCTTTCTGGGCGGCGTCTTCCCACCACCAGCGGCCGGCGCGGAAATCTTCGCCGATGGCGATGGCGCGGGTGCAGGGCGCGCAGCCGATGCTGGGCATGAAGTCGTCGTGCAGCGGGTTGTAGGGCACGCCGTGCTGGTCGATGTAGTGCCACACGTCGCCCCAGGTCCAGTCCAGCAGCGGGCTGTACTTCAGGCGCAGCACGCCGTCGCGGCCGGGGTCTTCCTCGCGCCAGTGGGCGCTGGCGCGGTCGGTGGACTGCTCGGCGCGCAGGCCGACGACCCAGGCGCTGCGCCCGGCCAGCAGGCGCTGCAGGGGCTCGAGCTTGCGCACGCCGCAGCACGATTTGCGCGTGTCGATGCTGGCGCGGATGGCGCTGTCGCCATCGTCTCCGTGCTGCGTGGTCCAGGCGGCCAGCGCGGCGGTTTCGGGCTCGAAGGCCGCGATGCGGTGCGTGGCGCCGGGCTGCAGGGCGTCGTAATGCGCGGGGAGCTGCTCCAGCAGCGCCAGCGTCTGCGCGTGCAGGCGGCCGGTCTGCAGGGTGGCAACATCAATGGCCAGGCCGTGGCGCCAGATCAGGTCGGTCAGCACCACGTCCTCGGCGCCCAGGCTGGTCGCCTGGACGATTTGCCCGGGGTGAGCGTCGGCGGCCAGACGCAGGTGATCCAGCGTGCGCGCGACTTTGGCATCGAAGCTGCTGCTGGGCCGTGTGTGGCGCAGGTAGAGCGGCTGCACGTGGCTCGTGGCGTTCATGCGGAGGCGCCCTGCGCGTCGCGCTGGTAATGGCCCTGGGGGAAGAAGGCCAGCGCCTCGCGGGCGTAGGCCTCGTTCTGGCCGGGCGCCAGCACGGCGGCGTCAAAGCCGGTGCGGGCCAGCTGCACGACCATGTCGACCAGCACTTCGCCGGTGGCACGCACTTCGCCGCTGTATTTGTGGCGTGCGCGCAGCACATGCGCCTGGCTGTAGGCGCGGCCGTCCACCCATTTGGGGAACTGCAGCGCGATCAGCGTCAGGCGCGGCAAGTCGGCCTCGATCTGCGCCACGTCGGCGGTGTTGGACAGGATGACGCCGACTGCGAAGTTCGCGGGCCAGGTGTCACGCACGGCGTGCCACTGCTCCAGCGTCAGCAGCAGGTGGTCGCGGGCGACCGGGTGGGGTTTGGGGCCGTCTTCGCCTTCGGCGGTGCGCCAGGGGTCCTGGGCAGTTTGGATGAATTTCATGATCAGTCGCGGGCTGTGGCGGTGCGTACGGCGTTGGCCGCTGCCTTGAAGGGCTCCAGGCCCAGGCGGCGCACCGCGTCGATGAATTTTTCGCTGGCCTGGCGCTGGGCGCGGTAGGCGTCCAGGATGGCCTCGATGGCGTCGGCAATTTCACTGGCGGCAAACGACGGACCGATCACCTTGCCCGGCACGGGGACGGGGGCGTGGTTTGATCCGTCCGAACCGCCCAGCGTCACCTGGTACCACTCGGTGCCGTCCTTGTCGACGCCCAGGATGCCGATGTGGCCGCTGTGGTGGTGGCCGCAGCTGTTGATGCAGCCGCTGATGTGCAGATCGACCTCGCCCAGGTCGTAGACCTCGTCCAGGTCGGCGTAGCGCTCGGACAGCTCGGCTGCGATGGGCAGCGAGCGCGCATTGGCCAGCGCGCAGAAATCGCCGCCCGGGCAGGCGATCATGTCGGTGAGCGTGCCGATGTTGGGGCTGGCGTAACCGGCGGCCTGCGCGGCAGCAAACAGCGCGGGCAGATCGTCGGCCTTGACCCAGGGCAGCAGCAGGTTCTGGTCGTGCGTGACGCGCAGCTCGCCCAGCGAGAAGCGGTCGGCCAGATCAGCGGCGGCGTCCAACTGCGCGGCAGTGGCATCGCCCGGCGCCTGGCCCACGCGCTTGACCGACAGCGTCACGGCGCGCCAGCCCGGCACCTGGTGCGGGTGGACGTTGCGGGCCAGCCAGCGCTGCCACGGCACGGCCGGGTCGGCCTTCAGATCGGGCTCAGGCCGCGCCACCACGCCCTCGGGGCGCACAAAGCAGGCGGCAATGCGGTCGAATTCGTCCTGGCTGATCAGGCTGGCCTGCGCGTCGGTGTCGCGGGCCAGGATGGCGGCGAACTCGGCGTTGACGGCGTCAAAATACTTCTGCCCTTCGGCCTTGACCAGAATCTTGATCCGCGCCTTGTAGGCGTTGTCGCGGCGGCCAAAGCGGTTGTAGACGCGCACGATGGCTTCCAGGTAGACCAGAATCTGCTGCCAGGGCACGAAAGCGTTGATTTCGCTGGCGATGACGGGCGTGCGGCCCATGCCACCGCCGACCAGCACGCGAAAGCCAATCTCGCCCGCGTCGTTCTTCACCAGGTGCAGGCCCACGTCGTGCCAGGCCACGGCAGCACGGTCTTCGCGCGCGCCGCTGACGGCGATCTTGAACTTGCGCGGCAGGAAGGCGAATTCGGGGTGCAGCGTGCTCCACTGGCGCATGATTTCGCAGTAGGGGCGCGGATCGATGATTTCGTCCGCCGCCACGCCCGCCAGCGCGTCGCTGGTGATGTTGCGGATGCAGTTGCCGCTGGTCTGGATGCCGTGCATGTCCACGTCGGCCAGCAGATCCATCACGTCGGCCGAATCGGTCAGCGCGATCCAGTTGTACTGGACGTTCTGGCGCGTGGTGAAGTGCACGTAGCCGCCCGTGTTCTGGAACTGCGCGGGCGCATCGGCGGGCACCACGTCGTAGGTGCGGGCGATGTGGGCCAGCTGGCGCGCCTGGCGTGACGACAGCGCGCCATAAGGCACGGCCACACGCAGCATGGGCGCGTGACGCTGGATGTACCAGCCGTTCTGCAGGCGCAGGGGGCGGAAGTGCTCGTCGGGCAGATCGCCGGCCAGATGGCGCTGCAGCTGGTGACGGTACTGCGCGGCGCGCTGATGGACAAACTGGCGGTCGAATTCGGTGTAGCGGTACATGGGCAGAAATAAAGGCAGCGCAAGCGCAAGGCGCACACTGTAATCGGGTGGTTTAGATTTTGAAACGACTTTTTAATTGTCGCTTTATAACTGGGAGTTGTGTTACCCCGCGTCTTTGGGGGATCCCTTCAGTTCGGCAAACTTCGCGGCCATGGTGGGGTTGCCGCGCGTGAGTCTTTTGATCGTCACATCCTGCGCTTTGTCGTTGGCCAGCCGCAGGTTGCGGTCGGCGCCCAGCAGGGCCTCTTTGGTCTTTTGCAGATGATCGATGGATTTGTCGATTTCGTCGATGGCGGTCTGAAAGCGCCGCGACGCCAGGTCGTAGTTTTTGCCAAAAGCCTCCTTGAAGCCCTCCAGCTGGCTTTCAAAGTGGGTGATGTCGATGTTCTGCGACTTCACCAGAGCCAGCTCGGTCTTGTACTTCAGCGCGTTCAGGGCCGCGTTGCGCAGCAGCGTGATCATGGGGATGAAGAACTGCGGGCGCACCACGTACATCTTGGGGAATCGGTAAGAGACGTCCACGATGCCACTGTTGTACAGCTCGCTGTCGGGCTCCAGCAGCGAGACCAGAACGGCGTATTCGCAGCCTTTCTCGGTGCGGTCCTTGTCCAGCTCCCTGAAGAAGTCCTCGTTCTTCTTCCTGGTGGCGGTGGTGTCGCTTTCATTCTTCATCTCGAACATGATCGAGACGATTTCGGTGCCGGCCTCGTCCGCATCCCTGAAGATGTAATCGCCCTTGCTGCCGCTGCTGGCGTCGTTGTCTTTTTCAAAGTAGGCGCGGGGGAAGGCCGTGGCGCGCAGGCGGTTGAACTCGGTCTCGCAGTGCTGTTCCAGCGTCTCGCCCACCATCTTGGTCGAGAGCCTGGCCTTGAGGTCTTTCAGGCGCTCGATGGCGTCTTCGCGCTCCTTGATCTGCAGGTCGTATTTTTCCTTGAGCGACTGCTCGGCCAGGCGTTTTTCCAGCTGCGCCTGCTGCAGCTGGTGGGCCAGCGCGTCGCGCTCCTTTTCGGCGCTGCCCACGGCCTGAATCACCGCCAGCTGCTGCGCCTGGTGGGCGGAAGCCACGCGGGCCTGCAGGGACTGGATCTCGGCATCCTTGGCGGCGGCAGCTTTTTGCAGCTCGGTGGTGAACTGCGCTTTGGCCAGCTCGACGGCGCTGTGTTTGTCTTTCGCGGCCAGTGCGAGCCGCTCGTGCAACTGCTGCTCGAACGCGCTGTCGCGCACCTGCTTCAGGATGTCGGCGTAACCCGCCTCGTCGATCTTGAAGGCTTTGTGGCAGTGGGGGCAAGTGATCTCATTCATGGGGCTGGGGCCTTTGAAATGCTCTTGGCCCAGGATTGTGACACCCGGCTGCCGCCGCCGCCCCAGCACGATCCCCCCACCTGCGCTACCATGCGCCCAGCAGCGTATTGCTGCGCTGCACACACTGGAGAAGCGGCATGAGCATCCTGAGCAAAACAATCGGCGCCGTGGCGGGTCTGGGGCTGGCGGTGGCGGGCACGCTGGCGCACGCCGAGACGGTCAAGGGCCAGGTCACCAAGGTCGATCCGGCCAGGAACATGGTCACGATCAAACACGGGGGCATTCCCTCACTGGATCAGCCGGCCATGGCCTTTGCCTTTCAGGCCGACGCGGCGGCCATCAAAGGGCTGAACGAGGGCGATACCGTCACCTTCACCCCCGAAAAGGTCAACAACCGCTTTGTGGCGGCCAACCTCAAAAAAGGCGGCTGAAGCCCCACAGCAGCGCGCTGGTCATCAGCACATAGCGCACGAACTTGCCGAGGGCCATGTACAGCACGCAGGGCCAGAACGGCAGGCGCATCCAGCCCGCCACCGCGCAGATTGGGTCGCCCACGGCGGGCAGCCAGGCCAGCAGGCAGGCTTTGGGCCCCAGTTTGTGCAGCCAGGCGCGCGCCTGGCGCTCCCAGCGGCTTGCGCGCCGGCGGCTCGGCGCAGGAGGGGGGGGCTCGCCGCACGGGGCATCCGCCCGCGCCAGCACATGCCGCCGCCGCGCGGCCTGCCAGGCGTACCACGCGCCCCGGCCCATCCACCAGTTGATCGCGCCGCCCAGGGTGTTGCCCACCGTGGCGACGAGGATGGCGGGCCAGAACAGTTCCGGGTTCAGCTGGACCAGGCCAAACACCACGGGCTCCGAGCCCAGCGGCAGCAGCGTGGCCGACAGCGTGGCCACCACAAACACCGTGGTCAGACCCAGCTTGGGCAGCGCCATCAGCGCCAGCAGCTGGCCCAGCCAGTGCGGCAGTTCGGCCAGTTCGGCGCTCATGCCGCAGGCGGATCTGCGGGGCCTCCAGGCGCCGCGACGGTCCTGGGCGCTGGTGGCTTTTTGGGCTTGGGTGGCGAGGCGTGAATCAGCCGCGTCGCCGCCGCCATGTCGCCCGCGAGCAGCGGGGGCAGGGCTTCCATGCTTTTGGCGATGGCGGCGTCCAGCGCCTCGCGCTGGTCTTTGGGGGCGCGCTGCAGCACCCAGCCGATGACGCCGTCGCGGTGGCCCGGGTGACCCACGCCCAGACGCAGGCGCCAGGTGTCGCTGCCGAAGTGCGCCGCGATGTCGCGCAGGCCGTTGTGCCCCGCGTGACCACCGCCCAGCTTGAGCTTGACCTGGCCGGGCGGCAGATCAAGCTCGTCGTGGATGACCAGCGTTTCTTCCGGGCTGATCTTGAAAAAGCGCGCCAGCGCCGCCACCGATTTGCCCGAAGCGTTCATGAAGGTGTGCGGCTGCAGCAGCCAGACACTCTCGCCCGCAACCTGCGTGCGGGCGACCAGGCCGAAGTAGCTGCGCTCGGGCGCCCAGCGCGCGCCCAGTACGTCAGCGGCGCGCTGTACCCAGGCGAAACCGGCGTTGTGGCGCGTGTCGTCGTACTCGGGGCCCGGGTTGCCCAGGCCGACCAGCAGGCGCAGGGGGCGGGGTGCGCTCATGGCTGGATCGGCGGCTGGGGCGTGGTCTCGAGCGCCGCCAGAAGCGTGCTGGCGTTGGACGCGACCATTTTTAGATAGCTGTCGGCGGCGCTGCCTGGCGCGGAGAGCGCGTCCGAGTACAGCGTGCCGCCCACGCGCACGCCCGATTCGCGGGCGATCTGGTCGATCAGGCGCGGATCGCTGATGTTTTCCAGGAAGAGCGCCCGCGCGCGGCGCTGGCGCAGCTGGGTCACGGCGCGTGCCACCGTTTTGGCCGAGGCGGCGCTGGCCGAGGTCCAGCCCGTGAGCGGAATCAGGCTCAGGCCGTAGTTGTGGCCGAAATAGCCGAACGCGTCGTGCGAGGTGACGATGCGCCGCTGCGCCGCCGGAATGGCGTTGAAGCGCGCGCGAATGGCCTGGTCCAGCTTCTCCAGCTGCGCCAGGTAGGTGGCGGCGCGCGCCTTGAAGGCGGCGGCTTGCTGCGGCCGCGCGGCGCTCAGCCCTGCGGTGATGTTGCGCACGGCGATCATGGCCTGGCGCGGGTCCTGCCAGTAATGTGGGTCTTTGCCGCCGTGATCGTGGGCGTGGTCGCTGTCGTCGTGGCTCTCGGCCTCTTCAAAGCCGTCCAGCGCTTTCACGCCCTGGCTGGCGATGATCAGATGGCCCTGGAAGTGGCTGGAGGTGATCAGACGCTGCTGCCAGCCCTCCAGCCCCAGGCCGTTGAGCACCAGCACCTGCGCCTGCGCCACGCGCTGCGCGTCACGCGGGCTGGGCTCGAAAACATGGGGATCGCTGTCCGGCCCGATCAGTGACTGCACCGCCACCGCGTCGCCGCCCACCTGCTGCACCCAGTCGCGCAGGATGGTGGTGCTGGTCAGCACCTGCAGCGGGCCGCTGGCGGGGGTGGACTGCGCCAGCGCCAGGCCGCCATGCGCCAGCAGCGGAAGAGCAGAAAGCGCCAGCAGCGCCCGGCGGCGCGACACGGATTGGAGAACAGACATTTTCGACATCGTCAGACTTTCAGGTGGCGTGTGCGCGAGAGGCGCACGCGCAGGCTGTCGCGTTGCCCCAGCCCCAGCGACAGGGCGTAGACCCCGCCCGCCACAAGAACGATGGCGGGGCCGGAAGGCAGCTCGAAGTGATAGGACAGCAGCAGGCCGCTGGCGCCGCACAGCATGGCCAGGCTGCTGGACAGCAGCCACAGGCGCGGCACGTCGTTGACCCAGAAACGCGCGGCCAGCGCGGGCAGCATCATCAGGCCGACGGCCATCAACGTACCCAGCGCCTGGAAGGCGGCGACCATATTGATCACCATCAGGGTCAGGAAAATGTGGTGCGTGCGCGCCAGCGGCTGGCCCTGCGCGGCCAGGAAGGCGGGGTCCACGCACGAGATCAGCAGCGGGCGGTAAAACAGCGCCAGCGCGACCAGCGTCACGCTGCTGACGCAGCCGATCAGCAGCAGCGCGTCGTCGTCCACCGCCAGGATGTTGCCGAACAGGATGTGCGTCAGATCGACGCTGGTGCCGCGCACCGAAATCATCAGCACGCCCAGCGACAGCGCGACCAGATAGAGCGCGGCGAAGCTGGCGTCTTCTTTCTGCGAGGTCCAGCGCGTCAGCAGCCCGGCGCCCAGCGCCACGACCATGGCGGCGATGAAGCCGCCTGCGCTCATCGCCCAGATCGACAGCCCCGCGCCAAAAAAGCCCATCGCGGCGCCGGGCAGCATGGCGTGGGCCACGGCGTCGCCCAGCAGGCTCATGCGGCGCAGCACCAGCAGCACGCCCACCGGCCCGACGCTGAGCGCCAGCACGCAGCAGGCCACCAGGGCGCGGCGCATGAAACCGAAATCGGCGAAAGGCTGGATCACCAGGGGGTAGATCACGCCCTGCCAGAGAGAGAAACCGTCGCTCATCAGTCCTGCACCTCGCACCAGGTGGAGGGCTCGACCCAGCGCTGCGCCATCGTGCGGGCGCGCTGCAGGTGGGTCTCGGTCAGCACCGCGTCGCTGGGACCGAAGGCGATGCGCTCGCAGGCCAGCAGCAGGGTCTGCGGAAAATGCCCGCGCACCTGCGACAGGTCGTGCAGCACGGCGACCACGGTGCGGCCTTCGCGGTGCCAGCCCGCAATCACGGCCAGCAGATCCTGCGCGGTGCGCTCGTCCACGGCGGCAAAGGGCTCGTCCAGCAGCATGATGTCGGCGCGCTGCATCAGCAGCCGCGCAAAGAGCACGCGCTGGAACTGCCCGACCGACAGATCACTCAGCGCCCGCCCGGCCACGCCGTGCAGGCCGACCTGGTCCAGCGCGTCCAGGGCGCGCTGCTGGGCCTCGCGCCAGCGCGTTCGGCCTTCACCCCACCAGGCGCAGCCGCGCCACCAGCCCAGATCGCGCCAGGTGCCCATCAGCACGAGATCGAGCACCGACATCGGGAAGCTGCGGTCGATCTGCGCCTGCTGCGGCAGGTAGGCCCAGGACAGCGCCGGGTCGATGCGGACCTGGCCGGTCGAGACCGGCACCTGCCCGGTGATCGCAGACAGCAGCGTGGATTTGCCCGCGCCATTGGGGCCGACGATCGCGGTCAGCGAGCCCCGCGCCAGCGCGCAGCTGACGTGGTGCAGCGCCGGGCGCACGCCAAAGCTCACCGTCACGCCCTGCACGGCGACGGCCGTGTCGGTGGGCGCGAACAGCCCGGCGGCTTCGGCCTGATCGGGGCTCAAGTGTTCGTGGTGATGTTCGTGGCGGTGGTCGTGGTGGTGACCGTGATCATGGGCGTGATCGTGTCCGTGACCGTGACCGTGGCTGTGCACCGGCGCGTTCATGCGTCGCTCCAGGCCCAGGCGATGGCCGCCCAGACCAGCGCCACCAGCGCCAGCGCCAGCGCCAGACGCGCCCAGGCGGACAGCATCAGCACCGTGCTGTGCGGGCGCAGCGCGGGCGGCTGCGGGGAATTAGAGGGGGGATTCGTCGGGGCCATGTCTGCAAGCGGGCTGCCAGTGTGAGCACTGATTCTGATTGTAGGGATGCTGTCAAGCTCAGCAGGGGCCGTGCGTGCGGCGGAAATCCCAGGGCGACTGCGCCAGCGGGTCGGCGAAGACACCCAGGCGCTGCTGCTGTGCCCGCGCCTGGCGGGAGGCAAAGCCTGTATCGCCCCGGGGCTGGCCGGTGGGCTGGCTGCCGGTCCAGTGCCAGGCCAGGCCTGCATCAAGCAGCGCGGCGTTGACGGACAGCCCGTCCAGATGCACCGTGGCCAGCAGGCGGCCGTAGCGGTCGGCCTGGCAGGCGTTGGTCAGGGCGATGCGACGCCCCGGCGGCAGCCAGCCGCGCAGCGCCTGCGTGGCCTGTGCGCCGCCACTCTGGCACGTTTCGGGGGCGTCCAGGCCCAGCAGGCGCACCGAGGTGCTGCGCGGTTTGCCGCTGGCCGTTCTGGCCGCCGGTTCACCGTCCAGCCAGACGCGGATCGTGTCGCCATCCGACACGCGATCCACCGTGGCCCAGCGCAGCGGGCAGGCGGCCAGGGGCGGTGTGCGGGCGCTGGCGCGCGCAAGGCCGGGCGCTTCGGCCCCCAAGCCAGGCCGGGACGATGGAACAGACTGCGCCGCCGAGCAGGCCGCCAGCAGCAGCGTCAGCGCCACGGCGGACAGCCGGGCAGCGGTCATACGTCAGTGGGCGCAGGCGGGGCGCTGAGCAGCTCTTCCAGCCGGTAATCGTTGATCAGCCAGTCCCAGGCCTGCTGCGCGGTTTCCACAAAGTGGAAAAGCGACAGGTCTTCGGCGTTGATCATGCCGGTTTCGACCAGATGATCGAAGTTCAGCACCTTGCGCCAGAACGATTCGCCAAACAGCAGGATGGGGCGGCGCGTGCATTTGCCGGTCTGCATCAGGGTCAGCGCTTCGAAGAGTTCGTCCAGCGTGCCAAAGCCGCCGGGGAAGCACACCAGCGCCACCGAGCGCATCAGGAAATGCATCTTGCGCAGCGCGAAGTAGTGGAACTGAAAGCACAGCTGTGGCGTGATGTAGGGATTGGGCCGCTGCTCGTGCGGCAGCACGATGTTCAGGCCGATGCTCTCGCCGCCCGATTCGTGCGCGCCGCGGTTGCCGGCTTCCATGATGCCCGGGCCGCCGCCGGTAACGACATAGAGCTTGTTGGGCCAGCGGCTGCCCGCCTGCGTGGCGATGGCGGCGAGCTGGCGCGCCTGCTCGTAATAGGCGCTCATCTCCAGGCCCTGGCGGGCGCGGGCGATGGCGGCGCTGTCGCTGCCGCTGGCCAGCGCCTCATCCAGCCGGGCCTGTGCGGTGGCAGCGTCGGGGATGCGCGCGCTGCCAAACAGCACCAGCGTGGCGCTGACGCCGTGGTCCTGCAGCAGCAGCTCGGGTTTGAGCAGCTCGAGCTGCACGCGCACCGAGCGCAGCTCGCGCCGCAGCAGGAAGGGCTGGTCGGCGTAGGCCAGTGTGTAGGCCGACTCGGGGCCGTCGTAGCCGTCGGGCGGCTGAGCGACAGCGAACTCGTCGCTGGCGTGCGGGAAGTTGTGCGTGGGCGGGCGATCCATCATGTCAGCGGGCCTCAGGGCTTGGTCGCAGGCGCGGCGGCTGGCGGGGCGGCGGGCTTTTTCGCGTCCGGGGCAGGCGTGGCGCCGTCATCGTCCTTCTTCTGGGGCGGGCGCTCGACCTGGGTTTTGCTCGTGACCACGGGCTTGCCTTGCAGGAAGTTCAGCGCCTGTTGCAGCTGGAAATCCTTGTCGCTGCCGTATTCGGGCGGCGGCTCGGGCGGCTTGGCGCCGGATTCCATCTGCGCTTCCAGTTTCTTGCGCGCGGCCTCGCGGGCGGCTTCGCGGGCCGGATCGACGACCTCGTTCTTGCCCTGCAGGTGCTTGTCCAGATCGGCCTCGCGCAGGCGCAGCGCGGCGAACTGCGAGCCTTCCAGGCTGTCGTCCACCTTCACGTCAGGGATGATGCCCTGCGCCTGGATGGAGCGGCCCTTGGGCGTGTAATACAGCGCCGTGGTGAACTTGACGGCGGTGTCCGCCGAGAGCTGGCGCACGGTCTGCACCGAACCCTTGCCGAAGGTCTGCGAGCCCATGATGGTGGCGCGCTTGTAATCCTGCAGCGCGCCCGACACGATCTCGCTGGCCGAGGCCGTGCCTTCATTCACCAGCACCACCACCGGCACCGTTTTGAGCACCTCCGGGATGCCCGCCAGCGGATCAGGCCCGCGACCGGCGTAATCTTTGGGATCGGCCGCGTAGCTGGCCTTCGATTCAGCGATCTGGCCATTGGTCGTCACCACCACCGATTTGGGCGGCAGGAAGGCGGCCGAAATGGCCACGGCGCCATCCAGCAGGCCGCCCGGGTCGTTGCGCAGATCCAGCACCAGGCCTTTCAGGCCGGGCGACTGCTGCACCAGCTCCTGCGCCTTGCGGGTGAAATCGGCCACCGTCTGGTCCTGGAACTGGCTGATGCGGATCCAGGCGTAGCCCGGCTGCACGATGCGGCCGCGCACGCTTTGCACGCGGATGGTGTCACGCACCACCGTCACAGTGAAGCTGCGGTTCTCGGATTTGCGGTAAATGGACAGCGCCACGCGCGTTTTTGGCTCGCCGCGCATGCGCTTGACGGCCTGATCCAGCGTCAGGCCCTTGACCACCGTGTCGTCGATGCGGGTGATCAGGTCGCCCGGCTTGAGCCCGGCCTTGAATGCGGGCGAGCCCTCGATGGGCGACACCACCTTGACCAAGCCGTCTTCCATCGAAATCTCGATGCCCACGCCGACAAAGCGGCCCTGCGTGGCTTCGCGGAATTCCTTGAAGCTCTTGGCGTCGAAATACTGCGAGTGCGGATCCAGCCCGCTGACCATGCCGGAGATGGCGTTGTCGATCAGCTTGCTGTCGCTGACGGGCTCGACGTAATCGGTCTTGATCAGGGCGAAAACATCGGCAAACTGCCGCAGCTGCAGGTGGGGAACCCCTTGGGCGATGGCCTGGAGCTGTGTGGTGGCCAGCGCTCCGGCGACCACGCCGACGGCCAGTGCGCCCGCCAGTTTTAACTTGGAACCCATGTGTGTGCCTGTGTTGAAGCGACCCCAGGGCCGCGCGGTTGTTGGGGTGCAGACTGTGCTGCAGAGCAAAAAGTCTAACACCGCCCCTGCGGCTCTGGGGGAAACCCTGGCGCGGGCCGCCCCTGTGCGGTGTGCGGGAGTGCGCACGGCCCCGCACTGCGCGCGGTTTCGCTGCGGGAAAGCCCTGCCATCGGTACTTCTTGGCTTGCCAGCAGCGGCTTTCTATGCAAAATAGCACGACCGTTCGAAATTGGGATTCTCTTCGGCATGACCCAGACCCCGCCTGTCCGCCGCCGTCCGCCGCGCGCCCACGCCAAGGGCGAGAACACGCGCGCCCAGATTCTGGACACCGCGCTGCAGATGGCCACGCGCACCGGGCTGTCCAGCCTGTCGCTGGGTGCCATCGCCGAGCACACGGGCATGAGCAAATCGGGCGTGTTCGCGCACTTTGGCTCTTACGACGACCTGCTGATCGCCGTCATCCGCGAATACCACCACCGCTTCGAGCAGGAGATTTTCCGGCCCGCGCTGCAGCAGCCGCGCGGCCTGCCGCGTCTGCAGGCGCTGTTCGATCTGTGGCTGGACCGCGTGGCGCGCGAGATCGACGCGGGCTGCCTCTATATCAGCGGCGCGGTCGAGTTCGACGAGCGCCCCGGCCCCGTGCGCGACGCGCTGGTCGCGCTGGTGCGCGCCTGGCAGCAGGCGCTCAGCCACGCCATTGCGCTGGCGGTGCACGAAGGCCATCTGCCTGCCAGCACCCAGCCCGACCAGCTGCTCTTCGAGCTGCACGCGCTGGTGCTGGCCGCGCACCACAAGGCGCGCTTCCTGGGCGATGCCGACGCCATGCCAATGGCGCGCCAGGGCTTTGCCCGCATCGTGCAGCGCACGTTGCACAGCGGCCCGCCCGATTCCGCCAGAACGATTTCCCCCATCCCGATGACCGCAACCGGAGACTGACATGCCTGTGAGCTACACCCCCCCGATCCGCGACATGCAGTTTGTGCTGCACGAGCTGCTGCACGCCACCGACACGCTGCGCGCCCTGCCTGCGCACGCCGAGGTCGACGTGGACACCGTCAATGCCATCCTGGAAGAGGGCGGCAAGTTCGCTGCCGGGGTGGTGCTGCCGCTCAACCTGCCGGGCGACGCCCAGGGCTGCCGCCTGGACCGCGACACCCACGCGGTGACCACGCCCGATGGCTTTGCCGACGCCTACCGCCAGTACGTCGAGGGCGGCTGGCCCTCGCTGTCCTGCGATCCGGAGCATGGCGGACAAGGCCTGCCGCACACGCTCAACCAGTGCTTTTACGAGATGCTCAACAGCGCAGGGCAGGCCTGGACCATGTACCCCGGCCTCTCGCACGGCGCCTACGAGGCCCTGCACGCGCACGGCACCGAGGCGCAGAAAAAACTTTACCTGCCGCGCCTGACCAGCGGCGAGTGGACGGGCACCATGTGCCTGACCGAACCGCACTGCGGCACCGACCTCGGGCTGCTGCGCACCAAAGCCGAACCTGTGGGCGACGGCACTTACCGCATCACCGGCCAGAAGATTTTCATCAGCGCGGGCGAGCACGACATGGCCGCCAACATCATCCACCTGGTGCTGGCCCGCCTGCCTGACGCCCCGGCGGGCAGCAAGGGGATTTCGCTCTTTGTGGTGCCCAAGTTCCACGCCAGCGCCGACGGTACCCTGGGCGAGCGCAACGCCATCCACTGCGCCGCGCTCGAGCACAAAATGGGCATCCATGGCAATTCCACCTGCCAGATGGTTCTGGACGGCGCCATCGGCACCCTGGTCGGCGAGCCGCACAAGGGCCTGGCCGCGATGTTCGTCATGATGAACGCCGCGCGTCTGGGCGTGGGCTGCCAGTCGCTGGGCCTGACCGAAGTGGCTTACCAGAACGCCGTGGCCTACGCCAAAGACCGCATCCAGATGCGCGCGCTGACCGGCCCCAAGGCGCCCGATCAGGCCGCCGACCCCATCCTGGTCCACCCCGATGTGCGCAAGATGCTGCTCACCGCGCGCGCTTTTGCCGAAGGCGGCCGTGCGCTGCTGTGCCACACCGCATTGCGCCTGGACGTGGCGCTGGCCAGCGACGACGAGGATGAAAAGCAGTCCGCCGCCGACGAAGTGGCGCTGCTCACGCCCATCGTCAAGGCCTTTCTGACCGACAACGGCTGGCTGGCCACCAGCCACTGCCAGCAGGTTTTTGGCGGCCACGGCTACATCCACGAATGGGGCATGGAGCAGTTTGTGCGCGATGCGCGCATCAACATGATTTACGAGGGCACCAACACCATCCAGAGCCTGGACCTGCTGGGCCGCAAGGTGCTGCTGGACAACGGCAAAAAGCTCAAGGCGCTGGGCAAGACGGTGCAGGAGTTCATCGAAGACGCCGGCATCCGCGAGGACATGCAGGAGTTCGTCAACCCGCTGGCCGATCTGGGCGACAAGGTCAGCAAGCTGACGATGGAAATCGGCATGAAGGCCATGGGCAACCCCGACGAGGTGGGCGCTGCGGCGGTCGATTACCTGCGCGTGGTCGGACACCTGGTGTTTGCCTACCTGTGGGCGCGCATGGCGCAGGTGGCGCTGGACCGCCAGGCCGCGGGCGATACCGACCCCTTCTACACCGCCAAGCTGCACACGGCGCGCTTTTACTTCGCGCGCCTGCTGCCCGAAACCGCCAGCCTGATCCGCAGCGCCCGCTCGGGCAGTGGCGCGCTGATGGCCATGGACGCGGCGCTGTTCTGATCCACAATCCACCGAACCCGGCCGGATGATCCGGCCTCCTCCAGGAGACGATTCATGAAAAAGATTCTGATGGCCAGCGCCCTGCTGGTGGCCTGCAGTGCCTACGCCCAGTCCAGCCCGGCGGGCACCTGGAAAACCATCGACGACGACGGCAAGACCGAGAAATCGCTGGTGAAAATCAGCGAATCGGGCGGCGTCTTCACCGGCGCCATCGACACCGTGTTCGACAAGAGCAAGGCCGACGCGGTCTGCACCAAGTGCGACGGCGACCGCAAGGACAAGCCCATCATCGGGCTGCAGATCATCCGCGGCGTCAAGGCCGACGGCGACAACAACTGGGCGGGTGGCACCATCGTTGATCCGGTGTCCGGCAAGGAATACAAGGTCAAGATGAGCCTGAAAGACGGCGGCAGGAAGCTGGACGTGCGCGGCTACATCGGCATCGCCGCGCTGGGCCGCACGCAGACCTGGATCCGCGCCGAATAACCCCCTGACACTGGAGCTTTCATGAACCGATTCCAAGTCCGCAAAGTCGCCGTTCTGGGCGCGGGCGTGATGGGCGCGCAGATCGCGGCGCACCTGGTCAACGTCAACGTGCCCGTCATCCTGTTTGATCTGCCCGCCAAAGAAGGCCCGAAGAACGGCGTGGTCGACAAGGCCATCGCCCACCTGAAGAAGATCAAGCCCGCGCCGCTGGCCGACGCGAGCATGGCCGACCGCATCCAGGCCGCCAATTACGAAGAGCATCTGGACCTGCTGGCGGGCTGCGATCTGGTCATCGAGGCCATCGCCGAGCGCATGGACTGGAAGCTGGACCTGTACCGCAGGATTGCGCCACACGTGGCGCCGCACGCCATCCTGGCGTCCAACACCTCGGGGCTGTCGATCAACGCCATGGCCGCCGCGCTGCCCGAGGCCATGCGCCCGCGCTTTTGCGGCATCCACTTCTTCAACCCGCCGCGCTACATGTACCTGCTGGAGCTGATCGCCACCGACCTGAGCGACGCCACCGTGCTGGACCAGCTGGAAACCTTCGCCACCAGCACGCTGGGCAAGGGCGTGGTGCGCGCCAAGGATTCGCCCAACTTCATCGCCAACCGCGCGGGCGTGGGCAGCATCCTGTCGGTGATGACGCAGGCTGAAAAATTCGGCCTGACCTACGACGTGGTCGACGATCTGACCGGCAAAAAGCTGGGCCGCGCCAGCAGCGGCACCTTCCGCACCGCCGACGTGGTCGGGCTGGACACCATGGCGCACGTCATCCAGACGCTGGAAGACAAGCTGCCCAGCGACCCGTTCAAGGCGCTGTATGCACGCCCGGCGGTGCTCAAAACCCTGCTGGACGCGGGCGCGCTGGGGGCCAAGAACGGCGCGGGCTTCTTCAAAAAGGTCGGCCGCGACATCCTGCGCTTTGATCCGGCCACGGGCGACTACGTGCCGGGCGGCGCCAAGGCCGACCCGCTGATCGACCGCATCATCAAGAAACCCGCCGCCGAGCGCCTGAAGCTGCTGCGCGAATCCAGCCACCCGCAGGCGCAGTTCCTGTGGGCCATTTTGCGCGACAGCTTCCACTACGCCGCCGTGCACCTGGAGGCCATCGCTGAAACCGCGCGCGACCTTGATTTCGCCATGCGCTGGGGCTTTGGCAACCGCCAGGGTCCGTTCGAGATCTGGCAGGACGCGGGCTGGGCTCAGGTCGCGGGCTGGATCAGCGAAGACATCGCTGCGGGCAAAACCCTGTGCGACGCGCCCCTGCCCGCCTGGGTCAGCAGCGGCCCGGTGGCCGAGGCGGGCGGCGTGCACACCCCGGCGGGGTCGTGGTCGCCGTCGCGCAAAGCCTTCGTGCCGCGCTCTGATCTGGCGGTTTACCGCCGCCAGCACTTCCCCGAGAACGTGCTGGGCAGCGCGGCGGTCGATCCGCTCACGGCGGGCACCGAGGTGTTCCGCAGCCCCGAGCTGCGCGTCTGGACGCTGGACGGCGAGGTGCTGATCGCCACCATCACCTGCAAGCTCAACCTGATCAGCCAGGAGGTGACCCAGGGCCTGGCCAAAGCCGTCGAGCTGGCCGAGAGCGGCTACCAGGGCCTGGTGATCTGGTCGCCGGGCAGCAACGGCGCGCCCAACGAGACCTTCTTCTCCGCCGGGGCCAACCTGGAAGGGCTGATGCCGGTCTTCATGAGCCAGGGCGCCGCCGGCATCGCGCCGGTCGAAAAAGAGCTGCAGGATCTGATGCTGCGCGTGCGCTACGCCAGCGTGCCCGTGGTGGCCGCGATCCGTGGCATGGCGCTGGGCGGCGGCTGCGAGCTGTCGATCTACTGCGCGCGCCGCGTGCAGGCCATGGAAAGCTATATGGGCCTGGTCGAAATGGGCGTGGGCCTGCTGCCGGGTGGCGGCGGGCTGACCTACATCGCACGCCGCGCCAGCGAAATGGCGCAGGCCGTGCCCGGCAGCGATCTGGTCGCCTGCCTGAAAGAAGGCTTCACCGCTGCGGCCACGGCCAAAGTGGGCACCAGCGCGCTGGAGAACCGCCACCTGGGCTTCGCCCTGTGGTCCGACGTGATCGTGCCCAACAAGGACGAGCTGCTGTTCGTGGCCATCAACGAAGCCAAGGCCATGATGGCCAGCGGCTACCGGCCGCCCCAGCGCGCGCGCATCCAGGTCGCGGGCCGCAACGGCATCGCCACCATCAAGGCCTCGCTGGTCGGGATGCGCGACGGCCAGTTCGTCACCGGGCACGATTTCCACATCGCCAGCCTGATGGCCGAGGTGGTCTGCGGCGGTGACATCGACGCCGGACACAGCGTCAGCGAAGAGTATCTGATGGCCCTGGAGCGCCAGCACTTCTGCGCTTTGCTCACCCACCCCAAAACGCAAGAACGCATCATGGGCCTGCTGCAGACCGGCAAGCCCGTGCGCAACTGAACCGCCGACAAGGACACACCATGAGCCAGAATCTGCAGGACGCCTACATCGTCGCGGCCACCCGCACGCCCATCGGCAAATCCGGGCGCGGCGTTTTCCGCCACACCCGCCCCGAAGCCCTGCTGGGCGCCGCGCTGCAGGGCGCGCTGCGCCAGGTGCCGGGGCTGGACCCGGCGGCCATTGAAGACGCCATCGTCGGTTGCGCCATGCCCGAGGGCGAGCAGGGCCTGAACATCGCCCGCGTGGCGGTGCTGCTGGCCGGGCTGCCCAACAGCGTGGGCGGCGTCACCGTCAACCGCTTCTGCGCCTCGGGCCTGACGGCGGTGCAGATGGCCGCCGACCGCATCCGCGTGGGCGAGGCCGACGTCATGATCGCCGCCGGGGTCGAGAGCATGAGCTCCATCCCCATGACCGGCGTGCGCCCCTCGTTCAGCCCGGACATCTTTTTGCGCGACGAAAACATCGGCATCGCCTACGGCATGGGCCTGACCGCCGAAAAGGTCGCCCAGCAGTGGAAGGTCAGCCGCGAAGATCAGGACGCCTTCGCGCTGGCGTCGCACCAGAAAGCGCTGGCGGCCATCGCCTCCGGCCAGTTCCGGAACGAGATCACGCCGGTCGAAGTCACCCACCGTGCGCCCGATCTGGCCAGCGGCGAGGTCCGCACCCGCCAGCAGACGGTGGACACCGACGAAGGCCCGCGCCCCGACACCAGCCTGGAAGGCCTGGCCAAACTGCGCCCAGTGTTTGCCGCGCCCAAAAACGCGCAAGGCAAGCCCACGGGCATGGGCAGCGTCACGGCCGGCAACAGCAGCCAGACCAGCGATGGCGCGGGCGTGCTGATCCTGGCGTCCGAACGCGCCGTCAAGTCCCATGGCCTGACGCCGCTGGCGCGCTTTGTCAGCTTCGCCAGCAAGGGCGTGCCGCCCGAAATCATGGGCATAGGCCCCAAGGTAGCGATTCCGGCGGCGCTGAAAAGCGCGGGCCTGAGCCTGTCTGACCTGGGCTGGATCGAGCTCAACGAGGCCTTTGCCGCGCAGGCGCTGGCCGTGATGCGCGACCTCGAACTGAACCCCGACGTCGTCAACCCGCTGGGCGGCGCCATCGCGCTGGGCCACCCGCTGGGCGCCACGGGCGCTATTCGCGCCGCCACGGTCGTGCACGCGCTGCGCCGCAATCAGCTCAAGTACGGCATGGTCACCATGTGCGTGGGCACGGGCCAGGGCGCGGCCGGCATTTTCGAGCGCGTTTAAGGGGACGGCATGACGATCAAAACCGCCCTTCTGAACGGCGTCCTGCAGATCGAAATCGCCCGGCCCGAGCGCAAGAACGCGCTCACGCTGGACATGTACACCGCCATGGCCGATGCCCTGGTGGCCGCGCAGACCGATGCGCAGGTCTGCGCCGTGATCATCACCGGGCAGCCGGGCATTTTCACCTCGGGCAACGATCTGGAGGATTTCCTGCAGCGTCCGCCCCAGGACGAATCTGGCTGGTCGGTCAGCCCGCTGGGCCGCTTCATGCTGGCGCTGCGCGACTGCGACAAGCCCGTGATCGCCGCCGTCACAGGTGGCGCGGTGGGCATCGGCGCGACGATGCTGCTGCACTGCGATTTCGTCTACATGTCCGACGAGGCGCGCCTGTCCATGCCCTTTGTCAGCCTGGCGCTGGTGCCCGAATACGGCGCCAGCCTGCTGCTGGCCCAGCGCATGGGCCAGGTCAAGGCCAGCGAGAAGCTGCTGCTGGGCGCCGCCATCACGCCCGACGAGGCGCTGGAGTGGGGCCTGGTCAACCAGGTCCTGCCGCCGACCGAGGTGCTGCCGCAGGCGCGGCGCACCGCCGAGCGCTTCCAGACCCTGCCTCAGGAGGCCGTCTGCGCCAGCAAGCGCCTGATGCGCGCCGGGCAGGGCGCTCTGGTCGAGCAGGCCATGCAGCGCGAGGTGCAGGTCTTTGCCCAGCGCCTGTCCAGCCCGGAAACCAAAGAGGCCATCGCGGCTTTCTTCCAGAAACGCTCGCCGGATTTCGCCCAGTTCCGCGCGCCCAAGGCGTGACGCCATGACGGCATCGACGCGGCGCGTGCTGCTGGTCACTGGCGGCAGCCGGGGCATCGGCGCCGCCACGGTGCGTCTGGCGGCGCAGCGCGGTGACGCGGTCGCTTTCAGCTATTTCAGCGATGCCGTCAGCGCGCAGACGCTGGTGGATCAGATCGAATCGTCCGGCGGACAGGCGTTGGCCGTGCAGGCCGACATCGCGCAGGAAGCGGACGTGCTGCGCCTCTTCCAGACCGTGGACGAGCGTTTTGGTCGGCTTGACGCTTTGGTCAACAACGCCGCCACCATCGCGCCCATGACGCGCCTGGCCGACATGGACGCGGCGCGCATCGCCCGCCTCTTTGCCACCAACGCCGTCGGCCCCATGCTGTGCGCCCGCGAGGCCGTGCGGCGCATGTCCACCCAGCGCGGCGGCGCGGGCGGGGCGATTGTGAATATCTCGTCGCGCGCGTCACGCATCGGCGCTCCCGGCCAGTACATCGACTACGCCGCGACCAAGGCGGCCATCGACACCCTGACGGTCGGCCTGGCCAAGGAAGTCGCCGCCGAAGGCATCCGCGTCAACACCGTCGCGCCGGGCATGATCCACACAGACATCCACGCCGCTGCGGGCGATGCCGACCGCATCGCCAAAGTCCAGTCCGCCATCCCTTTGCAACGCGGCGGCGAGCCCGAAGAAATCGCCCGCGCCATTTTGTGGCTGCTGTCGGACGAGGCGTCTTATGTGACCGGGGCGTGCCTGGATGTGGCGGGGGGGCGGTAGGGACTGACCGAGGCCGCCCGGCTGATCTAGGCCATGCTCACCCAGACCTCGCCCAGAAGGCCAAAGGGATGGGCATGCAGCTGCTGTCCGCTACAGAAGATTCCCTGAATAAAGTCTGGCGTAACTACAGTCATCGTCCACGGAACACGCGAGGCGCCGCCGAACGTTTGGTATGAGGAGTGACAAAAGGCGCAGCCTTTCAGGCATCCCCTCGATGGAAGGGTCAGGCGTCACGCTTGCGCCGACTCTTGAATGCATTCACGAGTGTCTCGAAGAAGTTTGATTTTGCTTCCGTGCCGCTGATCGGTGTTGAAGTAGTCGGTGGTTCTTCCATCCAACTGCCGTCCGTTTGGCGGATCAGCTTCATATTGCCAACGACCACCTCGGCGCTCGCGTTGTGATGAACGAGCTCCACTAAGTCTGGACGAACCCACAGCGTAGCTTCAGCTGATTCGAGGAATACATTAAGTGCGTAGTCATCTGGTGAGCCACCTATGACTTGGACACCGGTTGCCGACGGAGTTGTAAACCCGTAGATCTCACCTTCCAATCCGGCGACGCCGGCGGCCACGGTTTCAGAACTGGCTCGAATTTGGACGCGATCGCCAAAGCCCGCGAAATCACTTTCAGTTGTAGGTGGATCGCCTTGCATTCTTGACGCCTAACGTTTGACATAATCGGCGCCAGCGGACTTGTCGCTGGCGTCCGTGCTAATGCATGGGCTGGGCCCTCGGTTCGCGCGCTTGTACTTTGCTTGGTACTCGCGCCGCTGCTTGGTGATTTCGTAAAGCACGATTCCGCTGGTCGTTCCAAGGTTAAGACTTTCAATCATTCCAAACATAGGAATGGACACACAGAATGCTGACTTCTCAACAGCAAGATCACTTACGCCCCTAGATTCATTGCCAAACCCGCCAAGCGTGGGCAGGTATAATCCGCCTCATGGAGGATGTAGTTGTTCTTTCCCTTTACATGAGGTGACGTAACGATAGATGTATACCGATATCTCTCCAGATGGGCCAAGCATTGCTCAGTGCTATCAAAGCGCTTCACGAAACTCCACTTCACCGCTGACACCGACGTTTCGGAAAGAGATTTCCGCTTCCGAATTTCCTGCCAGTCGTCTGGAAGTGACATCCGACTATCTACGACGTAGACCTTTTCTACGCCAAGTGCATTCACGTTTCGAATGACCGTCCCTATGTTCCTGATATCCATTGGGTTTTCTATTACGGCGATCAGATACTTGCACTTGTATGGCTTGATTGCATCGGCCCGCTGCCTGACGGGCTCTTTTGTGTAGTCACTCTTGTCACCTCGTTTAGGGGGTCTAACGCCCAGGTTAACCGGCGCCGCAGCGCAAAGCGCGGAGGGCACCAACACTGGCCATGAAAATGGCGAAGCCATGGCCAGTGTTGGCGTCCGAGTTGAACCGACAGTTAGGCTAGGGCACATAGGAAAGGTTTGCCAAGTTCACTCAAGTTGAGTTGGGTTCGGGTATTCACATAATTCGGGATGGCGCCACAATAGACTCGGTCAAGCTATTTTCGACGCAAGGTGCTGCTTTCTATGTCGTCCAATCGGAGTGCAAAAACCTAGCGTTCCATTCCGCCAGCCTCGCCTGCGGCAAATAACTTTTCTTTGCCGTTGATCTTCATACTCCATACCCTCAGACACAAGTCGTTTTCCCTGCCTTGAGACCAGTAATTTTCGATTACGATGGAGGCGCCAGTGTCAGACCAAGGTGCCGCCCATATGTTCTGATTCTCAAAGTGATTTCGAAGAGTTGAGTCGCCAACGATTTCCCACATTGTATTTGCTTAATGGTTTGGTTGGAGGTTTGTTAAGCTGCACGGCAAACTGCTGTGTGGGCCAAATTCAGACCTTCTACTGTGCTGGTTCGTTCTTCCATGCGGCACGCTGTATGACGACGCGGTAGCCGTCTCGGTCTTCAAATGTGCGGCCGAGTCCGCGCCAGTACGGGTTGTAAGATTCTGTCTCGGTGAAACCTGCATTCAGCATGGCGTTGCATCTGGATTTCCAAAGCAGAGGCTCGGGTACGTAGAACACCAGCAGATCCTCGGCTGTTGGTGCTGGCGCAAGCGGATGAGTTCTGCAACATGTGAACTCCAGATGAAAGTCAGCATCTGGAATGCCCAACATGACCCCGTCAAAGCCTTCGTGGTTCACGAATCTTCCGAGTTCCTGCAGCCCAAGGCCGAGCTTGTACTGTGCTTCTGCACGTTGAAGGTCTTTTACAGGGCGCGCAATTCGAAGATGAATGCTCATGAAAAAGAGAAGGTTGGTGCGAGGCCTAACGTTTAGCTTGCGGGGTCAGGCGGCACTGGTGCGCTTGCTGCTCGCCAGGAGGCCGGCGGCAACGAGAAATACGACGCCGGTGGCCCGATTGAAAAGCTTGGCTCGACGCGGCTGCTGCAGCCACCGCTTGGCTTTGGATGCCGAGAGCGCGTAGATGGTGAGCCACAACAGCTCGAAGAAGATGAATGTGACGCCAAGCACAAGGAATTGAGGAACCTGCGGTGCGCTCGGAACGATGAACTGCGGAAACAACGCACCGAAGAAGAGAAGGGCCTTCGGGTTGCTTGCGCCGACCAGGAAGCCTTGAGCGAAAAGGCGCCCTCCTGTTGACGACTCGACACTGCCGGAGACTGCGATCTCAGAGGCGGACGAGAAGAGCGAAGTGATGCCAAGGTACGCAAGATAGGCGGCACCCAGCCACTTGAGCACGGAGAAGAGGGTTTCAGACGCTGCCAGAGCCGTGCCCAACCCAAGTGCAGAGAGGGCCATGATGCTCACGATCGCAGTCGTACTTCCCAGCGAAGCGATCAATGCTTTGCGTGCTCCGAGATTGACTGAAGTGGAAACGCACATCAGTACGCTCGGACCGGGCGTGACGGTGAGAACCAGAACCGCTGCGACGTACAAGAGCCAGGTGGCGAGGGTCATAGAAGAGGTTCCTCAGGTGAAGTTGGTATTGTGCCGCCTAACGTTCGAGCTAACCTGCGCGCGGAGGCAGACGACGCTTGGCCGCCGTAGCGCGTCCGGTTGAGCGAGTGGTTAGGCCGCACACGGGCGACAGGTGTTGGACGCGGAGAACCACTTTCAGCGTGACAACGCCTGCGCGCCTGGCAGTTTGGCGGCGCCCTTGTCGAAGGTCCAGAGTGGCTGTTCGCCCGCCTGCACGGCAAGTGCGATATGCACACAGTCCGCGAGGTCGGCGGTGCCGCTGCGATATAGATCCAGAGCAACCTCAAGTGCGCGCTCAGACTCAAACGAAAGTTCCGCCGCCGAGAAGAGATCGGAAAGCGCGCCGATTGTCTCCTCCTTCTTGAATTCGAAGTTCGACCGCAGCACCCACTCAAGCTCCAGCGTCACGGTGATCGGCACGAACAGAGTAAGTTGCGCGCTCACGCACTTTCGTATGAGGCGCTGCGCCGCAGCCAGTTGGGCTGGGTCGTCCTCTACGATGTAGCGCACTAGGACGTTCGTATCGAGCGCAGGCATCAGCGCCAGGCATTCATGTCTTCGACGGCTACGCGCCTACCCTTTCGTGCCTTGAGCATGCCAGCCATATCAAGGATCGACTTCGTTTTGGCGCGAACGATGATGGTGCCGTCTGGTGTCACAGACCACACCAGCTTGGTACCCGGCTTGGCCTGAACCAAGGCGCGCACATCCGCTGGAACGGTCGTCTGACCCTTAGCCGTGATAGTGGATTCGGCCATCTCGACTCCTTACTTGTGCATTCATAGTAAGGGAAAGGTCGGCCGGGTGCAAGTAGGCCGGGTGATGACGGGTCTTTGCGCGGCCAAACGCTCAAGCTCAACTGCGGGCTTGCCGCAGCGAAGCGGAGGCAAGACCGTCGGCTGGAGCGCCTTGTTAGCTACTGCGCTGGGTATGCACTAATTCGCGTCTGCGCCCACCAACTCCGCCCCAGCCGCCTCCAGCCCGATCAGCGCCGCCTTGCGCGCCGCCCCCCAGCGGTACTGGCCGATGCGGGCGCTGCCCTGGATGACGCGGTGGCAGGGGATGAGGCAGGCCAGGCGGTTGGCGGCCAGCGCGCTGCCGACGGCACGCTGCGCCTGCGGCTGGCCGATGCGCTGCGCCAGCGCGCCATACGACATCAGCTGGCCGGGTGGAATGCGCAGCAGCGCTTCCCAGACCTTGATCTGGAAGGGGCTGCCGCGCAGCCACAGCGCCAGTGGCTGATCGGGGGGCGCGGCGCGGGTGGGGCCAAACACGCGGGCCAGCCAGTCGGCGGCGGCGCTGTCGTCGCGCTGCCAGGTCGCGTGGGGCCAGTCAACAGCCAGCGCGGCGGGAATGGCTTCGGCGCTGACCGTGTCGTCCCAAGGCTCAAACGCCAGATGGCACAAGCCGCGCGGCCCCCAGGCCAGCCAGGCGGGGCCCAGCAGGCTGGCAGCGCGGCCCCACTGCAGCGTCAGGCCCGCGCCGCCCGCTCGGACTTCGCCCGGCGTCATCGCCTGCCAGGTCAGCAGGCTGTCGTGCAGGCGGCCCGGACCGGACAGGCCCGCGCCCAGAGCGGCGTCCAGCACGGTTGCGCCCTGGCGCAGCAGTTCGGCGGCGTGACGCTGGCCCAGAAACTGCACGAAGCGTTTGGGCGACACGCCCGCCCACTGCGTGAACACGCGCTGGAAGTGGCCGGGGCTCAGGCCCGCATCGGCCGCCAGATCGTCCAGCGGCGGCGCATTTTGACCCGCCTCCAGCAGGCGGTGGATGACGCGTTCGACGCGCTCGTAATGCGCCTGCGCCTGCGCCGCGCTCAGGCCATTGGGCCATGCGGGCAGGACAAAGCGGTGAAGGTGGGGCTGCGGCGTGTTCATGCCCGCAGTGTGCCCAAAGCGAAGGGGCGGCACCACCCGGAAATCAACCCGGCCGGTCCGCCCCTGTGAACCGCCGGGAGTGGCGGCCTGGCAGCGATCAGCGCTGCACCATGGCCATCAGGCGCGCGATGCGCTCTTCGGTGGGCGGGTGGGTGGAGAACAGCCCGCGCAGGCCACCGCCGGACAGCGGATTCATGATCATCATCTGCGCGGTTTCGGGGTGGCGCTCGGCCGATTCCATCGGGATGCCCTGGGCGTAGCGGTGGATTTTGTCCAGCGCCGAGGCCAGCGCCGCCGGATCGCCGCTGATTTCGGCGCCGCCCCGGTCGGCCTCGTACTCACGCGCGCGGCTGATCGCCATCTGGATCACGCTGGCGGCCATGGGCGCCAGGAACATCACCAGAATTCCCGCGATCGGGTTGGCCGGACGGCCTTCGCTGTCGCGTCCGCCAAAAAACATGGCGAAGTTGGCCAGCATGGAAATCGCACCCGCCATGGTCGCGCTGATGGTCGAGATCAGAATGTCGCGGTGCTTGACGTGCGCCAGCTCGTGCGCCATCACACCGCGCAGTTCGCGCTCGGACAGCACGCGCAGGATGCCCGTCGTGGCCGCAACAGCGGCGTTGGCCGGGTTGCGGCCGGTGGCGAAGGCGTTGGGCGCATCTTCCTGGATCAGGTAGACGGCGGGCATGGGCAGTTCGGCCTTCTGGGCCAGCTCCTGGACCATGCGGTAGAACTGCGGCGCGGTGGTTTCGTCCACGCGCTGCGCGTTGTGCATTTTCAGCACCATTTTGTCCGAGAACCAGTAGCTGAAGAAGTTCATGCCCAGCGCCACCACCAGCGCGATCATCATGCCCTGCGCGCCGCCCAGCCATTGGCCGATCAGCAGAAACAGCGCGGTGATGCCCGCCATGAGCACGGCGGTCTTGAAGATGTTGAACATGTGAGAATCCTCCTGATACCCCAGATGGGGACAGACATCGTAATGTCAATGGGCCGGGCTGGATAGCGCCCTGTGGCGCAGCAATACTTCGCTTATTGCGAATCTTCCGGCGGCGATACGCCCAGCTGTTCCTGAAGATGCGTCAGTTGCGCCTGCAGCCGGGCGGTCAGCGCTTCCAGCTCGGTCACGCGCCCGGTCAGATCAGCCAGCGGGCCGCTGCCCGCGCCCGTCGCCGCCGGGCGGACCGACGCACTGGCCTCGACCGGGCCGCACAGCAGGTGGGCCCAGCGGGTTTCGCGCTCGCCCGGGGCGCGTTCCAGAGGCCGCACCAGCGCGCCGCCGCGATCTTCGGCACGCTCGTGCATCTCGTTCAGAAAACCTTCAACCGAGGCGATGTCCAGAAAGCGGTACCAGCGCTCGGTGTTCAGGCGCAGCTCGCCCGCCGTCTGCGGGCCACGCAGCATGAGCAGCCCCAGCAGCACAGCCGACTGCTCGGGCACGCCGATGCCGCGCTGCGCGTTGTGCTCGAAACGCGGCACGCGCCCGCCCGGCGCATCAACGACCAGGCGGCGCTGGCGCAGGCCGTCCAGCGCCAGGCTGACATCGGCTTCAGACAGGTTCATCACCGGGTCGCGGCTGGATTTCTGGTTGCAGCCCAGCAGCAGGCTGTTGAGCGTCAGCGGGTAGCTGTCGGGCACGGTGCGCGCCTTCTCCATCAGCGTGCCCAGCACGCGGGCCTGTTCGGGGCTGAGGGGCTCGGTGGTGAAATCCATGCGCTGTCCTTGTTCTTTACGGTGTTGAGCCCAGGGGGTCAGGGGCTTGCGCACCCAGAATCTGCCCGCGCTGCAGGCCCAGCAGCGGCGCCAGCGTGGCGGCGTCCTGGCGCTTGCCCCCGGCCTTCTGCGCCTGCTGCACGCGCAGCACGCCCAAGGCGGTGTCTGAACCGCAGGCGATGTCCCAGCCCGCAGCGCCGATCTGGATGATTTCCCCAGGCAGCGCGCCAGCGGGAGCGGCATCCGGCATAACCTGAGCGCGCCAGATTTTGACCGGTGCCGCCGCCTCGCTGACGGGGGTGTAGCAGCCCGGCGCGGGGTCGAAGGCGCGAATGCGGCGCTCGATCACGGCGGCCTCTTCCCGCCAGTTGATCTGCGCTTCGGCTTTGCTGATTTTGGCGGCGTAGCAGGTGCCTTCGGTCGGCTGGACGCGCGCTTGCAGCGTCTGGCCGCTGGCGTCGCGCCAGCCGCGCTGGGCGGCGGTCAGGGCCTCGATCAGGGCCTGCGCCCCGGCTTCGGCCAGCGCGTCGTGCAGGCGGGCGGCGCTGTCCTGCGGCCCGATGGGCACGTGGCGCTCCAGCCAGACGGGGCCGGTGTCCAGGCCTTCTTCCATCTGCATGATGCCGACGCCGGTGACGGCGTCACCCGCCTCGATGGCACGCTGGATGGGCGCGGCGCCGCGCCAGCGCGGCAGCAGCGAACCGTGGATGTTCAGGCAGCCCAGGCGCGGCAGCTCCAGCGCCCAGCGCGGCAGCAGCAGGCCGTAGGCGGCCACCACCCACACATCGGGCGCCGCAGCCTGCAGCGCCTGCTGGGCGGCGCGGGCTTCATCCGGCGCCTTGCCGTCCAGCCGCAGGCTGATCGGCTGGGCCAGCGTCAGGCCATGCGCCAGCGCCACCTGCTTGACCGGGCTGGGCTGCAGCTTCAGGCCGCGGCCGGCCGGGCGGTCGGGCTGGGTGAGCACCAGCGGCACCTGCCAGCCGTGCGCCGGGGCGGCCGCCAGCACGGCGCGCAGCGCCACGGCGGCGAACTCGGGCGTGCCCGCAAAGGCGATGCGCAGGGGCGCGGCCGGTGCGGCGGCGCTCATCCGCCGCGCACGTCGTCGCGGCTCATTTTCTGCATCTTGGTCTTGATGCGCCGCGCCTTGAGCGGGCTGAGGTATTCCACGAACACCTTGCCGTCCAGATGGTCGATCTCGTGCTGCAGACACACGGCGTGCAGCTCGCTGGCTTCGACCTCGAAGGGCTGGCCGTCGCGGCCCAGCGCACGCACGCGAATCTGCGCGTGGCGCTGCACCTCGTCGAACACCGTGGGCACCGACAGGCAGCCTTCTTTCCAGACGATTTTCTCGTCACTGCGCCAGATGATTTCGGGGTTGATGTAGACCTGCGGCGCGTCGCTGTCTTCCGACAGATCCATCACCAGCAGGCGCTTTTGCACATCGACCTGCGTGGCGGCCAAGCCGACGCCGTTGGAAGCGTACATGGTTTCCAGCATGTCATCGCACAGTTGGCGGATGCTGTCATCCACCTCCTCCACCGGGGTGGCAACCAGGTGCAGACGGGGGTGGGGGTATCTTAAAATGGCCAGAGTGCTCATGATGGCGGGGGTGCAGATCAGCAGGGGCTGTTGGGTCAGGACTGCCGCAAACCGCCAAACTGGCCGATCTTTGAGGGCCGAGTCCCGCTCTCGGGCTGGGGCAGTTGCAGACAGAATCAACAGCCAATTTACCATGCGGCCTCCGGGCCGTGTGATCGTGTGTTTTCCGGCGGGTCCGGCCGACTGGCCCGTTCTGGCCGCCGCTGAATGGAGATGATGATGTCCCGTCTGTCTGCCCCTGCACTGATCCGGCCCGGCCGGCTGGCCCTGATGACCGCCCTGCTGGGCCTTGTGCTGGGTACTGGCCTGGCGCTGTCGCCCACCCCGGCCCGGGCTGCTGCACCAGGCGCGCACAAAAACAGCGTTAAAAAGCAGGGCGCCCAAAAGCATGCAGCGCGCAAAATCCCGCGCGGCAGCAAAAAGACGGTCCGCCAGGCGCGCGCAGAGGCTGTGCCTGCGCTGCCCACCGTTCACCTGTCGCCGCGCGTGCGCACCGAGGCCCTGGGGCCTGCGGGCGTTGCGCCCGTGATGCTGGCCACGGTGCGGCCTTTTCTGTCCCGGTCGCAGATCCTGCCCGACGAGCGCCTGGCTGCCGCGCCGCGCATTGTGGCGCTGCCTGAGCGCCGCGCCCTGGTCAGCCTGGGCGACACGGTGTACGCGCGCGGGGGCGAGCTGCAGACGATCCCGACGGGCACGCTGCTGCAGATCTACCGCATGGCCTCGCCGGTGAAAGATCCGGTGACGGGCGAGGTGCTGGGCCACGAGACCCGCGCCGTGGGCGAGGCTGAATTGATCGCCCGGGGCCACGACAGCGATCCCCAGATCGCCGCTGCCGAAGTGCCCTACACCCTGCGCATCGTGCGCGCCAGCGACGAGGTGCTGGTCGGCGACCGTCTGGCGCCGCTGCCCGCGCACCCGCTGACGGGGGTGGCGCTGGACCGCTTCATCCCGCACGCTCCGGCTGTGGGCCAGGAGGGGCTGGTGGTGTCGGTGCCGGACCACGGCGAAGCCGGGCCCAACCAGCTGGTCATCGTCAACCGGGGCCAGCAGCAGGGCCTGCAGGTGGGCGATGTCTTTGATGTGATGCCGCCGCAGCGTGTCACCACCGATCCGACCAGCCCCGGCCAGGTCGTCATGAGCGTGCCGGGCGAGAAAAAAGCCACGCTCATGCTGGTGCATGTGTTCGACAAGGCGTCTTACGCCCTGGTGATGAACAGCGTCTGGCCGGTGCGGCCGGGCGACAGCGTGGTTGCGCCCACCTCGGTGGATGTCGGCAGCGCCCGCTGATCTGACGCGCACAGGGACAGACCCGGTGACGCCCACGGCCGCCTCCGACCCCGACGAGCTGCTCGCCTGGCTGCGCCTGCTGCTGGCGCCGGGCCTGGGGCGGCGCGGCGTGCGCCAGCTGCTGGCGCGCCTCGGTTCGCCGCAGGCGGTGGTCGGCACGACAGCTTCGGCGCTGAACGCACTGCTGCCCGGCGCGGGCACGGCCCTGAGCGACGCCGAAGTGCGCCAGCAGGCCGAGGCCCAGCTGGCCAGCACTCAGGCCTGGCTGGCCGACGCCAGCGCGCGCCGCCATGTGCTGGTGCCCGGCGACACCGATTACCCCGCGCTGCTGCTGGAAACGCCCGATCCGCCGCTGATGCTGTTCGCCCAAGGCGATCTGGCGGCGCTGCGCCTGCCTGCGCTGGCCATGGTCGGCTCGCGCAACCCCACCGCCGGGGGCGAGGACAACGCCCGCGCCTTTGCGCGCCACTTCGCGTCCTGCGGCCTGTGCGTGGTCTCGGGCCTGGCCCAGGGCGTGGACGCAGCGGCGCACCAAGGTGCGCTGGCCGCGGCCACGGGCGCTCCGGCCACGCTGGCGGTGGTCGGAACGGGGCTGGACCGCGTCTACCCGGCCAGCCACCGCGATCTGGCCCACGCCATCGCCCAGAACGGGCTGCTGCTCAGCGAGTACCTGCTGGGCACGCCCGCAAGGTCGCAGAACTTCCCGCAGCGCAACCGCCTGATCGCCGGGCTGTCGCTGGGCACGCTGGTGGTCGAAGCCGCGATGGGGTCGGGCTCCCTGATCACCGCCCGGCTGGCCACCGAGATGGGCCGCGAGGTTTTTGCCATCCCCGGCTCGATCCACGCGCCGCAGGTCAAGGGCTGCCACGCGCTGATCAAACAGGGCGCCCGCCTGGTCGAAGTCGCCGACGACGTGCTCAGCGAGCTGCGCCTGCAGCCTGCGCCGGTGAAAACTGCCGCAGCCTCTCCGCGCCGCCGGGGCGCCAGCGCGTCCCGCACGCCACCTGCAGCCTCTTCATCCGAAATCGTCACGCCCTCCCAGGCCGCTCTGCTGCCCGGCTGCGCGCAGCTTCTGGAGGCGCTGGGCCACGATCCGCTTGATCTGGACCAGCTGCAGGCGCGCACCGGCGAAACCACGGCCGACCTGATGGCCCGGCTGCTCGACCTTGAGCTGCAGGGCCAGGTTCAGCGCCTGCCCGGTGGGCGCTACCAGCGCCGGGGCTGGGCATGAGCACCGAGCCGGACACGCCCGAAGCGCCGCCGCGCAAGCGCTACATCAGCCGCACCGGCTTCGAGCGCCTGCAAAAAGAGCTGCATGTTCTGGCCCACACCGAGCGTCCGCAGGTGGTGGAAAAAGTCTCGTGGGCCGCGTCCAACGGCGACCGCTCCGAGAACGGCGATTACCTCTACGGCAAAAAGCGCCTGCGCGAAATCGACCGCCGCATCCGCTTCCTGATCAAGCGCCTGGAGCAGGCCACGGTGGTCGACCCGACCGTGCACCACGGCGGCGACCAGGTGTTTTTCGGCGCCACCGTGACCTTCGCGCGCGAGGACGGCCAGGAGCAGACCGTGACCATCCTGGGCGAAGACGAGGCCGACGCACTGGCCGGACAGATCACCTGGCTGTCGCCGGTGGCGCGGGCGCTGCTCAAGGCCCGCGAGGGCGACGAGGTGCGCCTGCAGACGCCCGCCGGCTGGCAGACGCTGGAGATTCTGGCGGTCGCTTACCCTGCGCCCGAACCCGGGCGCTGAGCCGGATCGGCCTGGCCGCGCAGCCGGGTCACCTTGTGCACAAAGGCCAGCTGGCGCACGCGCCGCAGGATGTCGGCCAGGTGCAGGCGATCCTGCACGAGGAAGCGGATGTTGATTTCCTCGACGCCGTCGGCCTGCGCGTCACGCGCCAGATCAACGTGCGTGATGTCGCCCTTGATCGCCGCGATGACCGCCGCCAGCCGCCCCTGGCCGTTCTGCACCCAGATGCTCAGCGCGGTCTCAAAGGCGCGCACCGGGCTTTCGGCCCACTCCAGCGGCATCCAGCGGTCGCCTTCGCGCGCCATGCTGCGCTTGACCTGGCGGCATTCAGCGTGATGAACCTGCAGCGCCTCGCCCCGGCCCAGATAGCCGCGGATGGGGTCGCCCGGAATGGGGCGGCAGCAGGGGCTGATCTGGATGGACGCGCCTTCCGAGCCGTCGATCACCAGCAGGCCGTGGCTGGCCACCGCCTCGTCGGGCGCGTAGCGCGACAGGCTGAGCTGCACCGGATCGGGCTTGTGGCCCTGCTCGGTCAGCAGCGTGGCCATGCGCTGCGCCACCAGCGCCGCGACCTTGCGCCCCAGGGCCAGATCGATCAGCAGCTCGTCGCGGCCCTTGCTTTCGGCCCAGCGCGTGACCTGCTGCCACAGCTGCTGCACCTGCTGGTTGTGCGCCTGATCGGCCGGCGCATCGCCGTGCCGCACGGCGGGCAGCGCATAACCCAGCGCGCGCAGGGCCTGACCCAGCATGCGTTCGCCCAGGCCCAGCGCGTCCTGCGTCTGCGCGGTTTTCAGGTAGTTGCGGATTTTGGCGCGCGCCTTGCCGGTGCGCACGAAATCCAGCCAGGCCGGGTTGGGCCGGGTCTGCGCGCCCTGGATGATCTCCACCCGGTCGCCGTTGACCAGGCGCGTGCGCAGCGGCACGGCCTCGTCGTTGATGCGCGCGGCCACGCAGCGGTGACCCACGTCGGAGTGCACGGCGTAAGCAAAATCGACCGGCGTCGAGCCCTTGGGCAGCGTCAGGATGCGGTTCTTGGGCGTGAAGACGTAAACCGATTCCGGGTAAAGATCGACCTTGACGTGCTCGAAAAACTCCAGCGAATCGCGCGTGGTGTTCTGGATGTCCAGCAGCGACTGCAGCCAGCCCATGCCCTGCGGATCGTCCTCGGCGCCGGGCTGCCCGCTGCCGCCGCTGGCCCCCGTGCGGCCGCGCGCGGGCTTGCGGTCCTTGTAGGCCCAGTGGGCCGCCACGCCTTTTTCAGCGACCAGGTGCATCTCTTCCGTGCGGATCTGGAACTCGATGGGCGTGCCCAGCGGGCTGACCAGGGTGGTGTGCAGCGACTGGTAGCCGTTGGCCTTGGGCAGCGCGACGTAATCCTTGAAGCGCCCCGGCATGGGTTTGTACAGGTGGTGCAGCACGCCCAGCGCGGTATAGCACTGCGGCATCGTCCCCACCACCACGCGAAAGCCGAACAGGTCGTTGATGTCGGCAAACGAGGCGTGCTTGTCCTTCATCTTGTTGTAGATGGAGAAGGATTCCTTCGTGCGCCCTTCCAGCGTCACGCGCAGGCGGGCGGCGGCGAAGGCGCGCTCGACGTCCTGGCGCACGCGCTCGACGATTTCGCGCGGGTGCTGCACCGAGCGGCGCATGGCCTCGGTGATGATGCGGCTGCGCCAGGGGTAGACGCAGGCGAAAGAGATGTCCTGCAGCTCGCGGTAGACCTCGTTCAGACCCAGGCGGTGCGCGATGGGGGCGTAGATGTCCAGCGTCTCGCGGGCGATGCGCGCGCGCTTGTGCTGCGCCATCGCGCCCATGGTGCGCATGTTGTGCAGGCGGTCGGCCAGCTTGATCAGAATGACACGCACGTCGCGCGCCATGGCCAGCAGCATCTTGCGGAAGGACTCGGCCTGGGTCTCTTCGCGGGTGGCGAACTGCAGCTTGTCCAGCTTGGTCAGCCCGTCGACCAGATCGGCGGTGACGCTGCCAAAGCGCTCCAGAATGTCGGATTTGGTGATGCCGCAGTCTTCCATGGCATCGTGTGTCAGCGCGGCCATCAGGGCCTGCACGTCCATGCGCCAGTCGGCGCAGATGCCGGCCACCGCCAGCGGGTGGGTGATATAGGGCTCGCCGCTGGCGCGTTTCTGGCCCAGGTGGGCCTCGTCGGCGAAGCGCCAGGCTTCGCGCACCTGCGCCTGTTCGGCTTTGCTCAGGTAGCCGATGCGTTCGGCCAGCTCAGCATAGGTGCTGGCGTCGGGGCGCACCGGGGCGTCCGGCCCGGCCGCATTCGGGCGTGGCCGGGCCCGGCGCCTCAGGGCACTGGGCAGAAGATCGGCCGCCAGCGAACGCAGACTCATGGGACACCTGAAAATCGGGGGGTTTGGAGATATTGGCGGGTCGCGCGCAGACGACATCCGTCTCTAGCTTAATGGAAAACCCGCGCCTTGGCACCCTCTGAGGCTGTTGGGCCTGGCGGCGCACTCTTGTTATCCTTGCGGGCTGATTTCACTGCACAAGGAAGCTGTCATGAGTTCACCCCTATCCATCACCGCGCTAGACGGCAGCGGCACGTTTTCGGGCTATCTGGCCCTGCCGCCCGGCGGCACAGGCCCCGGCCTTGTGATGGCGCAGGAGATTTTCGGCGTCAACTTCAACATGCGCGAGCTGGCCGACACCTTCGCCCAGCTGGGCTATGTCGTCGCGGTGCCGGACCTGTTCTGGCGCATCCAGCCCGGCATCGAGCTGGGTTACACCCCCGAAGACTGGAAGAAGGCCTTCGAATACTTCCAGGCGCTGGACCAGGGCAAGGCCGTGGAAGACATCCAGGCCACGCTGACCGCGCTGCGCGCCCACCCGGCCGTCGCGGGCGGCAAAGCGGGCGTCGTGGGCTACTGCCTGGGCGGCAAGCTGGCTTACCTGGCGGCGTGCCGCACCGACAGCGATGTCAGCGTGGGCTACTACGGCGTGGGCATCGAGGCCGCGCTGGACGAAGCCGCGAACATCCGCCAGCCTGTGCTGCTGCATATTGCCGAGAAAGACGGCTTCTGCCCGCCCGAAGCGCGCGAGGCCATCGTCAAGGCCTTCGCTGGGCACGCCCAGGTCACGACCCAGGTCTATCCGGGCGTCGATCACGCCTTTGCCCGCCCCGCTGGCGAGCATTACGATGCCGCAGCCGCCACGCTGGCCAACCAGCGCACGGCGGATGCGCTGGCGCAGCACCTCAAAGGCTGACGGCGGGGGTCGCCGCACCGGTCACTCTGATCGTGCGGCCATGAAAAAACCCGGCCTCGGCCGGGTTTTTCGTGGCAGCGCTGACCCGATCAGCGCGCGGGCACGCGGCGCAGCATTTCGCGGCCGATGTGGCCTTCGGCGATTTCGCGCAGAGCGGTCACGTTGGGCTTGTTGCGGCTTTCGATGCGCGGGGTGTGGCCCTGGCTGAGCATACGTGCGCGGTAGGTGGCGCACAGCACCAGCTCGAAGCGGTTGGGGATTTTTTCCAGGCAGTCTTCAACGGTGATGCGGGCCATGGTGGTTTCCTGGTGGAGAACGTGAAAAAACGGAACAAAGACCGATCAGACTCGGGTCAGACCGTCGAGGGAGGCAGAGCCAGCGCCTCGAACACCCCGGATCGGTTGCGACGCTGCGCAGCGTACTTGAGACGCTGGGCGTGAACGACCGCTTTGAGATCAAACAGCGCCGTATCGAAGTGGGCATTGATTATAACGAAATCAAAGCGATGCGCCTGCTGGACTTCGTTGGCGGCATTGGCCATGCGCTTGGCAATGACGGCTTCGCTGTCCTCGCCACGCCGGGTCAGACGCTGGCGCAGCTCGGGCCAGGAGGGCGGCAGGATGAACATCAGCACCGCGTGCGGGAACAGCTCCTTGATCTGCAGCGCGCCCTGCCAGTCGATCTCCAGCACCACGTCGGCGCCTTCGCGCAGGCGCGCCTCGATGGCGGTGCGCGAGGTGCCGTACAGGTTGCCGTGGACTTCGGCCCACTCGAAAAAGGCGTTCTGCGCGATCAGGGCGCGGAACTCGTCTTCGGGGATGAACCAGTATTCGCGCCCGTCCTGCTCCTGGCCGCGCGGCGCGCGCGTGGTGTGCGAGATGGAGACATCGAGCTGCGCGTCCAGCTCCAGCAGCGCGCGCACCAGGCTGGATTTGCCCGTGCCACTGGGCGCGGCGATCACGAAAAGGTTGCCAGGAGTGTCCATGGGGAAAAAGCGAGTGGCGTAGGCCCGGCATTGTCGGCGATTTGACGCGCCAGCGGGGCCGCATGGCGCGCCAGAGCGCACAATACTGGAATCCCAACACCCGCCCTTGCAAAGGACCGCCATGAGTTCAGCGCCCGAATCCCCCTCGTCCGCCCTGCCGTTCGCCGGTGCCATGGCGGGCTGGGGCGATCTGTTCAAAGCCTTCATCCCCGCGTCCGCCACGGCGGCCAACCCCGCCGTGCCGATGCCGGGTGTGCAGACCGCGATGCCCCCGGGCCTGGCGCACTGGCTGACACCCAGCGCCAACCCGCAGGAGCTGGACAAGCGCATCGAGGACTTGAAAACCGTCAAATTCTGGCTGGACCAGAACGCGACGCTGGTGGATAACACCATCCGCGCGCTGGAGGTCCAGCGCCTGACCATGGCCACGCTGCAGAACATGAATGTGCCGCTGCAAAGCATGATGGACGCCATGGCCGCCCCGTGGGCCCACCTGGCGCAGGCCACGGCGGCTGCACCCACGACGGCGGCTGAAGCGCCGGCTCCGGCCGCTCCGCCGCAAGCTGCGCCTGCGCCAGCACCGGCTCCGCAGGCCAGCCCGGCGCCCGCCTCCGAATCCGCTACAGCCGACGCCGCCGCCGCCCTGCCCACACAGTGGTGGAACGACATGACCGGTCAGTTCGCCCGTCTGGCGCAGGCGGTGGTTCAGCAGGGCCAGGCTGCGGTGCAGGCCACAGTCGAGCAGGGTCAGGCGCTGGTGCCCAAAGTCCCGGCGGCCCCCAAACCAGCACGGAAAACTGCCGCCAAGCCAGCCGCGAAGGCCGCGCCCAAAGCCGCCGCCAAACCCGCTGCTGCTGCGAAAGCCGCTCCGGTAAAGACGGCTGCAAAAGCGGCGGCCAAACCGGCAGCGGGGCGGAAGAAGGCGGGGTAATCAGACGCGGGCTGCAGCCCGCTTTTCCGCCTCCAGCCCCTCGTATTTCGCCTGGAGCTGTTCGCGGCTCTCGACGTGTTCGGGGTTGAGCGGGATGCACTCCACCGGGCAGATGGCCACGCACTGCGGCTCATCGAAGTGGCCCACGCACTCGGTGCAGCGGCTGGGGGCGATGACGTAATACTCGGCGCCCATGCTGATCGCGCCGTTGGGGCATTCGGGCTCGCAGACGTCGCAGTTGATGCAGGCGTCGGTGATCATCAGCGCCATGCTCAGTCCCCGGCCAGACGGCGCTGCAGCGGGGCCAGCACGCTGGGCGGCACAAAGGGCGCGACGTCGCCCCCCAGGCGGGCGATCTCGCGCACGAAAGTGCCGCTGATGTACTGCACCTGCGGCGAGGGCGCCAGAAAAACGGTGTCCACCTCGGGCATCAGGTGGCGGTTCATGCCGGCCATCTGGAACTCGTAATCGAAATCGCTCACGCCGCGCAGGCCGCGCACCACCACCTGGCCGCCCAGCGCCAGCACGGTGTCGCGCAAAAGGCCCGTGAAGCCCTGCACCTGAACGCCGGGCAGCCCGGCCAGCGCCTCGCGCGCCAGGTCCACGCGCTCGTCGGCGCTGAACAGCGTGTTCTTGTGATGGCCCTGCGCCACCAGCACCGTCAGGCGGCCGAACAGGCGACTGGCGCGCTGCACCAGATCAACATGGCCCTGGGTGATGGGGTCGAAGGTGCCGGGGTAGACGGCGAGGGTATTGGGGGCGTTGGCATCCATGGCGTGATTGTCGGGCAAAACATCGTGACTGCCATCCGTCAAACAATTCAATAATTCCAGTATGATGGAATCATGGAAACGACCACAGACCTGACGTCCACCGCCACGCTGGAAGAATCTGCCGCGCTCAGCGCCCTGGCCGCACTGGCCCAGCCGCTGCGCCTGCGCGTGTTCCGCGCCCTGGTGGTCGCCGGACCGCAGGGCCTGACGCCGGGCGAGCTGGCCGCGCGCTGGCAGGTGCCGGGCAACACGCTGTCCTTTCACCTCAAAGAGCTGGTGCATGCGGGCCTGATCACGCAGGAGCGCGACGGCCGCAGCCTGATCTGCCGCGCCGAATTCGGGCGCATGAACGCCCTGCTGGGCTACCTGACCGAGCACTGCTGCCAGGGCGAGAGCTGTGGCGCTATCCCCCGACCCTGACCCTGACCCTGACCCTGACCCTGACCCTGACCCTGACCCTGACCCTGACCCTGACTGATCCTTCCGGAGCGACCCCCATGACCACGCCCTTGAACGTCCTTTTCCTGTGCACGCACAACTCGGCGCGCAGCATCCTGGCCGAGGCGCTGCTCAACCACTTGGGCGGAGAGCGCTTTCGCGGCTTTTCGGCCGGCAGCAGCCCGCGCGAGGCGCAAAAACCCAACCCCATCGGCCTGGAAGTGCTGGCCGAAGCCGGACTGCCCACCGACGGCCTGCACAGCAAATGCTGGGATGTGTTCGCCGCGCCAGACGCGCCGCGCATGGATCTGATCATCACCGTGTGCGACAGCGCGGCGGGCGAAACCTGCCCGATCTGGCCCGGACGCCCGGCCACGGCGCACTGGGGCTACGCCGACCCCTCAGCGGTGGCGGGCGGGCCGGACGCCCAGCGCGCGGCCTTTCGCCAGACCCTGCTGGCCCTGCGCCAGCGCATCAGCCTGCTGATCAGCCTGCCGACGTCCGAGCTGTCACCCGAGCGGCTGCAGGGCAGCGCCCGCGCCCTGGCGGGAGGCGAACATGTCGGCTGAAGCGCAGCGCATGGGCTTTTTCGAGCGTCACCTCACGGCCTGGGTGCTGCTGTGCATGGTCGCAGGCGTGGGCCTGGGGCAGCTGTTCCCGGCGGGCGTGCAGGCGGTGGGGCGGCTGGAGATCGCGCAGGTCAACCTGCCGGTTGGCGCGCTGATCTGGGTGATGATCATCCCCATGCTGCTGCGCATTGATTTCGCCAGCCTGGCGCAGGTCGGTCAGCACTGGCGCGGCATCGGGGTGACGCTCTTCGTCAACTGGGCGGTCAAGCCCTTTTCGATGGCGCTGCTGGGCTGGATTTTCGTGCGCCACCTCTTCGCGCCCTGGCTGCCGCCGGAGCAGATCGACAGCTACATCGCCGGGCTGATCCTGCTGGCGGCGGCGCCGTGCACGGCCATGGTGTTTGTCTGGAGCCGGCTCACGGGCGGGCATCCGCTGTTCACCCTGAGCCAGGTGGCGCTCAACGACGCCATCATGGTGTTTGCGTTTGCGCCCATCGTGGCGCTGCTGCTGGGGCTGTCCAGCATCGTGGTGCCCTGGGCGACGCTGGTCACGTCGGTGCTGCTGTACATCGTCATCCCGGTCGTTTTGGCGCAACTCGCCAGGCGCGCGCTGCTGCGCCGGGGGCCGCAGGCGCTGGAATCAGCGCTGGCGCGGCTGGGGCCTGCGTCCATCGTGGCGCTGCTGCTGACGCTGGTGCTGCTGTTTGCTTTTCAGGGCGGCGCCATTCTGTCGCAGCCGCTGGTGATTGCGCTGCTGGCGGTGCCCATCCTGATCCAGGTGCTGTTCAACGCGGGGCTGGCTTACTGGCTGAACCGGCGCGTGGGCGAATCGCACAGCGTGGCCTGCCCCTCGGCGCTGATCGGCGCGAGCAACTTTTTCGAGCTGGCCGTGGCCGCCGCCATCAGCCTGTTCGGCTTTGAATCGGGCGCGGCGCTGGCCACCGTGGTCGGCGTCCTGATCGAGGTGCCGGTGATGCTGCTGGTGGTCCGCGTCGTCAACCGCAGCCGGGGCTGGTACGACAGAGGCTGCGCGCGCTGATCTGAAAGGATCAGGTCTGTTCGGGCTGATCGGGCGGGTCGGGCTGATCTGCAAGACGGAAGATGCAGGCGGCCCGCGTCCACTTCTGGCCCTCGGGCGTCCAGGGCGTGGGCGCCTGGTACTGTCCCATCTGCGCCTCCCATTCGCTCAGGATGGGGATGAGCGCCTGATCCTGCGCCATGCGCGCCGCGTCGAAGCGCGCGTCGTCGGTCTGCATGACCATCACCAGGCGCGTGCCCAGGCGGTGAATCGTCATGTCCAGCACGCCGTGGCGGCGCAGGTGCGCAGCGACTTCGGGCCAGATGCGCTTGTGCGCGGCCTCGTAGGCGGCGATGGCGTCCGGGCTGTCTTTCAGATCAAGCAGCAGCACCTGCTGCGTCACGCCGGACATCGCCGTGCTCATGTCAGCGCCCGGTCCAGGTGGGTGTAGCCGCCATCGACAAACACCCATTGCCCGGTGGTGTGGCTGCTGCGCGGCGAGAGCAGAAACACCGTCATGTCAGCCAGCTCTTCGCAGGTCGTCATGCGCTGGCCCAGCGGAATTCTGGCGGTGATGCTGTCCAGTTTGGCCTGCGGATCGGGGAAGCTGTCCACCCAGCGGCGGTAGAGCGGCGTCATGGCTTCGGCCGGGATGACGGCGTTGACGCGCACGCCGTCCATGCGCAGAGCGGCGGCCCATTCGCGCGTCAGGGCGAGCTGCGCGCCCTTGGCGGCGCAGTAGCCGCTGGTGTTGCCCTGGCCCGTCAGCGCGGTCTTGCTGCTGATGTTGACGATGGCGCCCCGGCTGGCTTTCAGGTGCGGCACGCACAGGTGGGCCAGCGTGTAGTAGTGGATGAGATTGCGGTCCAGCGATCCGGTGAAGGCCTGCGGGCCCGCGTCCAGGCCCACGCTGTCGTTGATGCCCGCGTTGTTCACCAGGCCGTCCAGGCGCCCGAAATGCTGCAGCGTGTCGTCCACGGCGCGCGTGCAGGCGCTGGCGTCGCTCAGGTTGATCTGGATGAAGTGCGATCTGGGCTGCGCCGCGTAGAGTGCCTGCGCAAAATCGGGCGTCATCGGGCTTTTGCCGAAAATGACGGGGATCGCACCCTCGTTCGCCAGCGCCAGGCTGATGGCGGCGCCGATGCCGCTGGCGCCGCCGGTGACGATGACGGTTTTGTCGCTCAGGTAGAGATCCATGGACGGCTTTCAGGAATCTTCAGAAATCAGGACAGACCGCTGAGGCCATACACGCGCCGGGCCGTGCCCTGCCACAGCGCGCTTTGTTCGGCGGCGCTCAGGCGGCTGGTCCAGTCGGAAAACAGCGCCAGATTGTCGGCGTAGGACGTGGCCAGCGAGAGCACCGGCCAGTCCGAGCCAAACATCAGCCGCTGCGCGCCAAAGGCGTCCAGCGCGATGTCCCAGCAGCGGCGCATTGCGGATCGGGCGCTGTCCGGAAGGTCTCCCGCGATCGTGGCCTCGGTGGCCAGGCCCGATAGTTTGGCGGCCACGTGCGGCAGCGCGGCCAGAGCGCGCAGATGGCCTTCCCACGGGCGCCAGGCCGGGTCGCCCGCCGCAGCGCCCACCGGCGGCTTGCCCAGGTGGTCCAGCACCAGCCAGTGGCGGTCATGCTGCGCGGCCCAGGCGGGCACCCCGGCCATCTGTCCGTGGCGCACCAGCAGGCTGTAGACCAGGCCCGCGTCCTGCACGGCGCGCAGGCCGCGGTTGACCTCGGGGCTGGCGATGAAGGCGGGCACGTCAGCCTCGTCCTGCACCTGATGGCGCAGGCCTTTGAGGCGCTCGCCCTGCGGGTGCGCGCGCCAGGCGGCCAGGCGCTGGGGCAGATCAGGCGCGCGCAGGTCGTCCCAGCCGATGACGCCCGCGATCTGCGGCGCCGTGGCGCACAAGTCCAGCAGCCAGGCGGTTTCGCGCGGCGTGGCGCGGGCCTGAACCGCCAGGCACTGGGCGATACTGCCCGCCTGCATCAGCGGCAGGCTGTCGTGCGGGAGCACGTCGCGGCGCAGCGCGGCCAGCGGCTCGCTCATCCAGGCGTAATCCTGGGGGTGATCGCGCCAGGGCCAGAAGTGCTGGTGGGCGTCGATGCGACCGCCGCTGACAGCCCCAGCGGCCCCCGCTGCGCTCATGCGGCGGGGCCCCGGAAGGTGTACTGCGCCAGCGAGGCGGGCTTCATGGTGATCGAAAAGCCCGGCTGCTGCGGCGGCATGTAGGCGGCGTTGCGGATGATGCAGGGCGCTTCAAAGTGCTCGTGCAGGTGGTCGACGTACTCGATGACGCGGCCCTCGTGCGTGCCCGCGATGCACAGATAGTCGATCATGGACAGGTGCTGCACGTACTCGCACAGGCCGACACCCCCCGCGTGCGGACAGACGGGCAGGCCGTATTGGGCGGCCATCAGCATCACCGCCAGGATCTCGTTGACACCGCCCAGGCGGCAGGAATCGATCTGCACCACGTCGATGGCTTCGCGCATGATGAACTGCTTGAACAGGATGCGGTTCTGGCCCATTTCACCCGTGGCGACCTTCATCTGGCCCAGCAGCGCCTGGCGGATGGCGCGGTGGCCTTCCACGTCGTCGGGGCTGGTCGGTTCCTCGATGAACCAGGGTTTGGCGAAGGCCAGATCCTTCAGCCACGGAATCGCCTGGGGCACATCCCAGACCTGGTTGGCGTCGATCATCAGGTGGCGGTCGGGGCCCAGCACCTCGCGCGCGATGCGCAGGCGGCGGATGTCGTCCTCTTTGTCGCGCCCGACCTTGAGCTTGATGTGGGCAAAGCCCGCATCCACCGCCTCCTGCGCCAGGCGGCGCAGTTTGTCGTCGGGGTAGCCCAGCCAGCCGGCCGAGGTGGTGTAGCAGGGGTAACCGCTGGCTTCCAGCTGGGCCAGTCGCTCGGCCTTGCCCGCAGCGCGCTCGCGCAGCAGGGTCAGCGCTTCTTCGGGGGTGATGCAGTCGGTGATGTAGCGGAAATCAATGCAGCGCACCAGCTCTTCGGGCGTCATGTCGGCGACCAGGCGCCAGACGGGTTTGCCCTCGCGCTTGGCCCACAGGTCCCACACCGCGTTGACGACAGCGCCGGTGGCCAAGTGGATGGCGCCTTTGTCGGGGCCGATCCAGCGCAGCTGGCTGTCGCTGGTGACATGGCGCCAGAAAGCCCCCATGTCGGCGGCGATGCCGTCCAGATCCAGGCCGACCACGCGCGAGGCCAGCGCCTGGATGGCGGCGCAGCAGATTTCGTTGCCGCGCCCGATGGTGAAGGTCAGCCCATGCCCTTCCAGGCCGGGCTGGTCGGTCTCCAGGATGACGTAGGCCGCCGAGTAATCCGGATCGGGATTCATGGCGTCCGAACCGTCCAGGTGCTGCGACGTGGGGAAGCGCACGTCCAGGGTGCGCAGGCCGGTGATCAGGGGCATGGAATATCCTTGAAAAGCTCAGGCGGCTTTTGTGCGCTGGCGCTGCTGGCCCAGGCCCTCGATGCCCAGCTCCATCACCTGGCCGGGGCGCAGGTAAACGGGCGGCTTCTGGCCCATGCCCACGCCGGGCGGCGTGCCGGTCGAGATGACATCGCCGGGCTGCAGGCTCATGAACTGGCTGAGGTAATGGACGAGGAAAGGCACGCCGTAAACCATGGTCGCGGTCGTGCCGTCCTGGAAGGTTTTGCCATCGACCTTGAGCCACAGGCGCAGGTTTTGCGGGTCAGCGACCTCGTCGGCGGTGACCAGCCAGGGGCCCGTCGGGCCGAAGGTGTCGCAGCCCTTGCCCTTGTCCCAGGTGCCGCTGCGCTCGATCTGGTATTCGCGCTCGGACACGTCGTTGACCACGCAGTAGCCCGCGACGTGGCTCATGGCGTCGGCCTCGCTGATGTAGCGCCCGCCGCGCCCGATGACCACGCCGAGTTCGACCTCCCAGTCGGTTTTCTGCGAACCGCGCGGAATCTCGACATCGTCATCCGGCCCGACGATGGCGCTGGTCCATTTGTTGAAAACCACCGGCTCGGGCGGCACGGCCATGCCGGTTTCGGCGGCGTGGTCCGAGTAGTTCAGCCCGATGCAGATGAACTTGCCGATCTGGCCCACGCAGGGCCCCAGGCGCAGGTCGGCCTGCGGCACGCCAGGCACCAGCGGCAGCTCCTCCAGATCCAGCGCCTGCAGGCGGGCGATGCTTTCAGGCAGCAGGGCATGCCCCGCAATATCGGTCAGCACGCCGGACAGGTCGCGCACACGCCCCTGGGCGTCGAGCACGCCGGGCTTTTCCTGGCCCGCAGGACCGTATCGGAGGAGTTTCATGGTTGCCTTTCTTCAAAAATTATCAGATGGGTTATCAGAAGAAGCCTTTGGCTCACGGGAGATAAGGTGCGCTGGAATCATCCACACGATCATGATAAATGCCAGCAGTGAGGCCGCCGCGATGGCATACAGCCCATAGACCGGGCTGTGGGTGACGGATACCACCTTGCCCACCATATAAGGGCTGATGACGCCGCCCAGATTGCCCATGGAGTTGATAAAGGCAATGCCACCGGCCGCTGCCGCACCTGCCATCATGCGCGGTGGCATAGTCCAGAATACCGACAGGCAGGCAATAACACCTATTGCAGCCAGCGTCAAGGCCGTCATAGACAGCAGTGTACTCTGCGCGAAAAGCCCACTCAGGAGGTAACCGAGAGCCCCGAGCAGGACGCACAGGGCCATATGCCATTTGCGTTCCCCGGTCTGGTCTGAGTGACGACCTACCCAGACCATGGCGATACCTGCAGCGGCATAGGGAATAGCTGATAACAGACCCACGTTGAACGGGTCGCTGACGCCTGAGTTCTTGATCAGCTGTGGAGCCCAGAAAGTGAATCCGTAAAGACCCATCAGCATCAGGATATATAAGACAGAAAGCAGCAGAACCTCAGGTCGGCGAAACAGGTGCGCGACGCTGTGCGTGGCTTGGGCGTCTTTGGTGGTGTCGAGGTTTTTTCTAAGCAGGATTTTTTCCTGATGGGTCAGCCATCGCGCAGCGTCAATTCCGTCGTCCAGAAAGCGCAGACAGATCAGACCCAGCAGAACACATGGTAAACCTTCGATCAGGAAAAGCCACTGCCATCCTCTCAAGCCCATAAAACTGTGCATCTGGCTGATGACGAATCCCGAGACTGGGCCACCGATGACTCCTGAAATAGCAATCGCCGTGAAAAAGACAGAGTTGACTTTGGCCCGCTCCCGAGCAGGGAACCAGTACGTCAGATACAGCACGACACCCGGAAGAAACCCGGCTTCAGCCACACCGATCAAAAACCGCACCACGTAAAACTGTGTTTCTGTGGTGACAAACATCATGCTGGCCGAGACAACGCCCCACGTGATCATGATGCGTGCTATCCAGCGACGTGCCCCCACCCGGTGGAGAATCAGGTTGCTGGGAACTTCGAACAGAAAATAGCCGACGAAAAAAATACTTGCGCCAAGTCCGTAAGCGGCATCGCTAAACCCCAGGTCGCTCTGCATTTCGAGCTTCGCAAAGCTGATATTGACTCGATTGAAATAGGCGAAGACGAAACAGACAATCAGAAATGGGATGAAGCGCAGCAGGACTTTTCGATAAAGAGTCTGGATATTTTCGGTCATCAAATTCTTTCACAAAACCCACGCCAGATGGACCGGCGTGGGATTCATACAGAGGCTTGATCAGTCGTACAGCACCGCAGCGATCTTGGGATCGGTCATATTGGTTTTGTCGTACCAGTAAAAGCCGGTGTCGATGATTTTGGGCAGTTTCTCGCCCTTGAGCGCTTTCACGGCGGCTTCAACGGTTTTGTAACCGATGCCGACGGGGTTTTGCGTGATGGCGCCCGCAATCGTGCCGTCCATGATCATGGCTTTCTGGTCCTTGCCCGAGTCGTAGCCGATGATGACGACCTTCTTGCCGGCCTCTTTCACGCCCTTGCCCACGCCCACGGCCGAGCCTTCGTTGGTGCCGAAAATGCCTTTCAGTTTCGGGTGCGCCAGCAGCAGGGTTTTGGCGATTTCGGCCGATTTCAGGTGATCGCCACCGCCGTACTGGATGTCCACGACCTTGATCTTGGGGTATTTGGCCTTGATGCGGTTGACGAAGCCATCGCGGCGACCCACGCCGGTGGTGCTGGTCTGGTCGTGCGCCACCACGGCGACTTCGCCCTCACCGCCGATCAGCGCGGCCATCTTGTCGGCGGCCAGCCCTGCGGCAGCCACGTTGTCGGTGGTCGCGGTGGTCACCGGGATGGGGCTGTCCACGCCCGAGTCAAAAGCGATCACGGGAATCTTCTCGGCCTGGGCCTTTTTCAGCAGCGGAATCGCGGCCTTGCTGTCCAGCGCGGCGAAGCCGATGGCGGCGGGTTTCTTGGCCAGCGCGGCGGTGAGCATGTCCATCTGCTTGTCGACCTGCTGCTCGGTCTCGGGGCCTTCAAACGTCACCTTGACCTTGTAATCGGCCCCGGCTTTTTCCGCCCCGGCCTTCACCGCCTGCCAGAACTGGTGCTGGAAGCCTTTGGAAATCAGCGGGATGTAGGGCTCGGCGGCGTGGGCACTGCCCAGGCCCAGGGTGGCGGCGGCGGCCAGAGCGGCCGCAGTCGCCAGCAGTTTGCGCTTGGAAATCATGTCAGTCTCCTTCGGGGGTTTTTGGAACGGGAACTCGTACGGAACTGGAACGGAAAAGGGGCGCTCAATGCTGGCGCTTGCGGCGCAGGTTGTCGGTGTAAACGGCCAGGATGATGATCAGGCCCGTGAGCACCATCTGCCACTCCTGCGCCACCGACAGGATGCGCAGGCCGTTGACCAGCACGCTCATGATGAAAGCGCCGATGACGGTGCCCAGAATGGTGCCGACGCCACCCGCCAGCGAGGTGCCGCCGATGACCACGGCAGCGATGGCGTCCAGCTCGTAGCCCTGGCCCAGCGCGGGCTGCGCCGAGTTCAGCCGCGACGCCATCATCAGTCCGGCAATGCCGCAGACCGCGCCGCTGTAGGCGTAGACGATGATTTTCCAGCGGTCTACGTTGACGCCCGACAGGCGCACCGCCTCTTCGTTGCTGCCCAGCGCAAAGGTGTAGCGGCCCAGCAGCGTCTTGTTGAGGACGATGGCGCTGACGCCCGCCACCAGCGCAAAAACCAGCACGCCGTTGGGCAGGCCGGGGATCAGCGTGCCCAGGGCGATGGCGTCAAAGCCTTCGATGTCGCTGAAGTAGATCGGGCGCGTGCCGGTGATGATCAGCGACAGGCCCTTGAGCAGCATCATCAGTCCCAGCGTGGCGATGAAGGGCGGCACGCGCAGCTTGGTGATGGTCAGGCCCGAGGCACAGCCCATCAGCGCGCCCACCGCGATGGCGCCGGGCACGCCGACCGCCATCGGCAGGCCCCAGTTGACCATGAAGACCCCGGCCATGACCGAGCAGAAGGTCATCAGGACGCCGACCGACAGATCAATCCCGGCGGTGATGATGACGAAGGTGCAGGCCACCGCCAGCACGCCGTTGACCGAGGTCGCCTGCAGGATGCCGACGACGTTCTCTTCGGTCAGGAAGGCGTCGGGTTTGAGCGCGCCAAAAATGGCGATCAGCGCCAGCAGGCTGGCAAAAGCCAGCAGCTTCTGGCGCGCATCGGCGCCCAGCAGGCGCTTGAGTTTGGAGGGTGCTGCGGTGTCCATCGGGGCCTTTGCGGGGGTCATGTCAGGGTGGAGGCGTGGGCGGTCAGGCGGCGGTCAGGCGGCCCTCAGGCAGCGCGCAGGGTCGCCAGGCGCATGATGTTTTCCTGCGTGGCCAGAGCGCCGGGAATCTCGCCCGTCAGGCGGCCTTCGCACATCACCAGCACGCGGTGCGACAGGCGCAGCACTTCGGGCAGTTCGGACGAAATCACCACGATGGCGCGTCCCTGCGCGGCCAGATCCTGCAGCAGGCGGTAGATTTCGGCCTTGGCGCCAATGTCGATGCCACGCGTGGGCTCGTCAAAAAAGAGGATGTCGCAGTCGCGCACCAGCCACTTGGCGATGACCACCTTCTGCTGGTTGCCGCCCGACAGCAGGCGCACGTTCTGCTGGATGCCCGGCGTTTTGATGCGCAGGCGCTGGACCATGTCGGTGGCGGTTTTCGCCAGCTTGCCCTCGTCCAGCCAGAAGCCGCCGCGCACGAACTGCGCCATGTCGGCCAGGCCGGTGTTGGCCTGCACGTCCATGCCCAGTGCCAGGCCAAAGTGCTTGCGGTCCTCAGACAGATAACCGATGCCCGCGCGCACGGCGTCCTGCGGGGAGCGGATGTTCTGCTTCACGCCGCGCACCAGAATCTCGCCGCCGTCGCGCGCATCGGCGCCGAAAATGGCGCGGGCCAGCTCGGTGCGCCCGGCGCCCATCAGCCCGGCCAGGCCGACGATTTCGCCCGCGCGCAGCGTCAGGCTGACGTCCTGCACCATGCGGCCGCGCCGGATGTTTCTGGCCTCCAGCAGCACGGGCTGGCCGGATGTGTCGGGGATGTCGGGCGTGGTCTGCGCCAGTTCGCGCCCGACCATGAGCGCGATGATGCGCTCCATGGGCGTGCTGGCGGCGGGCACGGTGTCGATGTACTGGCCGTCGCGCAGGATGGTGACGCGGTCGGCGATGCGCTGGATCTCGTCCATTTTGTGCGAGATGTAGACGATGCCCACGCCCTCGTCGCGCAGCTGGCGGATGATGGTGAAGAGGTCGTCGATCTCAGCGTTGTTCAGCGCGGCGGTGGGTTCGTCCATGATGAGCACGCGCGATTCGAAGGACAGCGCCTTGGCGATCTCGACCATCTGCTGGCGCGCCACCGACAGCTCGCCCACCCGCGTGCGCGGATCCAGGCGCAGGCGCAGGCGGTCGAAAAGCTTTTGTGCGCCCTGGTTGATGCGCTCCTCGTCCAGCAGCAGGCCGCCCAGTTTGCGCGGCTCGCGCCCGATGAAGATGTTGTGCGCGCAGCTCAGGTGGTTCATCAGGTTGAGCTCCTGATGCACGATGCCGATGCCAAGCTGCTGCGCGGCGGTGGGGCTGCCGATGTCCTGCGGCTGGCCGCTGACGCGAATCTCGCCCTCGTCCTTGCGGTACACGCCCGCGATGATTTTCATCAGGGTGGATTTGCCCGCGCCGTTTTCGCCCATGAGCGCGTGGACTTCGCCGGGCTGCAGGCTGAACTTCACCTCGTGCAGCGCGCGCACGCCAGGGAATGATTTGCCGATGCCGCGCAGATCCAGCAGCGGGACAGCGGATGTTTCGGCGGCGCTCGTGGCAGTCGGGGCGGCGGTCATTGCGGTGCGGCGGTCAGATGGTGACGCCGCCATCGACCAGCAGCGCCTGGCCGGTGACAAAGCGCGAATCGTCGCTGGCCAGGTAAATCACCATGGGCACGATGTCGTCCACCGTGGCCAGGCGGCCCATGGGCTGGCGCGCGATGAAATCCTTTTCGGCCTGCACCGGGTCGGCGGCGGCGGCGATGCGTCCGCGCAGCGAGGGCGTGTCCACCGTGCCCGGGCACAGTGCGTTGCAGCGCAGGCCCTGCTTGACGAAGTCGGCGGCGATGGCCTTGCTCAGGCCGATCACGGCGGCCTTGGTGGCGCCGTAGGCGTAGCGGTTGGGGAAGCCTTTGACGCTGGACGCCATCGAGGCCATGTTGATGATGCTGGCGCTGCCCGTCACCTGCGCCCGGCGCAGCAGCCCGGGCAGGAAGGCGCGCACCATGCGGTGCATGGAGGTGACGTTGAGATCAAAGCTCAGCGCCCAGGCGTCGTCGTCGCACTCCAGCACCGTGCCGTGGTGGACCATGCCCGCGCAGTTGAACAGCACATCCACATTGCCCACCTGCTGCGCCAGCGCGGCGATGGCCGGGGCCGAGCGCACGTCCAGCACCTGCGTGCGGATGGCGGGGTGAGCGCGGGCCAGATCGTCCAGCAGGGGGGCGTTGATGTCGGTGGCGATGACCTGCGCGCCCTCGCGGGCGGCGGCGATGGCGCTGGCCTGGCCCATGCCTTGGGCGGCGGCGGTGACGAGAACGGTTTTGCCCTGAAGGCGCTGGGTGGCAGTCATGTCTGTGGGTCCGGACAAACCCGGATGGTCAGCCGGGTCTGGATGGATCAAAGTTCATTTGTGAATTTATTATTCATCATTGAACACGCCAGACCTATCAGGACTAACCCTTGAAGAAGCCTTTGACCGATCCGTCCAGCCCGGCGACCGACCCCAGCGACCGCTACCGCGCGCCCGCGCTGGACAAAGGTCTGGACATCCTGGAGCTGCTGGCCCGCCAGCCGCAGGGCCTGACGCGCAGTGAGATCGTCGCCGCCATGGCGCGCAGCCCGGGCGAGATCTACCGCATGCTCGAGCGCCTGGTGGCGCGCCAGTACGTGCAGCGCAGCGAGGGCGGCGACCGCTTTGCGCTCAGCCTGAAGCTGTACGCGCTGGCGCACATGCACCCGCCGCTCAACCGCCTGATCACGCAGGCGCTCCCGGTGATGGATGCTTTTGCGCGCCAGGCCGAACAGTCCTGCCACATGGCGCAGTACGACCGGGGCGACATGCTGATCGTCGCGCAGGTCAACGGCCCGAGCGCCTGGGGCATGTCCATCCGCCTGGGCGCGCGCGTGGGGCTGGCCGATACCGCGTCCGGGCAGATGTGGCTGGCTTTCAGCGATCCGGAGCGCGTGCCGCACATGCTGGCCGAGCACAGCGCGCAGGAGGGCGAAGTGCCGCTGCCGCCGAACGAACTGCCGCGCCGTCTGGCCGCCATCGCCCGCGCCGGGCACATCCAGCGCGACAGCCTGCAGTCGCACGGCGTGATCGACCTCTCCTGCCCGCTGCTGGGCCCCGACGGCCACGCGCTGGCGGTGCTGACCTGCCCCTACATCCGCCGCATCGACCGCCACATCGGCCCCAGCCCGGACGCGGTGCTGGAGATGCTGAAGGCGGCGGCGGGGAAGCTGTCGTTTGTGGCGGCGGGGTGAGCGCCTGCGTCCGGACAACGCATTTATTACAAATGATAATGCGTCCCATACTCAGTCTGGAGTAGACTGAATTCCTGATTCTTCCTGAGCCACCGCTCTGCAGAAGTTGACAAGGAAAGATCCCGGCCATGAACACGGACCTGCTGCGCAAAGACACCTGGCTCAGCCCAGACGATGCACCCGCAGCCACTTCCCCGGACCCGCTCCGCTTGGGCGATCTGCCCCGAGGCGCCACGGCCACCGTGACCCACGTGGAAACGCCGCCCATGGGCGAAGACCACGATGTTGTGCTGAGGCTGATCGAGATCGGTTTTGTGCCCGGGGAGCGGGTCCGCGTGCTGGCCCACGGTTTTCCTGGACGTGAGCCCATTGCCGTTCGCGTCGGCAACGCCACCTTCGCTCTGCGCCGCTTCGAGGCCGACTACATCCGTGTGGCCGTCAATTCCGGGGTGCAGCCGTGAGCGCAGCCCAAGGCAGGCTGTTGCGTGTCGCGCTTCTTGGCAATCCCAACTGCGGCAAGACAGCGCTTTTCAACCTGCTCACCGGCAGCCGCCAGAAAGTCGCCAATTACGCCGGGGTAACGGTTGAGCGCAAGGAAGGGACGCTGGTGACGCCAGGCGGGCGCCAGTTGCGTGTCATTGATCTGCCGGGCGCTTACAGCCTCAATGCCATCAGCGCCGACGAAGGGGTGACGCGGGACATCGTGACGGGCGCCATGGGGGAAGAGGAGCGGCCGGACCTGCTGGTCTGTGTGACCGATGCCACCAACCTCAAACTCAGCCTGCGCCTGGTGATCGAGGCGCGCCGCCTGGGCCTGCCCATGCTGGTCGCCGTCAACCTGAGCGACGCCGCGCGGCGCCAGGGCATCACCATAGACCTCGCCGCCCTGGAGCAGGAACTCGGCGTGCCTGTGGTCGAGTCGGTCGGGATACGGCGCGATGGCGCTCAGGGCCTGATCGATGGCATCGAACGCCACGTGGCGCCGCGACCCGTGGTTCAGCCGCCCTGGCAGGCCCCCGGTGTCGCTGAAGTGCTCCAGGCCCAGCAGGAGGTGCGCGGCATCCTGCAGCGCACCGTGACCCTGCCTGTGGTGGATACACGCAGGGATGACGCCATAGACCGCGTCATCCTGCATCCCTTCTGGGGCATGCTCGTCCTGCTAACCGTCCTTTTCCTGATGTTTCAGGCGGTTTTCAGCTGGGCCCAGGTGCCCATGGACATCATCAAGGACGGGATGGATGCGCTGGGTGCCGGTCTGGGCCGCCTCCTGCCCGATGGGGCCCTGAAGAGCCTTCTGGTGGACGGTATCCTGGCCGGTGCGGGCGGCGTGCTGGTTTTCCTGCCGCAGATTCTGATTCTCTTTCTTTTCATCCTGCTGCTGGAAGACTCGGGATACCTGCCGCGTGCGGCCTTTCTTCTGGACCGCATCATGGGGGCTGTGGGTCTGTCCGGACGCTCCTTCATTCCGCTTCTGTCGAGTTTTGCCTGCGCTGTGCCGGCTGTCATGGCCACCCGCACCATCACCAGCTGGCGCGACCGTCTCGTGACCATCATGATCGCGCCCCTCATGACTTGCTCGGCCCGCCTTCCGGTGTATGCCCTGTTGATCGGCGCCTTCGTGCCCAACCGCAGCGTGGCGGGTGTCGTGAATCTGCAGGGCCTTGTGCTGTTTTCGCTCTACCTGGCCGGGATCGTCGCCGCGATGTCCGTGGCCTGGTGCTTCAAGCACCTGCGCGGCGGGGCTGCCCACCATCCGCTGTTGATGGAGCTGCCGTCCTATCGGCTGCCCAATCTGCGCCATCTGGCCATCGGTCTGGCAAAGCGGGCGGAAATTTTCGTTCGCCGCGTCGGGACCATCATCCTGTCGCTGATGATATTGCTCTGGTTCATTGCCACCTACCCCGCACCGCCTGCTGGCAGCATCGGGCCGGCCATCCAGTTCAGCTACGCCGGCCTTCTGGGGCACGCGCTGGAAAGCGTGTTCGCGCCGATTGGCTTCAACTGGCAGATTGCCATCGCCCTGATCCCCGGGCTGGCGGCCCGTGAAGTGGCGGTCGGCGCCCTGGGCACGGTGTTCGCTCTATCAGCCAGCGGCAAGGACGTCGAGGCGCAGCTGTCACCACTTCTGGCCCACAGCTGGTCTCTTGCCACGGCACTGTCCCTGCTGGCCTGGTATGTCTTTGCACCGCAGTGCGTTTCGACGTTTGCCATCGTGCGGCGTGAAACCAATTCCTGGCGCTATCCGCTGTTGATGACGGTCTACCTGTTTGCCATGGCGTATGCGGCGTCCTTCGTCACCTACCGTGTGGCGCTTGGACTGGGAGGCTGAGATGCTCGAGCAGGTGCTGGTGAATTGCATGGGGGTCTGGGCGGGGCTTTACGCGGGCTGGCGGCTGGCGCCTGCGTCGCTGCGTCGGCGCATCAGCGACCTCGGGCCCGCACGATGGCGTGCCGCCCGGTCCGCCCGTCCGCAGAGCTCCTCCGGCTGCAGCAGCTGTGACAGCTGCAGCGCCTGCGGCGCACCCCGGCCGTCGGGCCCGATCCCGGCCTCGGCCCGGCCGGTGATCTGGCGCGCCATGAACGCCGATCAGCCCCGTTCACCCCGGCTGGGCGATGCCGGGCCCGTTTCTGCCTCTGATCCGCACACGCCGCTGTGACAGGCTGGCCTGCCGCCGGGCTGTCCAGCTATCGTTTGAAGGCCAGCAGCAGAACGCCTGCGGCAACCATCAAAATGCCCGACCACTCGCGCAATGACGGCCGCTCGCCCAGGAAGGCAAACGCAAACACCGCCACCAGCACAAGGCTGAGCTTGTCGACCGGCGCCACTTTGGAGGCCTCACCCAGCTGAAGCGCGCGGAAGTAGCACACCCACGAGGCCCCTGTGGCCAGGCCGGACAGCCCCAGAAACAGCCAGGTTCTGGGTTCAAGGTCGAAAGGGTTGGTCCACTTGCCGGTGCAGGCGACAAAAATGGACAGCACAACAATGATGACCGCTGTCCGGATCAGGGTGGCCAGATCGGAATCCACCCCCTGAATGCCGACTTTTGCAAAAACAGCCGTCAGTGCCGCAAAAATGGCGGACAGCAGTGCCCAATAAAACCACCCCGCTGAATGCGCCATCTGGCTGGCCTCCACGTTGATCCCTCCGCTATTGCATGGGAAGAGTCACTGTAACAGTCAGGCCGCTTTGCTTTTCTGGGTCAGAAAACCCGAGATGGATTTCGGCGCTGATGCGACGGGCAATCACCTGAACGATAGACAGCCCCAGGCCTGAGCCCACCTGATCGTTGCCCAGGATGCGGTAGAAGGGGTCAAACACCCGATCCCGCTCAGCCAGTGGAATGCCGGGCCCACTGTCCTGAATGCGTATGACGGCCTTTTCGGCGACGACGCCCACAAAAAGATCCACACGCCCTCCTGCGGGCGTGTAGCGGATGGCGTTATCGACCAGATTCCTGATCATGGCAAACAGGTCTGTTTCACGGGCCCAGACTCTGGCGTCCTGCGCCCCTTCGACGCCGATGTCGATGCGCTTGATCTCGGCCAGAGGCATCAGGTCTTCCAGCACACGGCGGTAGATGGCCAGGATGGAGACGGCGGACTGCGCCAGATCGGTGTCCGACTGCGCCTGGGCCAGCGTCAAGAGCTGATCCAGCAGGCTTCGGCCCCGCGCGATCCCCTCGCGCAGCACCGTCAGGCGCTCGCGGGCCGGGCCGGACATTTCGGCCTCTGCCAGACGCTCCGCCTGAAGCGACAGGGCGGTCAGTGGAGAGCGCAGCTCGTGCGCCGCATCCGCTACAAAGCGGCGCTGGGCCGCCATGGACTGGCCCACGCGGGCCAGCAGCCGGTTGATCGCCACGGCGAAGGGGCGCACCTCGGCCGGAAGGTGGCGATCCTCAATGGGATGCAGCTCCTGCTCGGCCCGCCGGTCGATCTCTCGGGAAAGCGCCGCAATGGGCCGGAACATTTTGCGCACCAGATCCGCCACGAGCAGCAGCAGCACCGGCATGAGAACCAGAAAAGGCATCACAGTGCGCAGCGCGCCATCGCGGGCAATTTCATTGCGGAAACCGGATTCCTGGGCCACGGCAACACGCTCACCGGCCGCGGTGGTTTTGATCAGCACGCGAAACGTCTCGCCGCCGACCTGCAGGGTGTGCAATCCATCCGCCAGAGTCGCCGGGAGCGCGAGCGGGCCTCCTGCGTCCACGCCCGCCCCGGAAGGGCCTGTCTCGCCCAGGCGCTGGACGATCACGCGCGATTCCTCATCGGCCCCATTGAGAGGGGAAGCGGGGGGCCGCGCAAGCGGCGACAGGCTCTGGCGATCCATGAGCTGTGCCACCTGGCGCAGAACATCGTCCTGCAGCTCATGGGCTTCGTCGAAGGCGGACAGGAAGGAGAACACGCCCGCCACGATGGCCACAAGGACGATGGTCAGTGACAGTGTGACGGACAGCTTGAGCTGGACCGAGTCGTTCAGGCGCTTTTTGAGACCATCCATCCGACCCCCCTGACATTCCTGATGATCTCGCTGCCCAGCTTGCGCCGCAGCGCGTGGATCAGATATTCGACGGCGTTGCTTTCAACTTCCTCGCCCCAGCCATAAATGCGATCCTCCAGCTCGCTGCGCGAAAGGATGGCTCCGGGCCGCACGAGCAGAGCCTGCAGCAGCGAGAACTCGCGGCCGGACAGCTGCACCCCGTCGCCGCCACGGACGCAGGCCTCTTTGGTGACCGGGTCGAGCGACACCAGGCCATTGCCCAGCACGGGCGCTCCCTGGCCTCCCTTGCGCCGCAGGACGGCCCGCATCCTGGCCAGCAGCTCGGCCATGTCGAACGGCTTGAGCAGATAATCATCCGCGCCGCCGTCCAGACCGCGCAGCCTGTCGTCCAGCCCGTCGCGTGCGGTGATGATGAGCAGGGGAACCGGATTGTCCCTGGCGCGGATGCGGGCCAGGACCTCAAGCCCATCCTGGCCGGGCAGCCCCAGATCGAGCAATACCAGATCGTAATGCTGGCTGCTCAGTGTCGAGAGGGCGGTTGAGCCATTCTTCACCCAATCGGCGGCGTAAGACGCATCTTTCAAGGCCCCCTGGATCGCCTCCCCGATCATGGGATCGTCTTCGACCAGCAGCACGCGCATATCAGTTCCCCACAAGTCGCGGCATGTTACGGCAGCATGGCGCGCAGCACGCCATCCTTGAGCACGGTATGGTGGAAAATCGCCGCCGTAGCATGTGCTCCCGCCAGCCAGACGATGGCATCACCCAGCAGCTTGTGAACATGACCCCAGTCCAGAATACTGACCAGAGGCGATGCAGTAAAAGTCGGCCAGGCGCTGAAGCTGATCCCGCCCAGAAGCGTCAGGGGATTGGCCTCCGTGCTCAAGGCCAGCAGCGCTGTCAAGGGCAGGGTCAGTAGCAGACTCCACAAGGCGACGTGCACCAGACGGGAAATCCGTCGCAGGGTTGGCGGCATTGGAAACTCCGGGGTCCTGGGCCTCACTGCCACCCAGACGAGTCGCAGCAGCGTGAGCGTAAAAATCGTCATGCCCAGCGACTCGTGCCAGACAATATCCAGCCGGGTACCCGGGTCTTTGCCATAAGCGATGAGATGGCCAAAATCACCCGGGCCCAGCGTGAAAGTAATCAGCACAAGAAGGGCAGTCGCCCAGTGAAAAGCCTGACTCGTCCGGTCATACCGGGTGTGGCGGGAAAGGGTTAATTTCATTGTCTATTTCATTGAAAAGCCGCTTCAGGCTTTGCCATTGAGGGCGTCGAAAGTTTTCAGCAGACGCGCCATCGCGGCCTTGCAGTCTGCCGGGTTCGGTGTATCGGCGCGCAGCGCAGTCAATGCTTTGTCGATGGCTTTGTCCAGCTGATGCCAATCGTCGGCCGCACGGGGCTTGAGCCCTGCCTCAGCCGAATCCCAGGCGACTTCGAGGTTTTTGATCCGTGCCGTTGCTGCGGGCAGGTCGCCTTTGTTCACGAGGGCGGCCACGTCTGAGGCGATGCTGTGAAAGCTTGACAGGTCACCCAGCCTGGAGGCCGTTTGGCCCGGGGCTGGCGTGGCGTTCTGGGCCAGAGTGCTGGCCGGTGCGCTGACAGTTACGCCGGGTGTTGCACTCGCGCTGCTGTGATCGGCTGGTTTGGAGCAGCCGCTGGCGAATAAAACCAAAAGCACGACGGCAACCGAATGGGCGATCGAGTATTTTGCGGACATGTTGTTTCCTTTTTTCCGGGTTTGAGAGCAGAACCTTATTGGGTGATCTGTGCAGAGCGGCGTCCCTTCATCGCGATCTGCGCGAGGGCCACCAGAATGACGATGACCGTGAGGAACAGCGCGCTGGTCCAGAGGGCCCCCATACCCAGGCCGCCATAGGTTTTGTCCTGCGTCAGCAGATCGCCCAGCGCAGCCCCAAAGGGCCGGGTCAGGATGTAGGCCATCCAGAAAGTCAGGACGGCGTTGCCGCCCATGCGCCAGGCCAGGCCGGTGAGGCCAATCAGGGCGCCAAAGGCGACTGCACCCCAAGTGAAGCCCAGACCCAGGGCCTCAGTGGCCAGGTCGCCAGCCGCAGTGCCCAGCGCAAACGTGCACAGGATGGCGGCCCAGTAGAACAGCTCCCGGCGGGGTGTCACGATGTCGTGGATGGACAGAGTGCGTTCGACGCGGTGCCAGATCAGGAAAATCACGGCCAGTGCCACGGCAAATGCTGAGGTGCTGAAGTACAGGCTGACGCCCAGACCATCGGTCAGGAGGTCGGTGATCTGGGTGCCGACCACGCTGACCAGGACCACCGTCAGCCAGTAGATCCAGGGCGTATATCGCCGTGTTCGCAGCTGCACAAAGAGTGCCGTCGCGAGCAGGGCCGCCATGACGGTTCGCGTGAAACCCTGCCCCAGACCGGCGTTGACCGCCAGGAAATCAGCGCCTGTCTCGCCCACCGTGGTGGACATGATCTTGATGATCCAGAACGACAGGGCGACTTGCGGGACTTTGTTGAGCCAGCCCGGTGCATGGCTTCTGGAGAGTGTGTTCATGGTGTTTTCCTGTCAAAAATCCGGCGATGAATGCCGGTGGCGAATTGGTAAAGCGGTTCCAGATACCAGCGTGCTCCGTACAGCGCCAGCCACGCACTGAGCGCGCCCACCGCGAGGGCTCCAAGCATGTCGAAAGGGAAGTGCACGCCCAGATAAATGCGCGCCCAGGCGATGGGGAGGCCCAGCAGACTCAAGACCACTCCGGCCCTTCGTGGACCGCGTTGCAGCACGAGGCTGAAAGCAGCGGACCACCAGAGCGTCAGGTGATCGCTTGGGAAAGACGAATCGGCAACATGAGGAATAAGGGTGTGGCCCAGGCCGATCATGAAGGGCCGGGGATGCGGCCAGACCAGCCCGATGAGCTGGTTAACGAGCAGGCCCAGCAGGCCCGATGCGGCAGCAGCGAGCACGGTCCTGCGTGTTGACTCGCCGCCTCTGAGCCACCCGATGCCGATCAGCAGTGGCACTGTCCAGATGAGCTGTTCAGCCAGGAAGATGGCCACAGCAAGAGTCAGCGCACCAGGATGTTTCGGGGCATTGAGCCAGAGAAAAATGGTGTGGTTGAGTGATTCCATGAGGGCTCCGGGCCAGACAGCTCCCGAAGAGGGCTGTCTGGCGATTCGGTCGGAAATCAGTCTTTCTTATCCTGATCATCATCGCGATCCGCCGTGTCCGCTGCCGACGAGATCACCGTGCCCTTGGCGGCATCAACCCGCACATCAAAAACCTGGGCTCCGCTGACGACCTCAACGTCATAAACCCAGCCTTGTTTTGAGTTCTCATATTCCGCCTTTGAGGCTTTGCCTTTGACATGCTGTTCGGCAATGGCCACCGCTTGGGCCAGTGGCACCTGGGCCTGAAGCACAGCGGCAGCATCGTTCTCGGTGGAGCCTTTGGCGGCGTAGGCCGCGGCGCTGCCAGTCGCCAGCAGGATGGCCAGCAGAGACAGGGTGGTTTTGCGTGTCATGTATCTTCTCCGTGAAAGTGCAGGAATTGGCACATAACGGAAGATACGCAGGCTGACTTAGCTCAGACTGAGCCATCGCGCAGCCACAAAAAAGCCAACCCCGCAGGGTTGGCTTTCTGGTTTTTGGCCGTCTGGTGGGCCCCCCGGGAGTCGAACCCGGCACCAACGGATTATGAGTCCGCTGCTCTAACCAAGCATGAGCTAGAGGCCCGAAGCCGTCATTCTAGCGTGGCGGCTGGGGGCTGAGTGGCGTCAGGCGGTGGCGTAGGCGGCGCGGTCGCGGGCCTGGTTGATGACGGCGTGGGCGACGTCGGCGGGGGCGGTGTGGGCGCCGAAATCTGACGCACTGCCGCCCTGGGTGCGGAAGTGCGAGACCAGCTCTTTGAGGCGGCGGGCCTGTTCGCTCAGGCTCTCGGCGGCGGCGGCGCTCTGCTCGACCAGCGCGGCGTTCTGCTGCGTCATCTGGTCCAGCTGCAGCACGGTGTCGTTGATGCCGACGATCTGCTGGCTCTGGCTGCTGGAGGTGTCGGAGATTTCCGCAATGATGCCGCCCACGCGCTCGACCGAAGCGACGATTTCGTTCATGGTCGTGCCTGCGCCCTGCACCAGGCGCGAGCCGGTCTGCACGCGCTCGACCGATTCACCGATCAGCGCCTTGATCTCGCGGGCCGCGCCTGCGCTGCGCTGCGCCAGGCTGCGCACTTCGGCGGCGACCACGGCAAAGCCCCGGCCCTGTTCGCCCGCACGGGCGGCTTCCACGGCGGCATTCAGCGCCAGGATGTTGGTCTGGAAGGCGATACCGTCGATCACGCCGATGATGTCGCTGATGCGGCGGCTGCTGGCGTCGATGTCGGTCATGGTGGTCACCACCTGCGCCACCACGCTGCCGCCCTGAGCGGCGGTGGTGCTGGCCTGTCCGGCCAGCTCGCGGGCCTGCTGCGCCGAGTTGGCGGTGTGCTGCACGACCTGCGTCAGGGTGCTGACCGAGCTGGCGGTGGACTGCAGCTGCGAGGCGGCTTCTTCGGTGCGCGTGGCCAGGTCGCTGTTGCCGACGGCGACTTCGCTGGAAGCGTTGTCGATGGATTCGGCCGACTGGCGGATCTGCTGCACGATGCCCGACAGCGACTGCTGCATGTCGTGCAGCGCGCGCATCAGCTCGGCGGGCTCGTCACGGCCTTCCAGCTGGACGGGGGTGTTGAGCTGGCCTTGGGCGATTTTCTGCGTCAGCTCGGTGGCGCGGCGCAGCGGCTGGACGATGGAGCGCGAGTTGATCAGCGTGGTCGGCACCACAATCAGCAGGGCGAGCACAGTCAGGGCCAGATACAGCGTCTGCGTGATGTCGCTGCTGCTGTGCATCAGCACCAGGTGTTCGTCGGCAGCGGCGGCGACCGACTGGGTCAGGGCGTCCAGACCTTTCTCGGCGGTGGCGAACTGCTTTTTGGCGTCCGACAGCGCGCTGTTGGCCGACTGCGGCGTGGCGAAGCGGCCGTCCTGGGCGCCTTGGATCACGTCTTTCGCCAGGGACACGTAGCTGTTGAGACTGGCGCCGATCTCACGGGCGGCCTGCACGGTGGCGGGCGTGGGCGACTGCTCTAGCGCTGCCAGCGTTTCGGCCACCTTCGCCTGGTTTTTCTGCCAGGTGCCCAGGTATTTGGCTTGGCCCTGGGCGTTGCCGATGTTCAGCAGGAGATCCTTCTCGTCACGGCGCAGCTGCAGCATGCCGCTGTTGAGATCGCCCGCAAGGCGCGCTTCCTTGAAGTGCTCGCCGACGAACTCTCCCGCCAGCGTGTTCATGCGCGACATGCCGATCAGGGCGACGCCGCCCAGCCCCAGCAGCACAATGCCGACGATGATGACCGCGCCTGTCATGCGCAAGCGCACCGAAAAATGCCTGAACCACTGAACCATGAAATACCCCAGAAATAATGGATGTGTTGTGTTTTGCGAGAACCGGAATCAGTGGCGGCTGCGCCGGATCAGCGAGCCCACGTCCAGAATCAGAGCGACATGGCCGTCGCCCATGATGGTGGCGCCCGAAATGTCGGGCACCTTGCGGTAGTTGGCCTCCAGGTTCTTGACCACCACCTGCTGCTGGCCCAGCAGTTCGTCGACGATCATCGCCAGGCGCGCTCCGTCCGATTCGACGACCACCATGATGTTGGGGCGGTTCTCTTCTTCGCGCGGCACGGCGAAGACCTGTTCCAGCTCCAGCACGGGCATGTACTCTTCGCGCACCTGCACCACGCGGCCGGTGCCGCCCACGGTGTGCATCTGGTCGGGCTGGACCAGGAAGGATTCCACCACCGAGGACAGCGGCAGGATGTAGGATTCGCGCCCCACGCGCACGCTCATGCCGTCCATGATGGCCAGCGTCAGCGGCAGGCGCACCTTGACGCTCATGCCAAAGCCTTCGGCGGATTCGATCTCCACCGTGCCGCCCATGCTGGTGATGTTTTTCTTGACCACGTCCATGCCCACGCCCCGGCCCGACACGTCGGTGACCTGGTCGGCGGTGGAAAAGCCCGGCGCGAAGATCAGGTTCCAGACCTCGGAATCGCTCAGGCTGTCCGGGGCGTCCAGGCCGCGCTCGCGCGCCTTGCTGATCAGCTTGTTGCGGTTGAGCCCGCGCCCGTCGTCGCGCACTTCGATGACGATGCTGCCGCCCTGGTGCGAGGCTGCTAGCGTGATCGTGCCGGTTTCGGGCTTGCCGGCCTTCAGGCGGTCGGCGGGCAGCTCCAGCCCGTGGTCGCAGCTGTTGCGCACCAGGTGGGTGAGCGGATCGGTGATTTTCTCGACCAGGCCTTTGTCCAGCTCGGTGGCTTCGCCCTGGGTGACCATTTCGACTTTTTTGCCCAGCTTGGCCGCCAGATCGCGCAGCATGCGCGGGAAGCGGTTGAAGACCATGGACATCGGAATCATGCGGATCGACATCACGGCCTCCTGCAGATCGCGCGTGTTGCGGTCCAGATCGGCCAGGCCGGCGGCCATCTGCTGGTACAGCGCCGGATCAATGTGGCGGCTGTTCTGCGCCAGCATGGCCTGCGTGATGACCAGTTCGCCCACCAGGTTGATGAGCTGATCGACTTTTTCCACCGACACGCGCAGCGTGGAATCGCCCGTGGCGCCGGCCGGTTTGGCGGCCGGTTTGACGGCGGCCGGTGCGGCCGCAGCGGGCGCTGCTGCAGCAGGCGCCGGGGCAGCCGCCGCTGCGGGGGCTGAGCCCGGGGCGCCGGGCGCGTCGTCAAAAAAGCCGAAGCCTTCGTCGCCCGTGGCCGCGGGTGCGGGGGCTGGCGCGGCGGGGGGCGTGGGCGTGAGGCTGGGGGCGCCGGGCGCGCCTTCGTGGAAACCGTAACCGCTGGAGAGCGGCTCCAGCTTCATGCGGTCGCGGTCGATGTGGAAGCTGAACAGGTCGATCAGGTCGCCGTCGCTGCTGGTCGTGGTGACGCGGTAGCGGCGGATGCCGTCGGCGTGGCGACCGCCGTCCAGCGGCTCGAAAGTGCCCAGATCGGCGATCTCCTGGAAGAGCTCGGCCAGGCTGTCGGCGGTATCCGGGTTTTCCAGCGGGCCGACGGTGAGTTCCAGCAGGCGGATGGGCAGGCCGGTGGCGATCAGGTTGGCGGGAACGCTGGCCAGCGCTTCAAGCTGCCAGCCCTCGGGATTGGGGTGGGTCTGGGGGCACAGGTGCGCGCCGTCCGGAATGGCGGGTGCCGCAGCCGTTGCGGCTGGCAGGGGCTTGGGCGCCAGTTCAGGCGACACGGGCTGCGTGGGCATGGCGGCGGTCATCTTCCCGGCGGCCATGGCCTTGATGCGTTCGCGCAGATCGCTGGTGTCCACCTCGTCGATGGCGGCGCCCTGGCGGCGGGCCAGCATGGCCTTGAGCGCATCGCCCGAGGACAGCAGCACGTCCACCATGGCCGGATCGGGCGCCAGCTCGTGGCGGCGCAGCTTGTCCAGCAGGGTTTCCATTTCGTGCGTCAGCGCCGCGACTTCGGAAAAGCCAAACGTCGCCGAGCCGCCCTTGACCGAGTGCGCGCAGCGGAAAATGGCGTTCAGGGTTTCGTCGTCGGCGCTGGTGATGTCCAGCCCCAGGAGCATCTGCTCCATGTTTTCCAGGTTCTCACCGGCTTCCTCGAAGAAAACCTGGTAGAACTGGGTGAGGTCCATCCCGGACGCGCTGTTGTCTGTGCTCATGTCTGACTGCTCCACGGGACGAAAGGCGCCCCCTGACACGGATCACGGCCTGGCCACCGGTCGGGGCCACAGCCGCTCTGTTGCAAAAAAATCGGCGAAGGCGCCCACCGCGTGGGGCCCGCCCGGGGTCAGCGCAGCACGCGCCCGATCACGTCGATCAGCTTGGCCGGGTCAAACGGTTTGACCAGCCAGCCTGTCGCGCCCGCCGCCTTGCCCGCCTGCTTCATCTGGTCGCCCGATTCGGTCGTCAGGATCAGGATGGGCGTGGCCTTGAACTTGGGGTGCTCACGCAGCTTTTTCGTCAGGCCAATGCCGTCCAGGCGCGGCATGTTCTGGTCGGTGAGAACCAGATCGAAATCCTGCTGGCTGGCTTTCTCGTAGGCTTCCTGGCCGTCCACGGCCTGCGTCACGTCGTAGCCGGCGTTCTTCAGGGTGAAAGAGACCATCTGGCGCATGGAAGCCGAGTCGTCTACGGCAAGTATGGTGGGCATGTTAGCTCCGGGGACAGGGTCGCGGGTTGAATGAAATGGGACGGTGGACAGGGCCGGTTCAGAACAGCTCGACGCTGCCCGCGTCCATCTCGTCCTGGGTGACGGGGTTGGGACGCATCGGCGGGTCTTCGACGTAAGCGGCTTCGGCGGGCTCGTCGCCGTCGCCACTCATGATGTCGCGGGCGATGCGGTCGGCCGAGCTGCGCAGGCGGTTGCAGGCGTGTTCGATGAGCTGGTTGGCCATGTCCTGAAACTGCAGCGCGGTCACGATGCGCAGCATCAGCGCCTCGGCGCGTTCGCGGTCGCTCTGGCGCTGGCTGGGGTCGCCGCTGCGGCGACGCTCTTCCACGGCCTCGACCACCGGGGCCAGCGCCGGATCATCGGCCAGCGCTTCGGGCAGGCCGAACTGCGATTCGGCGAAATCGCTGTGGCGGAAGGGTGAATCGCTGCGCGCCGCCGGGGCAGCGTCCGGAGCGCTTTCCCGCGTGCGGCGGCGCTCCTGGCCACCGGGCGGTGCGCCCCCGCCCTGGCGGCGGAACATCATGGTCGACAGCTCGTGGAAATTGTCCATCAGCGTCGCCCCCGCATCGGCCAGCAGCGTGCGCAGCCGGTCCATGTCGTGGTGGACGATGAGCAGCTGGTCCTGGACGTCCATGGCGGCCATCAGCGACAGGGCGGGTGACGGCGCCCGCACGGCCCCATCAGCCGGGGCGGACGGCGCTGCAGGCTCGGGCGGCGGCGGAAAAGGCGTTTGGCTCATGGCGTTGAAGGCGAAGGACGGGTGAGACTGCATCTTCGGCCGAACCGATGCCGGTATTGAGCGAAAGATGGCCGAAAATCGCCAGCATTTCGTCTTCCACCCGCCCCAGGCCTTGTGACACCCTTGCTGCCTGAGATTGACCGGACCTGCCCTGCGGCCCACGGCCGCGCCCTCCATGACCGAAACGCCTGCGTCCCTGACGGCGCGCCCGCAACTGCGGGTGCTGCACCTGGAAGATTCCGAGCTCGACCACGCCCTGGTCGCGGCCCACCTGCGCCGCTGCGCGCAGGCGGTCGAGGTGCTGCGCGTGGACACCGAAGCCACCTTCCTGGCGGCGCTGTCCGAAGCGCGCGGCTGGGACATCATCATTTCGGATTACAACCTGCCGGGCTTTTCCGGCCTGCGCGCGCTGCAGATCGTGCGTGCCAGCAGCCTGCCGGGCGTGGCCGAGCTGCCGTTTGTCATCGTCTCGGGCGAGATTGGCGAAGACCTGGCCGTGCAAGCCATGCGCCACGGCGCCAACGACTACATCCTCAAGGGCAGCATGACGCGGCTGGCGCCAGCCGTCGATCAGGTGCTGCAGGCCAACGACGAGCGCCGCGCGCGCCAGCGCGCCGATGCGGCGCTGAACGCCTCGCGCCAGCGCGTCGCCGAGCTGGCCCAGCATCTGCAGACCAGCGTGGACCAGGAGCGCGCCGCCATCGCCCGCGAGATTCACGATGATGTCGGCGGCGCGCTGACCGCGCTGCGTTTCGATCTGGCCTGGCTGCAGCGCCACTGCAGCGGCGACGCCGTGCAGGCGCGCCTGACGGCCGCGCTGGACACCCTGGGCCAGGCGCTGCAGGCCAGCAAACGCATCATGTACAACCTGCACCCGGCCATCCTGGATCAGGGCCTTGTGCCCGCGCTGCAGTGGATGGTGGCCAACTTCAGCGAACGCACCGGCATCCGCGCGCAGTTCAGCAGTAACCGCGAACAGCTGCAGCTGCCCGCCGGGGTGCCGCTGGTGGTCTACCGCACCGCGCAGGAGTGCCTGACCAACATCACCAAGCACGCGCAGGCCAGCCAGGTCACGCTGGACCTGATGGTCAGCGAGGGCGTGCTGTCCATGGAAGTCAGCGACAACGGGCGCGGCCTGTCCAGCGACGATCTGGGCAAATCGGCCAGCTTTGGCCTGCGCGGCCTGCGCGAGCGCGCCCACCGTGTGGGCGGCTGGGTGGATGTCTCCAGCGCGGGACGGGGCACGACGGTGATCGTCTCGATTCCGCTGGACGGCGGTGCGGCGGCTGGCGCAGCCGGGGCGGACACGGACAGCGACGACGCCCCGGACGCTGCGGCCTGATCCGCAAGCCGGCTGCGGGGCATCCAGGGGCGCGGCCTACAATCGGGCTTCTGTCCCAGGCGGAGAACGACATGATTTCGGTGCTGCTGTGCGACGACCACGCGCTGATCCGGCGCGGCATCCGCGACACCCTGGCCGAGGCGCCAGACCTGCGCGTCGTCGGCGAAGCGGGCGATTACGGCGAGCTGCGCGCTCTGCTGCGCGAGCACACGCCCGACGTGCTGGTGCTGGACATCCAGATGCCCGGCCGCAGCGGGCTGGACGTGCTGCAGGTGCTGCGCGACGAGGGCTCGCCCATCCGCGTGCTGGTGGTCAGCATGCACCCCGAGGATCAGTACGCGCTGCGCGCGCTCAAGGCGGGCGCCTGGGGCTACGTCAATAAGGGCGACGATCCGCAGCAGCTGGTCGCCGCCGTGCGCAGCGTGGGGCAGGGGCGCAAATACATCTCGCCCGAAGTGGCGCTGATGCTGGCCGAAAACCTCAGCACCCCGCAGAACAGCCTGCCGCACGAGAAGCTCTCCGACCGCGAACTGCAGACCCTGGTCATGATCGCCTCGGGCAAGCGCCTCTCGGACATCGCCGAAGAGCTGGTGCTTTCACCCAAAACCGTCAGCGTCTACCGCGCCCGCGTGCTGGAAAAGCTTGGGCTGACCAACAACTCCGAGCTCACGGTGTACGCCATCCGCAACCATCTGGTGCAGGACAGCTGAGGGCCATCATGCGACTCACCCCCCGCGAGCGCGAGGCGCTCAGACAGTCGGCGCAGACCAGTTTCGGGCCCGACGTGGCGGTCAGCCATTTTGGAGCTGTGACGGCCCTGGAAAAGCTGAGACTTGAGCAGGCCTGGCAGCAGTGCCAGCGCCACCTGCATCATCTGAACCACGCCCTAGCCGCCGTCCAGGCCATGCTGCCTTTGACGGGGGCGAAGCTTGCGGCGCTGGACGACGAGGCGGTGCAGGATTGGGATCAGCTCATCCTCACCCGCTTCACCCCTCTCACCCAGTCCTGATCGTCGTTTACCCCAGCCGCGCCAGCGCCTGCGCCAGGTCCGCCTGCAGGTCGGCAACGTCCTCCAGGCCGATGGCCAGGCGGATCAGCACGCCGCGCCAGGGCAGGGCGTGGCTGCGGGTCTGGCTAAGGTCATAGCGCATGGCCAGGCTCATCGGGCCGCCCCACGAGTAGGCGATGCCAAAAAGCTGCAGTGCGTCGACCAGCGCGTCGGCCTGCCCGGCGCTGTAGCGTTCGTCCAGCGTGAACGAGAAAATCCCCGCCGCCCGATCGCGCACGCCGCACAGCGCCTGCCAGTGTTCGTGGCCCACGCCGCTGGGCAGGGCGGGATGCAGCACGCGCTCGATCTGCGGCTGCTGCGCCAGCCAGCGCGCCAGATGGCGGGCGGCGCGGTCCTGGGCGTCGTAACGCAGCGACATTGTGGGCAGGCTGCGCAGGACAAGTTCCGCGTCGTTGCCGCCCACGCCCACGCCCAGATGCATGTGGGTGCGCTGCAGGCTGCGGTGCAGGGCGTCGTCGCGCGTCACCACCGCGCCCATCAGCACGTCGGCGCCACCGCTGGGGTATTTGGTCATGGCATGGACGCTGACATCGGCGCCCGCTTCGAAGGCGTTGAAGGCCAGGCCCGCGCCCCAGGTGTTGTCCAGCGCGACGATGACACGGCCGTGGCGCGCCTCGTGCGCCCGCGTGGCGGCGACCAGCGCGGGCAGGTCGGGGAACTCCATCGTGATCGACCCGGCAGCTTCCAGCCAGACCACGCGCGTCTGTGGGGTCAGCGCGGCGCTGAAGGCGGCCACGTCCATGGGCTCGTAAACATCGACCCGCACGCCGCGCTCGCGCAGCCAGTGCCAGGCCATGTCGCGGCCGGAGCCGTAGGCGTTGTCGGGAAGCAGAACAGCATCGCCGGGCTTGAGAAAAGTCAGGTTGACCAGCGCGATCGGCATCAGGCCGCTGGGGCACAGGAGCGCGTGCTGCGCACCTTCCAGCTGCGCCATCTGCGCTTCAAGCCGGTAGGTGGTCGGCGTGCCGTGCAGGCCGTAGGTGTAGCTGCTGCGGTCGGTCCAGCGGCGCTGCGCCACCGAGGCCATGTCCGGGAAGAGCACCGAGCAGGCCTTGTGCACCGGCGGCTGGACGGCTTCGAAACCGTCCGGCGGCTGGTAATCCGGGTGGATCAGGCGGGTGGACAGGTCGCGGGGGTGTTCGGGAGTGGAATCAGGGCTCACGGCGGTGTCCCGCAGCGGCGGGCAGAGGGGAAAGGCCTGATCGTACAATGGCCGCGCCACAATGAAGGAGTTCCTGATGCCGATCTGCCCGGGCTCTGGCCCTGCTGCTGCCCCGTTGCGCCACCGCGTCTGGCCCCTGGCTGCGGCCGCCCTGCTGGCCTTGACGACCCATCTGGCGGTGGCGGCGCCCAAAGCGCCCGCCAGCCCCTCGCGCGCCCAGCTGGCCAACGAGGTCTACGACGGCCTGGTCGCCGAAATGGAGAACAGCCTGGGCCAGCCCGGCCAGGGCTTTGACAGCATGCTGCAGGCCGCGCAGCGCAGCGCCGATCCGGATCTGTTCCGCCGCGCGCTGGAGCTGGCGCTGCAAAGCGGCTCGCGCGAACGCTCCCGCCAGGCGCTGCGTGCGTGGCGCACGGTGATGCCCGCCAGCATCGAGGCCATGCAGCGCGACGTGCAGTTCAGCCTGCTGACCGGCCAGCTCTCGGCCGTGGACGCGCCGCTGCGCGACTGGCTGGCCGCCACGCAGGACGGCGACCGCGTCGAGCTGATTCAGGCCCTGCCGCGCCTGCTGGCCGTGGTCCGCGACCGCGCGCAGGCGCAGCAGGAGCTTGAGCGCGTGCTCAAGCCCTATCGCGCGCCCCTGCCCAAAGCGCCCAGCCTGGCGCGGGACATGGCCACGCAGATTCGTGTCGCGTCCGAACTGGCGGTGATCCAGCTGGCGTCTGATCCGCCCAGCAGCGGGCTGCCGGCCGTGCAGGCCATCCACCGCGCCTGGCCCGCCAGCCGCCTGCCCGCCATTGCGGCGCTGGGCATGATGTTCGCCACCCCCGACGCCGAGCCGCTGGTGCGCGAGGTGCTGGCCACGCCCGGACAGGATGATCTGGTGCCGTCGGCCAGCGCCCTGCGCCAGGCCTACGCCAGCGTGCTGGCCCGCCAGAAGCGCTATCCGGCCGCGCTGGAGCAGCTGCAGCAGGCCGCGCAGGCCCAGCCCCCCGGTCAGGCGGGCAGCCGGCCGGTCTGGCTGGCGCTGGCCGCCACCGCGCTGACGGCGCGCCAGTGGGCGCAGGGCGAAAGCGCCGTGCGCCGTTATCTGGATGACAGCGTGGGCTGGAAAGACGCCCTGAGCCCCGAGGACGCCGCGCGCGGCCGCCTGCTGCTGGCCGAGATCCAGCAGGGTCAGGGCCAGCTGCCGCAGGCGCTCAAGACGCTGGACAGCATCAACATTCCCGCGCTGTACGTGCAGGGCGGTCTGCGCCGCGCGTCCATCCTGCTGCAGCAGGGCCAGTGGCCGCAGGCGCGTGCGCTGATCGCTTCGCTGAAAGACGACGCTGCGCCGCCCACTGACAGCGGTGTGGACATCACCGTGCTGCGCGAGCTGCAGGTGCTCACCGACCAGAAACGCTGGACGCTGGCGCTGCAGGTGCTGGATGCTGCGCTGGCGAAGGATCGCAGCGCCGAACTGCTCTATCAGAAGGCCATGGTGCTGGACCGCCTCAAGCGCACGGCCGAAATGGACGTGCTGCTGCAGGAGGCGCTGAAGCTCGATCCGCGCCACACCGGCAGCCAGAATGCGCTGGGCTACGGCTGGGCCGACCGCGGTGTGCGCCTGGACGAGGCCCGCCGCCTGATCACCGCCGCGCTGCAGGCGCAGCCCGACGATCCCTACATCATGGACAGCATGGGCTGGGTCGATTTCCGCCAGGGCCGCGTGGATGATGCGCTGAAAAACCTGCGCGCCGCCTGGCTGCTCAGCCGCGATGCCGAGATCGCTGCGCACCTGGGCGAGGTGCTGTGGCGCAGCGGTCAGCGCGACGAGGCCCGTACCGTCTGGGCCGAAGCGCTGGCGCTGACACCAGACAGCGAGATGATCCGCGAAGTTCTCAAGCGCCTGGGGGCCTCGCTGTGATCCGCCGCCATCTGCTGGCCGCGCTGCTGGCGCCCGTGGTGCTGGGCCTCGCGGCCTGCGCCACGCCGCAGGCGCCGGGCAGTGCGCTGGCCGCGGTGCCCGCCGCCAGCGGCCGCCTGTCGCTGACGGTCGACGATGTTCAGGGCGGTCCACCGCAGAATCTGATCACCGGATTTCGCCTGACCGGTTCGGCCAGCGCGGGCACACTGACGCTGGATGGCGCTCTGGGCACCACGGCGCTCTTCATCCGCTGGGCGCCGGGCAGCGCGCGCCTGGTGCGCGGCGACGGTGTGCGCGATTACGCCAGCCTGGACGATCTCACCCGCGAAGCGCTGGGCGAATCCCTGCCGCTGGCCGCACTGTTCGACTGGCTGCAGGGCCGCCCCAGCCCGCTGGGCCCGTGGCAGGCTGAAGCCGGTCAGGCCAGCCCGCCGCGGGTTTTCAGCCAGCTGGGCTGGCGCGTTGATGCCAGCCAGTTCGCGGCGCAGCGCCTGCTGCAGGCCAGTCGCGCTGCGGGGAACAGCCCTGGCGGGGCCACCCCGGGCGTGCAGATGCGCATCAAGCTGGACGCCGCGCCGTGAGTGCAGCGCTGCCGGTTGCTGGTGCGGATCTGGCCGCGCTGGCCAGCGACCCGAACGCCTGCACGGGCGTTCAGGCGCCCGCCAAAATCAATCTCTTCCTGCACGTGACGGGCCGCCGTGACGACGGGTATCACCTGCTGCAGTCGCTCTTCGTGCCGCTGGACTGGTGCGACACCCTGCACCTGCGCCGCCGCGACGACGGCCTGCTGCGCCGCCACGATCTGGGCCCCGCATTGCCTGACGACGATCTGTGCCTGCGCGCCGCACGCGCTTTTCAGCAGGCCAGCGGCAGCGCTTTTGGCGCCGACATCTGGGTGGACAAGGCGCTGCCCAGCGGCGCAGGCCTGGGCGGCGGCAGCTCGGACGCGGCGGCGGTGCTGCGCACGCTGAACCGTCTCTGGGGCCTGGACTGGCCGCCCGAGCGTCTGGCGGCGCTGGGTCTGACTCTGGGCGCCGACGTGCCCTTTTTCCTGCAGGGCCAGCCGGCCTGGGTGGAAGGCGTGGGCGAGCGCCTGCGTCCGGTGACGATTCAGCCCCGCCGCTTTGTGTTGCTCAAGCCGCCGCAGGGCCTGTCCACGCCACAGGTTTTTCGCGCGCTGCCCGCCAGCTGCCGCACCCCGCCCGTGAGCTGCGAGGCGGTTCTGGCCCACGATGCGGCCGCCGACCTCTGCGACCTGTTTGGTCACAACGACCTGCAGGGACCGGCCGTCGCGCTGGAGCCCCAGGTGCAGCAGGCGCTGGACTGGCTGCAGGCCCAGGGCCTGCGTCCGCGCATGTCCGGATCAGGCAGCACGGTGTTTGCCGTTTTGCCGCCCGCCCACCCGGCGCCTGAGCTGCCCGCGCCGTGGCAGGACGCGGGTTGGCTGCTGCGGGTGTGCGCAATGTGTTCGCCCTACGGTGCCAAACTGGTTTGACAGCATCCTGCGTCCTGTGCGATGCTCATGGCACTCCCGCGAAATCGTTCAGGACGTTGAGAGAAGGGGCCGCAAGGCAGCATGCACTCGTCGCGGGTATCTTCAAGGCCCCCATGGGCCTTTTTTCTTGCGCAGCGTCTCACTGGATGGCGAGCCGTGCTGTTTCGGGGTGTGGCGGACACCGTAGTTGTCCAGGATGCGATGAAAACCGAGCAGGTCAAACCCGGTTTTCAGCAAGATGAGGCCGGTGTGGGTCACGGGTCCCAGGTTCAGCATGACGAGCCGGTCGGGTACACCCCGGGCGGCTTCGGCAAAGGCCCTGATGTCCTCGCGTGATGCAGGCGCCTCATTCATGACGGAATTGTCCGCACAGCTTGTGGCGATGTCGAGGACATCCCCCACGTGAAGGATTGTGCTTGCAATCCCTTTGGCGCGTGCTACAATTCGCGCTTTCCAGCCACAGGGGAGTCGCCAAGCTGGTTAAGGCACCGGATTTTGATTCCGGCATGCGAAGGTTCGAATCCTTCCTCCTCTGCCACTTTTTGCGGCATCAGCGTGTGGCCCTTGGCCTCACGCAGAGCACGCTGGGCAAATCATCGGGCGTAAGCCCTTTTTTTTTGCCTGTCCAGTCCCAGCCGCCCCGATCGCGACGGAGCCCACAGCATGCGCCCCAATACCGTGCTTTTCACCGGAAATGCCAACCCGGCGCTGGCTTTGCAGATCGCCAATCACCTGGAGCTCGAACTGGGCCGCGCCCAGGTCGGCCGTTTCTCGGATGGCGAAGTCGCCGTCGAAATCCAGCAGAACGTGCGAGCCCGCGACGTTTTCGTGGTGCAGCCCACCTGCGCGCCCACCAACGAGAACCTGATGGAGCTGCTGGTGATGATCGACGCGCTCAAGCGCGCCAGCGCCAGCCGCATCACCGCCGTCATCCCTTATTTTGGCTATGCGCGCCAGGATCGCCGTCCGCGTTCCACCCGCGTGGCCATCAGCGCCAAAATGGTCGCCAACCTGCTGGAAACCGTGGGCGTGGATCGCGTGCTGACCATGGATCTGCACGCCGACCAGATCCAGGGCTTTTTTGATATTCCCGTCGACAACATTTACGCAAGCCCGGTGCTGCTGTCCGATCTGAAGCACCGCGATCACAGCAACCTGGTCGTGGTCAGCCCCGATGTGGGCGGCGTGGTGCGCGCGCGTGCGCTGGCCAAGCAGCTGGGCTGCGATCTGGCCATCATCGACAAGCGCCGCCCGGCGGCCAATGTCTCCGAAGTGATGAACATCATCGGCGAGATCGACGGGCGCAACTGCGTCATCATGGACGACATGGTGGATACGGCCGGCACGCTGGTCAAAGCCGCCGAGGTGCTCAAGGAGCGCGGCGCCCAGCACGTCTACGCCTATTGCACGCACGCCATCCTGTCGGGCCCGGCGCTGGAGCGCATCGCCTCCAGCCTGCTCGACGAGGTTGTCGTCACCAACACCATTCCACTGACCGAGCTGGGCCTGGGCTGCGCCAAGGTGCGCCAGCTGTCGGTCGCGTATCTGTTCGCCGAAACCATCCGCCGCATTACCGACGGCGATTCGGTGACGTCCCTCTTTGCGGAGCAGAACAACAACTTCTGAGCCGCATCGTCGCGGCGCCGTCATTCTGCGGCGCCGCTTTTCGTGCCTGGTCGCGGGCACTTTCTGGAGTGAAAACATGAAATTCAGCGTTACCAAGCGCCAACTGCAGGGGACCGGAGCGAGCCGCCGCCTGCGTGGCAGCGGCAAGGTGCCCGGCATCGTTTACGGCGCCGGCGAGCCCATCATGGTCGAAGCCGACCACAACGAAATCTTCTTCGCCCTGAAGAAAGAACTCTTCCACGCTTCCATCATCGAGCTGAGCATCGACGGCGAAGAGCAGAAGGTCGTGCTGCGCGACTTCCACAATCACCCGTGGAAGCAGCAGGTGCTGCACTTCGATTTCCAGCGCGTGAACAACACGACGCGGCTCCGCAAGAAAGTGCCTCTGCACTTCATCAACGCGGAAGAGTCGCCGGCCGTCAAGCTGGAAGGCTGCATCATCAACCACGCGATCAACGAAATCGAAATCGAGTGCCAGGCCGCCCGCCTGCCCGAGCACATCGACGTGGATCTGTCCAAGGCCAAGAAGGGCGATGTCTTCCACGCCCGCAACATCGTGCTGCCGCGTGGCGTGCGCGTGGTGCGTCACGGCCAGTCGGTGATCCCTATCGCGTCCGTGGTTGAGCCCGAGCGCGAGCTGTCTGCTGAAGAGCTGGCCGAAAAAGCCGCCGCAGCGGCCGCCGCCGCCGAGGCCGCAGCCGCCAAGGGCAAGAAGAAGAAGTAATTCTTCCGCCCTTGCAAACCCTGCAAAAAGCCCGCAGTGGAAACGCTGCGGGCTTTTTTGCGTCTGGGCGGCCCCTGGCGGAAATCCGCAGAAATCAGTGCTGCGCCGCCTGCAGCGGTTTGACGACCAGGCGGAAATCGGGGTCTTCATCGTAGGGGCCGATGGAAAAGCCCAGCGTGCGCATCAGCTTGAGCATGGTGGTGTTGCGCGCCAGCACCAGCCCTTCCATGGTGGCCAGGCCTTTGCCGCGCGCGTGCTCCATCAGCGAGAGCATCAGGCGCGAGCCCACGCCGTTGCCCTGGGCGCTCTGCGCCACCACCAGCGAGAACTCGCAGGAGCGGTTGTCGGGCTGGATGATGTAGCGCGACACGCCCATGATGGCCTCTTCGCCCGGCTCGCCGCTGCCTTCGGCGCGCGGCGTGTGCACGGCGACCAGCGCCATCTCGCGGTCGTAATCGATCAGGGTGAATCGGGCCAGCATCCTGGGCGGCAGCTCGGTCATGTGCGAGACGTAGCGCATGTAGCGGCTCTCGGGCGAGAGGCCGCGCACCAGGGCCTGCAGGCGGTCGGCATCGTCGGGCCGGATCGGGCGCACGCGGTAGAGATCGCCCGACTTCAAAGGCCACTCCTGGTCGTGCGCGGCCGGGTAGGGCAGGATGGTCAGGTGCTGATAGGGCTGCAGCGGTTCGTACTGCTGGTGCAGCTCCAGCCGCGCATCGACGGCGACGGCGCCGTGCTCGTCCACGATCAGCGGGTTGATCTCCAGGCTGCTGAGCTGGGGCAGTTCGCAGACCATTTCCGACACGCGCAGCAGGATGCGCTCGATGGCTTCGCGGTCCACCGGCGGAGCGCCCTGCCAGTCGCCCAGCAGCGCGTCCAGGCGCGCGCGCCCGATCAGCTGCTGCGCCAGGAACTGGTTGAGCGGCGGCAGCTCACTGGCGCGCGGGCCCAGCAGTTCGGCCACCGCGCCGCCTGCGCCCAGGGTGATGACCGGGCCAAACGGCGGCTTGCTGACCACGCGGATGCACAGCTCGCGGCCGCGCGGCTTGTCCGACATGCGCTGCACCGTGGCGCCCAGAAGCCGCGCTTCGGGCGCGGCGCGGCGCACGCGGCGCATCAGGCGCTCCCAGCTGTCGCGCACGTCGGTGCCGTTGGCCAGTCCCAGATAGACGCCGTTGACCGCCGATTTGTGCGCGATGTCGGGCGAATCGACCTTCAGCGCCACCGGGTAGCCCAGCTGGTTGGCGACCAGGATCGCTTCGGTTGCGCTGCGCACGGCGTGCGTGGAAGTGACCGGAATGTGAAAGGCCGACAGCAGCGCCTTGGATTCGACCTCCGACAGCACGGTGCGCCGGTCGGCCAGGATGCCTTCCAGCAGCAGGCGGGCGCCATCCAGATCGGGTGTGCGCGCCCCGGCCAGAGGCGGCGGCGTCTGCTGCAGCAGCTGCTGGTTGTCAAAAAAGGTGGCGATGTTGCCAAAGGCGTCCACAGCGGCTTCTGGCGTGCGGAAGGCGGGCAGCCCGGCGTCCACCAGCACGCGTCGCGCTTCGATGACGCTTGCGTCGCCCATCCAGCAGGTGATGACCGGCTTGCCAAAGCGGGGGGCGAGCTGCGCGGTGGTTTGCGCCCAGCCCAGCGGATCGCCCACCGGGTGTGGCGCCATCAGCACCAGGATGCCGCCGGTCTGGCTGTCGCTGTTGGCGACCTCCAGCGCGGTGCCGAGCTGTTCGGGGCTGACGTCGTCGGGCAGCAGCACCAGGCCGTCCTGCAGCGCGTCGTGCAGGTGCGGTGGCACCAGCGCGCGCAGGCGTTCGCGGCTGGCTTCTTCAAGGTGCGCCATGGGCAGGCTCTGGTCGTCGGCGTGGTCGGCGGCCAGCAGCGCGGGCCCCAGGCCATTGGCGATGACGGCCAGGTTGCGCGTGTTGGGCCGAAAGCGCGAGGCCAGGCATTTCGCCGCCGAAAAGAGCTGGATGAAGGAGTGCACGCGCACCGCCCCGGCGCGGCGCAGCACCGCGTCGAAAACCTGATCCTCGCCCAGATCGACGCCGCGCTGCTGGCGCGACACCGTGCGCCCTTCCATCGAGCGGCCGGATTTCAGCACGATCACCGGCTTGCTGTGCGCGGCCGCGCGCAGGGCGCTGGCGAAGGCGCGGGCGTTGTGCACGCCCTCCAGGTGCAGGACGATGCTCTGCGTGCGCGGGTCGGTGGCCAGGAAATCCAGCACCGGCGCGATGCCGGTGACGCTGTGGTGACCGATGTGCACCAGCGCCGAAAAGCCGACCTGGTTGTGGCGCGCCCAGTCCAGGATGGACGAGGTCATGGCGCCCGACTGCGCCACCAGCGCGATGCTGCCCGCCGGGGCCAGATCGCCCATGCGGCTGGCGTTGAGCTTGATCCACGGGCGCTGCAGCCCCAGACCCTGCGGCCCCAGCAGCGTCACGCCCAGGCGGCGGGCCAGGTGGCGCAGCTGGCGGCTCTGCTCGGCGTCGATGTGGGTGCACAGCGACAGCGCCGATTTACAGCCGATGCGCGCCGCCAGCTCCAGCGTCTGGGGCAGGTCGTCCAGGTCGGGCGGCAGGATGGCCAGATCGGCGTTGGAGCGCATCAGGTCGTGCAGCGTGCCCGACTGGTCGCGGCTGACCCGATCAACCCGTCCGGCGTAGCCCTCGGACTGCAGGCGCTGCAGCATCTGCTCGCCCCAGTCGGCGGCGACGCTGCTGGACGCTTCGCGGGGCTGGATGATGATGACCGAGCGCGGTGAAAAGGCGGGCGTGAGACCGTGCTGCATGGCGTGTCCATGGTGATCTAAGGGAATACCCGCATTAGACGGGCAGACGTCGCCCGCTGCAAGGATTAACAGAGCGGCGGAGCCGGTTTAGTTTGCGCTATGACCGTCCGCGCTGGCACGTCCATCTGCCAATCACAGCCCCATCAGGCTCTTCACATGCGCGCAGGCGCTGCGGGCGAGCGAGCTCAGGTCGTAGCCGCCCTCCAGGCAGGAGACGATGCGGCCCTGTGCGTGCTGGTCGGCGACTTCACCCAGGCGGTCGGTGACCCAGGCGTAATCGGCTTCGACCAGCCCCAGGTTGCCCATGTCGTCTTCCAGATGGGCGTCAAACCCCGCCGAAATGAAGAGCATCTGCGGGCGGAAGGCGTGCAGCGCGGGCAGCCAGCGCGTGGTCACGGCCTCGCGGAACTGCTCGCCGCGCGAGCGCTCCGGCAGGCCCACGTTGACCATATTCGGCCCCTTGGGCACCTCGCCCGACCAGGGGTAGAAGTTGGTCTGGAAGATCGAACACATCAGCACCCGGTCGTCGCCCGCGAAGATGTCCTCGCTGCCGTTGCCGTGGTGCACGTCGAAATCGATCAGCGCCACACGCTCCAGCCCGTGGTGTTCCAGCGCGTGCGCCATGGCCGCGCAGACGTTGTTGAAAAAGCAGAAGCCCATGGCCTGATGGCGCTCGGCGTGGTGGCCGGGCGGGCGCACGTTGCAGAAGGCGCGTTGGGTCTGGCCCTGGATGACCCAGTCGGTGGCCTCGATGGCGGCCCCGGCGGCCAGCAGTGCAGCTTCCAGCGTGTGTGGGTTCATGCTGGTGTCCGGGTCGAGGTTATGGCGCCCCTCGGCCGGGCTGTGCGCGAACAGCTCGTCGATGTAGAGCGTGTCGTGCACGCGGGCGATCTGCTCGCGCGTGGCCGGACGCGCGGTCACGTCGTGCATGTAATCGAGCAGGCCCGATCCCAGCAGACGGTCCTGCACGGCGGACAGTCGTTCGGGGCATTCGGGATGGCCGGGGCCCATCTCGTGCTGGCGCATGGAGGGGTGGCTGAAATACGCGGCGAGCATGGGGGTCTCCTTCGGGCGTGCGGGGCAGTCGACTAGAATGATCCGTCAGAAATTATTGTGAGCCGAGCGCATGAAACTGCCCAGCCTGTTCCGCCCTGTCGCCCCTGATTGTCGCCCAAGGTCTGACAGGGCGCTGTCACGCCGAGTGGCTTTGTCGGCTTTGCTCTCGGCCACGCTGCTGCTGCCGGCCTGCGTTCCGGTGCTGCTGGCCGGAGCCGCCACGGGCGGCGTGGCGGTGGCGGTGGACCGGCGCTCATCGGGCGCCCAGCTGGACGACAAGAGCATCGAGCTGCGTGCCGGATCATTCATGCGCGGCATGCTGCCGTCCAACGCGCACATCAACGTCAACAGCTACAACCGCAAGGTGCTGATCACCGGTGAGGTGCCGCGCGCTGAGGACAAAATCACCGCTGAGCGCGCCATCCGCACGATTCCGGCCGTGCAGGGGGTGGTCAACGAGCTGGCGGTGCAGAGGGCCAGCGCGCTGTCCGAACGTGCCAGCGACACCTGGATCACCACGCGCGTCAAAAGCCTTTACCTGAATTCGCGCGAGCTGTCGGTCAGCGCCATTTCGGTCATGACCGAGCGCGGCGTGGTTTACCTGATGGGCCTGCTGACGCCGGGCGAAGGCAAACGTGCCGCCGAGCTGGCCAGCGGTGTGCCGGGTGTGACCAAGGTGGTGGCGCTCTTCGAGACCATCACCGTCGCGCAGCGCGACGAGATCCTGCGCGTCGGTCCCAAAGACGCGGTCACCCCGGCGCCGGGTCTGGCTTCACCGGCGGTCACGCCCCCCTGATCCCTGATGAGCGCCGCCGACGCTCCCGACCTGGATGCTGCTCCGGTGGCCTCACCCTGCGTGGGCGTGTGCGCGCTGGACGCCCAGGGGCGCTACTGCCTGGGCTGCTGGCGCAGCCTGGACGAGATCGCGGCCTGGTCGCGCGCCAGCAACGCCTGGCGGGCGCAGTGCGTGGCGCAGCTGCCGCAGCGCCGCGCGGTGGCCTGCGCGACCTGCACCGACTCAAGGCCGGGACGTTGAGGTGTCTTCCGCCCCTTTAAGCCGCGAGCAGCGCCGGGTGGTGCTGGCTTCGACGCTGGGGACGATGGTCGAGTGGTACGACTTCTACCTGTACGGGTCACTGGCCGAGATTCTGGCGGCGCAGTTTTTCTCGGGCCTGGGCGCCTCGTCCGCTTACACGCTGGCGCTGCTGGCCTTCGCGGCGGGCTTTGTGGTGCGGCCCTTTGGCGCCGTGCTGTTTGGCCGCATCGGCGACATGGTCGGGCGCAAATACACCTTTTTGATCACCATCATGCTGATGGGCCTGTCTACGGCGGTGGTTGGCGTGCTGCCCAATTACGCCAGCATCGGCGTGGCTGCGCCGCTGATGCTGGTGCTGATGCGGCTGATGCAGGGCCTGGCCATTGGCGGTGAATACGCCGGGGCGGTGATCTATGTGGCGGAGCATGTCCCGGCCGCGCAGCGCGGGCGCTACACGGCCTGGGTGCAGGCGACGGCGACGCTGGGGCTGCTGCTGTCGCTGTGCAGCATCGTCTCGCTGCGGGCGCTGCTGGGCGCCGAGGCCTGGCAGGACTGGGGCTGGCGCCTGCCTTTCCTGGGCTCGCTGCTGTTGCTGGCGGTGTCCATGTATGTGCGCGCCAAGCTGCGCGAATCGCCCGTTTTCATGGCGCTGCGCCGCCAGGGCCGCACCACCGAACACCCGCTGCGCGACAGCCTCGGCCGCTGGAGCAACCTGCGCCGCATGCTGGTTGCGCTCTTTGGCCTGACGGCCGGGCAGGCGGTCATCTGGTACACCGGCCAGTTCTACGTGGCGGTGTTCCTGACCCAGCACGTGCGCCTGGACGGCACTGTGGTCAACCTGATGCTGGCGCTGGCGCTGCTGACGGCGCTGCCGCTGTTTTTCTGGGTGGGCGCGCTTAGCGACCGCTATGGCCGCAAGCCCTTCGTGATGCTGGGTTTTGCGCTGGCGGCGCTGACCTTTATTCCCACTTTCGAGGGCCTGGTGCGTGCCGCCAACCCTGCCCTGGCGGCGGCGCAGAACCGCCAGGGCGTGGTGCTCTACGCCCTGCCCAGCCAGTGCAGTGCGCAGTTCGACATCACCGGTGCGCCCGCCACGTTCAGCTCCTGCGACGAGGCCAAGCGCCTGCTGGCCAGTTACGCCCTGAGCTACCGCACCGAAAGCTGGCCCACCGAGCGTGACGCGCAGATCCGCGTCGGCGACAACCTGGTCGATGTCGAAGGCACGCGCGGCCTTGCGCCGCAGGACGCGCAGCGCGTGCGCGAATCCCAGGGGGAAGAACTGCGCCGCGCGCTGGAAAGCACCGGTTACCCCACCCAGGCCGATCTGGGCCGCGTGCACTGGCTGGCGCTGTGGGGGCTGCTGACCTGGCTGGTCGTGCTGGTGGCACTGGTCTACGCCCCGCTGGGTGCGCTGCTGGCTGAACTTTTCCCCACGCGGGTGCGCTACACCTCGATGAGCCTGCCTTACCACCTGGGCAACGGCTGGTTTGGCGGCGTGCTGACTCCGCTGGCGTATTCGGTGGTGACGCTCACCGGCAACCTCTACAGCGGCCTGATCTACCCGGTGCTGGTCGCCGCGCTGGCGCTGCTGGTCGGGCTGGTCTGCCTGCGCGAAACGCCGGGGCAGGATTGGGAGCGGGGGGAGTAGGCGGGAGTAGGGGGGCTGTGAAAGGCGCAAGCGCTGCTCTTTTGGTGAAATTATTCTTGGCCTATAATTATTCCTGAGAAATAATTTAGACCAAAGTCATGAGCAGCATCTACCCCCGCACTGCGCTGGCCATCCAGATGGCCCAGCGACTGCTTCAGCCCAGCGTTCTCGATGAGGGGTTGCGCTCAGGGCTGTTCCTGTCGGGTCTGCGCCGAACGGGCAAGACGACGTTTCTGCTCAACGATCTCATCCCGGCGCTGGAGGCAGCGGGCGCGCTGGTGATTTACGTTGATCTGTGGAGCGACAGCCAGGCCAGCCCGGCCGCCCTCATGCTGGCCGCTGTGCGCCGCGCTCTGGCCGAGCTGCAGAGCCCCGGCTCGCGCCTGCTGCGTCAGCTGGGTCGCGTTACCGGCGCGGATGTCGAGGCAATGGGCATCAAGTTCGGATTCACCCTGGAGCGGCTGGGCACCCACGGCGGACCGACCATCGCGCAGGCGCTCACCGAGGTGGTCGATCAGGCCAGAACCCACGTGGTCCTGATCGTGGACGAGGTGCAGCACGCCATCACCTCGGACGACGGTCACCAGATGCTGCTGGCACTCAAGGCCGCGCGCGACGCCATCAACCCGCGTCCGCAGTCGCCGGGGCACTTCATTTTCATCGGCACCGGATCGCACCGGGCTCTGGTCAGCGAGCTGACGGCGCGGCGCAACCAGGCCTTTGTGGGCGCCACGTCGGTCGAGTACCCCGTGCTCAACGGCGATTATGTGGCCCACCTGCTGCAGCGTCTGCAGGCCGAAGGAGCGCAGCCGCTGCCCTCGCACGCCGTGGCCACACAGTGCTTCGCCCGGCTGGGCCACCGGCCGGAAGAGATGCTCAAAGCGCTGCGCCAGCTTATGCTCAGCCTGCCGCCGGGCGGCGACCCGGACGATTTTCTGCCGGTGATTGCGGCCACGCTGCGCTCGGGCGCGGCAGACATTGAGCTGATGAAGGTTGAGCAGCTTGGTCGTCTGGCCGTTGCCGTCTTCGACCGCATTGCCGCTACGGAAGGTGATGCGCGCAAGGTCTTCTCGGCCGAGTCGGCGCAGGATTATTCCAAGGCCGTGGGCCGCGAGGTGCGCGTCGAAGAAATCCAGCCGGCCGTCAACGAGCTGCTGGCCGCCAACCTCATCATGCGCAAGGGCCATGGCACTTATGGCGTGACCGACCCCTTCGTCCAGGAGGCCTGGCGCGAGAAGCGCGCCGTTCAGGGTCTGTTCTGAGAGAACCCCTGCTCGTCCCGATTCACCCCTGCCACACCGCCACCTGCCCGTGCACCTGCCCCACGCGGGCGTGCTTGATGCGTTCCAGCCCGGGCGGCCAGGCGGTCCATTCGGCGGGGGCTTCCAGGTAGACCCAGGCGCCGGGCGCCAGCCAGGCGGTGGCGCGCTGCAGGGTCAGAGCGAAGATATCGGCGTCGAAAGGCGGGTCCAGGAAGACGCCATCCAGCGGCGCAGAGGGCGACCAGGCCAGCGCATCGCCGCGCTGGATCTGCACCTGCGTGCCCGGGGGCGGCGTCAGGCGGGACAGCGTGGTTTGCAGGCTGCGCACGAGAAGGGGATCGCGCTCCAGCAGCGTCACGCGCGCCGCGCCGCGCGAGGCCGCTTCCAGCCCCAGCGCGCCGCTGCCTGCGAAAGCGTCCAGCAGCGTCAGGCCGGAGACATCGCCCAGCCAGTTGAACAGGGTTTCGCGCAGACGGTCGGGCGTGGGGCGCAGCCCGGGGCGGTCGGCCACGGGCAGCAGGCTGCGCCGCCAGTGCCCGCCGATGATGCGGACCTGCGCGGGCGGCTTGGGCAGCTTCACGATTCCGGCTTTACAGGCGCACGGGAATGCCGCGACCGGCCATCAGCGCCTTGGCTTCGCCCACGGTGTGCTCGCCAAAATGGAAAATACTGGCGGCCAGGACGGCGCTGGCGCCGCCCAGCTGGATGCCATCGGCCAGATGGTCCAGCGTCCCGACGCCGCCCGAGGCGATCACCGGTACGCTGACGCGCTGGGTGACGGCGCGGGTCAGTTCGAGATCGAAACCGCTGCGCGTGCCGTCGCGGTCCATGCTGGTCAGCAGAAGCTCGCCGCAGCCGCGCTGCGTCATGGCGTCGGCCCATTCCAGCACGTCCAGGCCCGTATCGCGGCGCCCGCCGTGCGAGTACACATTCCAGCCCGGGCCGCGCTGCGCCAGCGCCTCGCCGGTGCGGGCCTTGGCGTCGATGGCGACCACGATGCACTGCGAGCCATATTTGTCGGCGCAGTCGGCGATGACGTCCGGGTTGGCGATGGCGGCCGAATTGAAGCTGGTCTTGTCCGCTCCGGCGTTGAGCAGGCGGCGCACGTCGGCCGCGCTGCGCACGCCGCCACCCACCGTCAGCGGGATGAAGACCTGCGAGGCCACGGCTTCGATCACGTGCAGGATCAGGTCGCGGTCGTCGCTGGTGGCGGTGATGTCCAGGAAGGTCAGCTCGTCGGCGCCCTGCTCGTTGTAGCGCGCGGCGATTTCGACCGGATCACCCGCGTCGCGCAGTTCGACGAAATTGACGCCCTTGACCACGCGCCCGCCCGTCACGTCCAGGCAGGGAATGACGCGTTTGCACAGCATGGGTCAGGCGACCGGGCCGAGTTCGTCGGCGCGGTCCTGGGCGGCGGTGAAATCCAGCGCGCCGGTGTAAATCGCCCGGCCGCAGATCACGCCTTCGACGCCTTCGGATTCGACGGCGCACAGCTGCTCGATGTCGGCCATGCCGGCCAGCCCGCCCGAGGCGATCACCGGAATAGTCAGCGCCTGCGCCAGCATGACGGTAGCTTCGATGTTGATGCCCGTGAGCATGCCGTCGCGGCCGATGTCGGTGTAGATGACCGATTCAACGCCGTAATCTTCGAACTTTTTGGCCAGGTCCACGACGTTGTGGTGCGTGAGCTTGCTCCAGCCGTCGGTGGCGACTTTGCCGTCCTTGGCGTCCAGGCCGACGATGATCTGGCCCGGAAAAGCGCTGCAGGCGTCGCGAAGGAAGCCGGGGCTTTTCACCGCGGCCGTGCCGATGATGATGTAGGACAGCCCGGCGTCCAGATAGCGCTCGATGGTGTCCAGATCGCGCACGCCGCCGCCCAGCTGGACGGGGATGTCCGCGCCGACGGCCGCGACGATGGATTTGATCGCCACCGCGTTGACAGGTTTTCCGGCAAAAGCGCCGTTCAGGTCCACCAGATGCAGGCGGCGCGCGCCCGCATCCAGCCAGCGCGTGGCCATGGCACCGGGATCGATGCCAAAAGTGGTGGAAACGTTCATATCGCCTTGTTCAAGGCGCACGCATTGACCGTCCTTGAGGTCGATGGCCGGAATGAGCAGCATGGTCAGGTGGGGAGATTCAGGTCAGAAATAGATGTCGTGCGGCGCACGACGAGGCTCATTGTGCCCTGGCAGGGGGCTGCCAGCGCAGGAAATTGCGCAGCAGCCGCAAACCGGCCGCCGCGCTTTTTTCCGGGTGAAACTGGGTCGCGAACACGCTGCCGTGCTGCAGCGCGCAGCAGTAGCGCAGGCCGTAATCGGCTTCGCCCGCGATATCGTCCTGGCGCGCCATCATGGCGTAGTAGCTGTGCAGGAAATAAAACGGCGAGCCGTTGGGAATCCCGGCCCACAGCGGGTGGTCATCGTGCTGCCAGACGGCATTCCAGCCCATCTGCGGCACGGTGATGCGGCTGCCGTCTTCCTGGGTCAGCGCGGCGTCGAAGCGGTGCGCCTGGCCGGGCAGCAGTCCGAGGCCCGCGCAGTCGTGCTCGGCGCTGTGCTCCAGCAGCATCTGCAGGCCCACGCAGATGCCCAGCAGCGGCTGGTGGCCGAAAATGTCGCGCACGGCGTCGGCCATGCCGGTGTCCTGCAGGTGCTGCATGCAGTCGCGCATGGCGCCTTGTCCGGGCAGCACGACGCGGTCGGCGGCGCGCACGGTGTCGGGGTCCTGGCTGATGCTGATGTCGACCGGCAGATCGGCCCCTGCGTGGCGCAGCGCCTGGTGGACCGAGTGCAGGTTGCCCATGCCGAAATCGACAATGACCACGCGGTCGCGGGGCGGGGCCATTACAGGCAGCCTTTGGTCGAAGGGACGACCCCTGCGCTGGCCGGATCCAGCGTCAGCGCCATGCGCAGTGCGCGGCCAAAGGCCTTGAACACCGTCTCGCACTGGTGATGGGCGTTGATGCCCTTGAGGTTGTCGATGTGCAGCGTCACCCCGGCGTGGTTGACAAAGCCCTGGAAGAACTCGAACACCAGCTGGGTGTCCAGCTGGCCGATCATCCCGGCGGTGAAGGGCACGTGAAAGTGCAGCCCGGGGCGGCCAGAGAAATCAACCACCACGCGCGACAGCGCTTCGTCCAGCGGCACGTAGGCGTGGCCGTAGCGCGTCAGGCCTTTCTTGTCGCCGACGGCCTGCGCGAAGGCCTGACCCAGCGCGATGCCGGTGTCCTCCACGGTGTGGTGGCCGTCGATGTGCAGATCACCCTGGACCTGGATATCGAGGTCCATCATGCCGTGGCGGGCGATCTGGTCCAGCATGTGGTCCAGAAAGCCGATGCCCGTGGCCAGGCTGGCGCGGCCGCTGCCGTCCAGGGTCACGGCGACAGCGATGCGGGTTTCGGAGGTGTTGCGTTCGACGCGGCCGGTGCGGGGCGCGGCGGCAGATGGGCTCATGGCAGTGTGTGTCAGGGTTGTTGCAGCCGGCATTCAGCCGGGTTGACGGGAGTCGTCCAGGGCCTGGTGCAGGCTGCGCACCAGGGCGATGTTTTCTTCGGGGCTGCCCACCGTCAGGCGCAGGCAGCCGCGCAGCAGCGGGTGGGCCGCGCTGATGTTCTTGACCAGCACCCCCTGTGCCCGCAGGCTGGCGTGCACGGCGGTGGCCTGCGCGTCGCTGTCGCCCACACGCAGCAGGATCATGTTGGCCTGGCTGGGCCAGCAGCGCACGCCGGGCAGCGCGCCCAGCAGGCCGCAAAGCTGTTCGCGCTGGTCGCGGATCAGGCGCGCCTGGCGGGCGAACTCACTGGCGTGTTCCAGCGCAAACAGCGCGCACTCCAGATTGAGCACGCTGATGTTGTAAGGCGGGCGCACCTTGTCCAGCTGCGCGATCACTTCGGTCGGGCCCATGAGATAGCCCAGGCGCACTCCGGCCAGACCGAACTTGCTCAGCGTGCGCATGACCAGGATCTGCGGCGACTGGCCCAGACGCGCACGTTGCGATTTCGAGGCAAAAGGCTGATAGGCCTCGTCAAAGACGACAAAACCGTGGCCGTTGGCCAGCACCGCATCGACCACCTGCGCGACGGCCTCGTCGTCAAACAGGTTGGCGGTGGGGTTGTTGGGGTAGGCCAGATAGACCAGCGCGGGGCGGTGTTCGCGGATGGCGGTGACCATGGCCGGGGCGTCCAGACCAAAGTCGTCAGCCTTCAGCGGCACGCCCACATAATTCTGGCGGTTCAGGCGCGCCGACACGCCGTACATGACAAAGCCCGGTTCGGGCGCCAGCACGGTGCCGGGCGAGCCGTCCGGGCCGCGCACGGCCTGCGACAGAAGCGCGATCAGCTCGTCCGAGCCATTGCCCAGCATCACATCCAGGCCATCCGCCAGACCTTCGTGCTGGCGCAGCGCGGCGCGCAGGCTGGCCTGGTGGGCCGGGTCGGGGTAGCGGTTCACGGCCAGATGGGCCAGGCGCTGGCCCAGCGCATCCTGCAGGGCGGCGGGCAGCGGGAAGGGGTTTTCCATGGCGTCCAGCTTGATCAGGCCGGTGGCCGGAGGGACGGCGTAGGCGTGGCTGGACAGGACCTCGTCGCGCAGGGTGGCAGCAACTTCGGGGGCGCAAGGCCGGGCGTCTGGGCCCGTGTCGGACAGCTTCATAGCGGCAATCCTAGCACCACGGGGCGGGCAATTTGCGCGCCGGGCCGTCAGGCCACGCCCAAATCGGGTGATACTTCGGCGATTGCGTCACGTCTGGCGCCGGGAAAGGTCTATGGTTGCACTGCTGGTGATTGCGCACGCGCCCCTGGCGCAGGCGTTCCATGAGGCGGCGGCGCACGTCTACAGCGATTGCGACACCTGTCTGCAGGTGCTGGACGTGACGCCCGATCTGGGCTGCGATGCGCTGGAATCGCGCATCCGCGATGCGTTGCAGCGCGCGTGTCACCCGCAGGTGCTGATCCTGGCCGACGTGTTTGGTGCCACGCCCTGCAATGTGGCCCGGCGCTTTGTCGACGACGAGCGCGTGGCGCTGGTCAGCGGGCTGAACGTGCCCATGCTGTGGCGCGCGGTCTCGGCGGCGCAGAAGCCCGACGCCACGCTGGAGCTGGTCCGCCAGCGCGCCCTGGACGGCGCCCGCGACGGCGTCATGGCCGTGGAGCGCAGCGGCTGATCCCGCAGCGTGATCCCGTTTTCGCTCGCCACCGCCGCATCCCTTACGATTTTCCCCAGATCAAACCCATCCGGATTTCAGGAACTACAGAGCATGCAACAGGCCAGCATCACCGTCAGCAACAAACTCGGGCTGCATGCCCGCGCCTCGGCCAAGCTGACCAAGCTGGCCGGATCGTTCAAAAGCGAGGTTTTCCTGTCGCGCAACGGGCGGCGCATCAACGCCAAAAGCATCATGGGCGTGATGATGCTGGCCGCCGGGCTGGGCGCCGAGATCGAGATCGAAGTCAATGGCCCGGACGAGGCCGAAGCGCTGGCGGCCCTGCTGCAGCTCTTCGAGGACAAGTTCGGCGAAGGCCAGTGAGCCCGCAAGGCACAGAACAAGGGGCGCCATGAGCATCCAGATTTTTGGACTGTCGGTGTCGCGCGGCGTGGCCATCGGGCGCGCGGTGCGCCTGGGCGCGGGGCGTCTGGAGGTCGAACACGCCTTCGTCACCGAAGCCGATGTGCCCGGCGAGCTGCTGCGGCTGCGCGTGGCGCGCGATGAAATCTCCGCCGAAATCACCGCCTTGCGCGACGATCTGCCCCCCGACGCACCGGCCGAACTGGGCGCGCTGCTGGAAGTCCACCAGATGCTGCTGCACGATCAGGTGCTGATCGAGGCGGTGAAGGTCTGGGTGCGCGAGCGCCATTACAACGCCGAATGGGCGCTGGCCTCGCAGCTGGACGTGCTGACCCAGCAGTTCGACGAAATGGACGACCCCTATCTGCGCGAGCGCAAGATGGACCTGGAGCAGGTGGTCGACCGCCTGGTGCGCCGCGTGCGCGCCGGACGCGAGGTTCCACCGGGCGCCGCGCCTGCCCCGGTCGATCCTGTGGCGGCGGTGCAGGGCGCCGAGCCGGGCGAGGAGCTGATCCTGGTCGCCCACGACATCGGCCCCGCCGACATGATGCACTTCCGGCGCAGCGTGTTTCGCGGCTTTGTCACCGACGTGGGGGGCAAGACCTCGCACACCGCCATTGTGGCGCGCAGCATGGACATTCCGGCCGTGGTCGGCGCCACCGAAGCCAGTGCGCTGATCCGATCTGACGATCTGCTGGTCATTGACGGCGACGCGGGCGTGGTCATCGTGGACCCGTCGCCCATCGTGCTGGAAGAGTACCGCTACCGCCAGCAGCATTCGCGGCTGGACCGCGACCGCCTGCTGCGCCTGCGTGGCACAGCGGCGCAGACGCTGGATGGCGTGGACATCAGCCTGCACGCCAACATCGAGCTGCCGGGCGACGCGGCCACGGCGCTGGCGGCGGGTGCGGCGGGCATCGGCCTGTTCCGCAGCGAGTTCCTCTTCATGCAGCGCGCGGGCAGCCTGCCTGGCGAGGAAGAGCAGTTTCAGGCCTACCGCAGCGTCTGCGAGGCCATGGGCGAGCGCCCCGTCACCATCCGCACCATAGACATCGGCGCCGACAAGCCGCTGGAGCGCGGCAGCACCGACAGCCGCGCCGACCGGGGCCTGAACCCGGCCATGGGCCTGCGCGCCATCCGCTGGAGCCTGGCCGAGCCGACCATGTTCCTCACCCAGCTGCGCGCGCTCCTGCGGGCCAGCGCCCACGGCCGCCTGCGCATCCTGGTGCCCATGCTCATGCATGTGCGCGAGGCGCTGCAGGTGCGCCAGTACCTGACCCAGGCCCAGAACGAGCTGCGCGCCGCAGGCATCCCCTTCGACGAGGCCGTGCCGCTGGGCATCATGGTGGAAGTCCCGGCGGCGGCGATTGCGCTGGACGTGCTGTTGCCGCACGCCGATTTCGTCTCGATAGGCACGAACGATCTCATCCAGTACACCCTGGCGGTGGACCGCGCCGACGAGCAGGTCTCCGACCTGTACGACCCTTGGCACCCTGCTGTGCTGCATCTGCTGCAGCGCACCATCGCGCTGACCCACCGCGCGGGCAAGACGGCGAGCATCTGCGGCGAACTCGCGGGCGACCCGCAGCTGACCGATCTGCTGCTGGCCATGGGTCTGCGGCAGTTTTCCATGCATCCCAGCCGCCTGCTGCCCATCAAACAGCAGATCCTGCGCGCCGACTGTGGCAAGCTGGAGCAGGCCCTGCCGGACATCCTTTCCAGCAGCGATCCTCAGGCCACGGCGCAGTCGCTGTGGCGCGGTGCGACCCCGCTGCACTGATCCCGATTTTCGCGGTGAACCCTTTTTCAAGGACAGATTCTCATGAACCAGCTCGAACACCTCAAACAGCACACCACCGTCGTCGCTGACACGGGCAACTTCCTGCAGTTGGCGCAGTTTGCGCCGCAGGACGCCACGACCAATCCCTCGCTCATCCTCAAGGCGGTGCAGCAGCCCGACTACCGCCCGCTGCTGGACGAAGTCGCGCGCGCCCACGCCAGCCTGCCGCTGGACGAGCGCGTGGACCGCGTCCTGGTGCGATTTGGTCTGGAGATCCTCAAGGTCGTGCCCGGCCGCGTCAGCACCGAAGTCGATGCGCGCCTGTCTTTTGACACCGACGCCACCGTGCAGCGCGCGCTGCGCATCATGGCGCTGTACGAGGCGGCGGGCGTGCCGCGCGAGCGCGTGCTGATCAAGATCGCTTCGACCTGGGAAGGTATCCAGGCCGCAGCGGTGCTGGAGCGCCAGGGCATACGCTGCAACCTCACGCTGCTGTTCGCCTTCTGCCAGGCTGTGGCCTGCGGCGCGGCGGGCGTGCGCCTGATCTCGCCCTTTGTCGGCCGTATTTACGACTGGTACAAGAAGAACCAGGGCGCCAGGTGGGACGAAGCCGCCAACGCCGGTCTGGCTGATCCGGGCGTGCAGTCGGTCACCCGCATCTTCCATTACTACAAGCAGCACGGCATCCCGACCCAGATCATGGGCGCGAGCTTTCGCAACGTGGGCCAGATTCTGGCGCTGTCAGGCTGCGATCTGCTGACGATCAGCCCCGATCTGCTCGCCAGCCTGCAGGCCAGCCCGGACGCGGCGCCGGTGGTGCTCAAAGCCGGAACCGGCGCGGCGCAAGCGGCCGTCTCCTTCGACGAAAAAGCCTTCCGCTGGGCCCTGAACGAAGACGCCATGGCCACGGAAAAACTCTCCGAAGGCATCCGCGCCTTCGCCCACGACGCCCGACTGCTCGATACCCTGATCGAAGGAGTGCGCTGATGACCTCTGCTGTTCTTCCCGGAGCGCCATTCCGCCCCGGCCCCCGCTGCGACCACGCCGCCGCCTGGCAGACCCTGACCCGGCTGTGGGATGCGCAAGGACGTGATCTGGACATGCGCGCGGCCTTTGCCGCCGACCCGCAGCGCGCCAGCCGCTACACTTGGGAGGCCGCTGGCCTGCGCGTGGACGTGTCCAAGCAGCGCTGGAACGCCGACATCCAGGCCGCGCTCACTGACCTAGCGCGCGAATGCGCGCTCGAAGCCCACCGCGATGCCCTGTTCGACGGTCAGGCCATCAACACGACGGAGGGCCGCGCCGTGCTGCACATGGCGTTGCGCCATCCGCAGCGCTGGCCGGGCCGCGCCAACGCCGAGGGGCTGGACGAGGTCGTGGCCGTGCGCGAGCGCATGCTGGCCTTCGCCGACCAGGTGCGCGCCGAGGGCTCGCCTTACACCGACATCGTCAACATCGGTATCGGTGGCAGCGATCTGGGCCCGCAGATGGTGGTGCGCGCGCTGGCGCCACACACCGACGCACGGCGCCGCTACCACTTCGTTTCCAACGTCGATGCGGCTGACCTGCAGGCGGTGCTGGACCAGGTTCGCCCCGAGAGCACGCTGTTCATCGTCGCGTCCAAAACCTTCACCACGCAGGAAACGCTGGCCAACGCGCGTCTGGCCAAGGCGTGGTTCCTGCGCGAAGGCGGCAGCGACATTGCCCGCCACTTCGTGGGCGTCACCACCAACCTGAAGGCGGCCGCTGATTTCGGCGTGACCACCACCTTCGGTTTCTGGGACTGGGTGGGCGGGCGCTATTCGCTGTGGTCGTCGATTGGCCTGCCCATCGCCATTGCCATTGGCAGCGCGGCCTTCCGCGATTTCCTGGCCGGTGCGCACGCCATGGACGAGCATTTCCGCACCGCGCCGCTGGCCACCAGCCTGCCCGTGCAGATGGCTCTGCTGGATCTGTGGAACCGCGATTTCGTCGGCTGCCCCACGCGCGCCATCGCGCCCTATAGCCAAGCCTTGCAGCGCCTGCCCGCCTATCTGCAGCAGCTGGAGATGGAATCCAACGGCAAGAGCGTTGATTTTGACGGCCAGCCGATTGCGGTCGAGACTTCCCCGGTGATCTGGGGTGAGCCTGGCACCAACGGCCAGCACGCCTTCTTCCAGATGATCCATCAGGGCACAGACGTGGTCCCGGTCGAGTTCATCCTGATCCGCGAGCCCGATCACCCGCACCGCGACGCCCACGACAAGCTGCTGGCCAATGGCCTGGCGCAGGCGCAGGCGCTGCTGCAGGGCAAGCCCACGGACGAAGCGCGTCAGGAGCAGGCGCCCACCGCCAGCCGCGAGCTGGACCCCGACTGTCTGGCGCGTCACCGCACCTTCAGCGGCAATCGCCCCAGCACGCTGATCGCTCTGGACCGCCTGACGCCGGCGCGTCTGGGCGCCCTGATCGCCCTTTACGAGCACCGCGTTTTTGTCATGGGCAGCCTGTGGGGCCTGAACAGTTTCGACCAGTGGGGCGTGGAGCTGGGCAAGGCGCTGTGCAGCCAGCTGCTGGGCCGAATCAGCGCTGTGCGCGAAGGTCAGGCTGATGCCGCTGCAGGGCTGGATGCGTCTACCGCAGGGCAGCTCGCCTGGTTTTTTGGGCCGCGCTGAAGTTTTTTTGGAGAAATTT